>NZ_JALNUO010000004.1:0-353689 GCF_026540835.1 Sphingomonas sp. GC_Shp_6 | reverse complement strand
GTGAGGTGGATCGTATCAATCCCGCGTATCGAGATGCGCGCAATGCTTATGCGGGCCCGGTGCAGGCGCGGGATGCCATGGGGCGTGGGCAGGACGCGTTTTCGTTGAACCCAAACGAGCTTGGCATTCAGGTCGCGGGCCAAACCCCGGAGCATCTATCGCAGATGCAGCTTGGGTATCGAAGCGCCCTTATGGATGCCGCTGACCGCCTGCGCTACAGCAGCAATCCGTTCGACGCTACGCTTGGCACGCCGGCCGCAGAGCAGCGTCTTGGGACGCTTTACCCGAATAATCCGGGTGTCTCAAACTTGCTGCGTCAGCGGGACCTCGAAAGCGGGATGCAGCAGACCACGAACGCCATCCTAGGCAATTCCCGGACCGCCCGTAATCAGATTGCAGATCAGGCATTTGCATCGAATCCGCTTATCGACGGCGCAATGCACGCTGGCACGGCAATGATCACCCACGGCGCGTCACTGCCCGCAACCGCGACTCGCTTTGCCGGCACCGGTATTCGCGACGCACTGAATTTTGGCATCGGCAGCCGTGCTGTTGCGAAGGCGGACGACATCGCCCCAATGCTCATGACGCCCGACCCAGCGAACGGGCTCGCCACGGTCCGCGACTTGTTGGATCGCGATCAGGCTTATCAAGCGTTTGTCGCTGCAACTCGACCCAAGCGCCTGGGCATGTTCGGCACGGCGTTTGGCAGCCAAGCGGCGACCGCACCGTTCACCTATTCGGCACCATCACCGTCCAGCCAACCGCCATTCCAGTGACAATCAGGACTATGATCGCAAACCAAAGCACTCGCTCGGTGCGGATGATCATTAGATCCGGCACGTAAAGCCCGCGCCAGTTTCTGCGGGCGACTCGCGTTCTCGGCCCAATCTTCCATGTGCGGTAGTTCCGCAGCGCAGGCTCCACAAGCGCGCGGAAAAGCGCGATGCCGATTGAAGTTGCGACGATAGATGCGATATTCACGGACTTGGAATACACCATGATGGTGATCCGCGCCACGGTATCGCTGACTAAGATTTATCGAGCAAATATGACGCGGCGGTGCTCGCATCAGGCATCATATCACTGGCCGCCGCTTGTCGGCGGCCAGTGATCATCACTATTGGTGCGACCCATAATGGTGGCTGCCAGTGCGGCTGGTATAGTGGCCGCCTTTATGGCTGGAGCCACCATAGCCACCCGAATAATGCCCGCCATGGCTACTGGTATGATCGCCACCGCCATAGTGCGGGCCGCCTCGCGCATCAGCTGCGCCAGCAAGCAGCGACACGGCTGCCATGATGATCAATGCCTTCATTTTTCTGTCCTCCCGTTCGACTCGGCTTTCGCCGGCCAACTGGGAGTGAGCCATTGTAAGCGTCCAATGACAAGCAGCTAACGGTTCATTCTGACACAAGACCGCTGCTGCGTTTCCTGATACATCCCCGGCGGAACCGCTGCCGGTCTTTACCATGCAACCTCTTGGCATCAGCCTCGGCGGAACATGCCAGTGACTCCGGTGTGCGTCCGGCTTGATGCTCCCGCGACATAGGCGCCGGTGCACTTGTCGGGCCTGCCGAAACGACGGTGCTTACTGGCACGGTGACATGGGCAAGGGCCGCGTTCAGCACGGCCGCCAGCCGCACGCCAGCCTTCTCAAGCTGAAGCGATGCAGCAGCTTCAGCCTTGGCCGCATATCCGTCGGGAAGCGCGATCGGGGCCACGTCGCTTTGACAACCAGGCGGCGAACCGATGGTGTAGGCCGTCGAGCGTGCGACCTGGAACGCCTCGTTCGCCCATGTCGCCGGATCATTACTCCGCCATTGTGTCCGCTCGGCTGGCGTGATCCGGGCGCGCAACGTGGCTGCCGCAGCTTCCGCATCCTTGCCAAGTGCGGCCTCTACGACTGCGGTATCCCAATAGGAATGAAGGTTCACAGTGCGGGTGCCGCCCAAGCTGATCAGCACGCAGTTGCCGCCACGGTCGTGGTTATCCGATGAATGAAGCGGCTGGTGCACATCGCCGACGAAATGAAGCAGGTATTTGAGTGCGAGCAGGCGTTCCGAGGGCGTCGTGGTCGGTGCGGACAGCTCTGCGGTGAACTCGCGGATCGTGTCGACGACGCAGTCCTTCGCAGGACCAGTGCTCGCAGGCTGATTCGGGGCAGGATGGTCGAAACATGCTGTGTCGACGCCGGCTGAGCCATCCAGTTCGGTGTCGACGAAATGCCACTGCGCGGTCTCGCGGTGGCCGGCGCTACGCCAGGCATCTGCCCAAGTGGCTCGCGAGACCATGTCGGGACCGGTCAGCGTGTCACTGTCGCTGGCGAGGATGGCATCGACCTTGGTGCGGACTTGCGGCGTCATATCCGCGCGAGCGATCGCCGCCACGATCTGATGGCCCTCGTATCCCCAGGCGAATGCAGGCGAGGCGAGCAAAATTGCCGAAGCGGCAATGGCGCGAGCAGGGAGATTGTGACGCATGCCGACGCATTGCCACGACGACGAGCGCGGTAAAAGAAGCCATGGCACAGCTCCGCGCCGATCCTCTCGCATGTGCGCCAGACCGGTTAAACGAAACTTTAGCCGCCTGTGCGAGTGCGGCGTGATGAGCATGCACGATCTTCGCGGCTTCAAGCCCGCTCCGCTTGCGATCGAGGAACGCCGGGACAGCCGCTCACCGCTCCACCTCCCGGCGTTCCTACTAAGCCCCGGGGGCATCCGTGAAGCCGTTCTGGTCACGGACATTTCCACGCTTGGATGCAAGATCGTGGGTGCCGCCCCGGTAAAAGTCGGCCGCTATCTCGGCCTTCATGTCCCAGGAATGGCGCACTACGCCGGTTGGGTCGCGTGGCAGTCACGCGAGGAATTCGGCTTGGACTTCAGCAACCCGCTACCCGCAGCCGTCGTTGATCACATAACGCGGCTGGGGCTCGCGGATCACGCTCCCCAAGCCGGTCCATCTTCGTCCGGATAGAAGGCATCTTCATCCATGACCGGCGTTCGTCGTGCAGGACACGGCCGGGCGGGCGGAAGCGCGCTTAGCGGAGCCGGCGGAAGTGTTGGCGCACCACCACCGAAGCGGATCCGGACATAGCCGGCGTCGCCATAGAGCCCCTGGAAAATGACCTCGTGTTCCTCGCCGCTGCGAATCCGGCCTCCGATCCAGCCGGCTCGTTCGGCTGACAGGTACCCGAGCTGCACGTTTCTGGCGCTCCAAACGCTGATGGCATTCGGATCATGCGGGTTCTTCGGCTCGAGCTGTAGCCGCACCGGCTCGCCCGGCGGGCAGAGCAGCAGTTCCATACGGCGATTGCTTTTCGACTTGTCGTCGTTGGCAAAGTCGATGCCGACGACGGTGAGTGTCAATTCCTGCATAGATCGAGCGGTAGCCTCTTGTCGCGCCCGTCGGAAGCCGGATGCTGTCGTGAACAGGCGGCACGACACGGTGTCGACGCCGTAGGTAGCGCCGACGCGTTATTGATACCGGAAGGGAAATTCTTGACTCAGGCTTCGTTGCGGCTGCGAATGAACCGGGGAGACCATCCATGAACCTAAAGAGCCTGCCGCCTGCTGTCCGCGCACTTGTTGAAGCGCTCAGCGAACCAGCGACCGAGGAAAAGTATGAGATCGTCGACGTCGAAGAGGATGGCGATACCGTCACCGTGACATTCAGCCGCGACATCGGCTTTGATGATGGCGAGCCCGGCGGCGACGACGACGACAGCTAAACAGGACAAGGGCCCCGCCAAGCTCGCAACGGGGTGATTAAAGGACCGCCTCGCTCTCGCCGATTGTCATCCGCCGCCAATCACGCCGGGGATGGACGAGTCGATTGTTCCGCGTCACGTTGCCCGCCACAGGAGTAAACGATGCCTATGACCCCCGATGAAGCCGAGCCCGGCATCCCGGAACCCGGCCCTGAGAAAGCCGCGGTCGAGGATCCCGAACGACAGGACGGTGCGTTCTGATCACCGTCCAGATCATGCGGTCAGCCATGCTTCTTTCCAACCGTAGCTCCGCAATTTGCCCCGATGGACGGCATCCACCGCAATGACCGAAGATCAGGAACGATGGGCCGAGGCGCTCGCGGTCATCAAGCAGCACGGCGACGAGGCGCCAATTCACGTTGCCGTTCGCGTGGGCGAAGTCGCGCGAGCTGGCGACCAGCTTGGGATCGATCGGTGGAAGGCGATCGCATACCGGCTGGACCAGTTGATGCAGGCGCAGATGCAATGACCCGGATCCGTCACGTGCTCCGACGCGTCGAGATGGGGATCGTTGCCATTCTCGTCGCAGGCAGCCTGCTAGGGCTTCTCGATGGCTTCGTGGGCCTGTTCCGCTGATGTGCAATCGTGCGCGAAATAGAGGCGAGCCGGAGACACTGTTCGAACGCTTCAGCGCGAATTGGGCCGAGGACGTCGTCCGGCCGAACGCCGATCCGGTCGAGCTATACCCCCGCTCCAAAGCCTATGTGGTTCGGACAGAGCGCGACCGACGTGTGCTTGATGTCATGTCTTGGGATGTGCTGGGCGGCCAGGCCGCGTGGCCGATGACCAACGTCCGCAATCTCGGCCTGCCGCAGTGGCGGCGTCTGTCGGCGCTGCCGGCGAACCGTTGCCTCATCCCACTCACCGAGTTTTGCGAATGGACGCCCGACAAGCATCAGGTCGGTGAGGGCAAGCCGGTCAAGGGAGAGATGTGGTTCGACGTCACTGACCAGTCAGTCTTCGCGGTAGCGGGCTTCTGGCAGCAGACGGCAAAGGGTGCTGGGTTCACGATGGTGACCTGCGATCCAAACGAACTAGTCGGGCCGATCCACCCCAAAGCCATGATCACCATCTTGAAGGAAGCCGACTGGGATCGATGGCTCGGCGGATCGTATGAAGAAGTGATCGGTTTACAGAAGCCCTACGACGCCTCGGCCATGACGGTCCGGGGGCCAGTCTTTCCGACCCGCGACCCGCAAAGGACCTTGCTGTGACCGACACCACGCCGATCGATCAGGATTTCGCTGGACTCCCGGATGCCGTGCGGGCCGAGATCGAAGGCGCACAGGGCGTCGGGCTTCATCATGCACCCGCACAAGGCGAGGATCCTGATCCGGCGGTTGCCGGCGCAGCCTTCCACCATCCAGAGACGGATACGGCCGGCACGACCTGGGAGCCGAACTGGGAGCCAATCGACACCTACGCGGAAGGCGACGTGGTGATGCTCGACGATGGCGAACGCAAGATTCTTGGTCGCCGCGAGATGGGCATGTGGATGGAACTGGCTGCCGGCGAGGAAGTGGCTCAGCCGGACTTCTTCCCCATGCTTTGGGCCGTCGCACCCGAGCAGGTGAAATATGATCTGATGTAGGCCGGGACGTCGATACGCTGACCAACCATAGACCCTCTGTGCAACCTCCAAGGTATTCCTATCATGAAGCTTTACTATTCGCCCGGCGCATGCAGCCTGTCAGACCACGTCGCTCTTCATGAGACTGGCCTGTCGTTCGATCACGAGAAGGTCGACCTGAAGACCAAGCAGACCGAAAGCGGTGCCGATTTCCTGGCCATCAATCCCAAGGGCTATGTGCCTGCGCTGACGCTCGACAGCGGCGAGACGCTTAGCGAGAACGTCGCGATCCTCGATTGGATCGCGCATCAGGATGGTGCGCTGAAGCCGAAGGGCGCGCTCGGGCACACGCACCTGCTCGAGGCGCTGGCGTTCATCTCGACCGAGATTCACAAGGCTTTCAAGCCCTTCTTCGCCGGTGCGAGCGACGAAGATAAGGACAAGGCCGGCCAGATGATCCTGAAGCGAATGGGTTATCTCGCTGACACGATGCAGGGCGACTATCTGTTCGGCGCCGACCTCAGTGCCGCTGACTGCTACTTGTTCGTGATGTTGCTGTGGGCACGCAAGAACGGGCTGGACGTGCCGACGAAGCTCGCCGCCCTTCGTGATCGCATGCTGGAGCGCCCTGCCGTGCAGAAGGCGATGAAGCACGAAGGACTGATCTGAACGGGGTTTCAGCTTGGGCGAGGCGGCTAGCGGATCGCCAGTCGCCCAGGCTGGTGCCGCCTTACCATCCCGGCCGAACGTTGCGGGGTCACAAGCTGAACCCCGCGCCGTCGTTCACATCGGCTTTGCGCCGGCCGATCCGCACTTCGCGAACTGACCCTTGGCGTTCTTGCAGCGGATCGGCTTGGCAGCGGCCTGCGGGCATTTGGCGAAGTGGCCCTTGGCGTCGCGGCAAGGAGCGGCAAACGCGGGGGTGGTCGCGATGGCGACCGACGCAGCAGCCAGAAGCAGATTGCGGATCATGTTCGTCTCCACGGCCGGTGAGTCGGCGATGTCAGGCTAGTCCGAGCACAGCCCGCGGTCGAGCGGCTGCATCAGCTTTACTCGTCCGAGTGTCGCTCTGCCCGTAAACGGTCGATCTCCTCCTCGGCCGCATGCTCGACGCCAGCGACTTCGTTGCGGGCACCCTGCATCGCAACGATCAACTCGTCGATCTTCAGGTGTAGCGCATTGTCCCGTCGGCGCTGTTGGTTCAGCACCATCTGCGTAAGCACGAAGCCGCCGATCGTCAGCGCGGATGCCAGACCGTCCTCGGTGCCGCCGACCACGAGCCAAACGACGCAGCCGACCAGCACGCCCAACTGAACCAGCGGGTTGGCCGCGAAGTCGGATGCCGCGGTGGAAATCGTGACCAATCGGTGGCGGAGTTCGTTCAGCATACCGGCTTCCAGCTCCACAGGGTGCTACCAGTTAGGCCAATCGCGCCAGGCCGGTGCGGCTTGCCCATTGGCATTATCATTCATGATCTCAATGCCGAAGCGGTCGGCAGAATCTTTCCGGCAGCGGCTAAAGTCTGCCGGCGGAGTGCCGTTTTTGCATACAGCGGCTCGGCTTCCGGTGGGATGCACGAGGCTGAAACGGAGATCCAACATGACTGTCATCGGCACCAACATCGCAGCACTGCGCGCCACCAACGCTTCGACGAGCGCCCAGATGGCCCTGTCCACGTCGATGCAGCGCCTGTCGACCGGCAAGCGCATCAACAGCGCGAAGGACGACGCCGCCGGCCTCGCCATCAGCGCGTCGATGACCGCACAGATCACGGGCATGAACCAAGGCATCCGCAACGCGAACGACGGCATCTCGATGGCGCAGACTGCGGAAGGCGCGCTGGACGAAGTCACGAACAACCTGCAACGGATGCGCGAACTGGCGGTGCAGAAGACCAATGGCACCTATTCGGCTAGCGACATCACCAACATCACAGCCGAGCAGAACGCGCTCGCCGCGCAGATCACCAACACGCTGACCAACACCCAGTTCAACGGCCAGAACCTGTTCACGGGCACCGCCGGCACGAGCGGGGCTGTGAATATCCAGGCCGGCGCGAACGCCTCCGATGCAATCTCGCTTAATCTCGGAAGCAACCTGAACACCGACAGCACGATGGCGGCGGTCGTCACCGACACGGCCGGCGTCGGCACCGCCAACGCGTCGGCCACGCTCGCCAATTTCGACTCGGCGATCGCCACGATCTCCAACCGCCGCGCGAACCTCGGCGCATCGCAGAACCAGCTCCAGTCGGCGGTCAACAACCTGACCAGCAATGCGACCAACCTGTCGGATGCGCGCAGCCGGATCGAGGACACCGATTTCTCCTCGGAGACGACCGCGCTCGCCAAGGCGCAGATCCTGAGCCAGGCCTCCACCGCGATGCTGAGCCAGGCCAACCAGAGCTCGCAAAGCGTCCTGAAGCTCCTGCAGTAATCCCAGGGATCTGATCCCGGCACCGCCCCCCCCATATGGGTGCCAGGATCGGACATCACGCGGCAACGCGTTGGCAGAATGCCCCCGGCAATGGTCTCGCCGGGGGCATTTTCATGTCAAATCTCGGAAAGTTTGGATTTGGCTTCAGCTATCTATCACCGGCGTTTCGTCAGGCCGTGGCTGGGAACGACGGGCGGTAAGCCACGCGTAACATTTTCGGTGTAGGGCGCCTATGTCAGGTCGGTGCCTCGCCCGCCGTAAACGGACAGCACGGGCGGGGCACTGGTCTGCTTGACCTCACGCCAAGATCAATCATCATGCAGGCGACCCTCCGGGTGTCGCAACGGGGTGGCCCGTGTCTCGTCACGAACGCGGGCCATTTGCGTGTTCTCAGTCGTCGACGGCCGCGCGTTTCAGCCGCGATGATGCTGAACAGATTAAGATGAAGAACTCATCATGCGTGAATTAAGCGCCCGGTCCTATCACCTCTTAGAATTCCAAAGTCGCATTGCTTTGTCATATGCGCGACGCAGACGATCCACATCTTCTGTTAGGTGCCCGACCTCTTCTTCATGGGCGGCATCGATCTGCCGCCGCTCCCGATCCAGAGCCTCTTGTCGCTTCCGCCATTGGCGGTCGTCGTCGTCGTGGCGTGATCGCGCCTCCTCGATCGCCTTTTCGGCCGCATCGAGCGCTGCGCGGTTCGGTAGGGGCGGGCGCGGTGGCTCCGCGGCCTTCGGCGTCACAGCCGACCGCGACCGCCGTCGTTGGTCGGATTCCTCATCTTGATCGTCGCGCGACCTCGCCCCTTCCCGCTTCGGCATCTTTGCCGCTTCCAACTGCTCGTCGGCCGTTCCACGCAGCTTCCTGATGACCACGCCAGGAGATGCTAGCGGCTCAGTCGTGAGCGCCTCGTCGGTGACGACTTCAGCGATACCACGCGCGAACAGATCTGCATCGCTCCCCCAGGCCTGGAGTGCCGCCTTCTGGCTCGATGCGGCGACATAGGCGTCGTGGAAACCGATCGGGGTGCGATAGACCTTCAGCTTGGGCACGCGCGGGACTTTCAAGCTGACGAGGTTGGAACGCAAGCGATCTGTTAACCCGTGACATCGAAGGCATCTGCATGACCAATTGCGACGAACTCATCGACGATCTGCACGCTAGCGTTCGGACCCATGTCCACCTGGCCGCGATCGCTGAGGCAGCCCCGGTGGCCGAGATGCACATCGATCTGGCGCTCTTTAATGAGATGCAGGCGCGCGTCGCCGAGGAGATTTGCGAAGATTGACGATGCTGGGCGCTTCAAACGCTACACGGGCTCGTCTGAGTGATTGCGGCGCCAGATCTCCTCCGACAGCAGCGTTGCAAAGCTCACCCACGCTACCAGCGGCATGCCAGTTCGCGCTGCGGTTTCGTCCACGCGACTGGCAGCAGCGACGTAGCCCATCGCGTTAGCGCCGAGCGCAGCCGATGCGATCGTTCCCCAACCCGGCGCACGGTTGCCGAAGAACACCTTGCTCCACCCGCCGACGCCGATCTGGTTCCCTGACCAAAGGGTCAGTGCCGTGGTTCGGGCAGGCGAGGGTTCAGCCCGGAGCAGCTTGTAGCCGCCATATGCCAGCGCCGCCTGGATGCCCGCCCATGCGATGCCGTAGGCAGGTGCGGGAGGCGTAAAGCCCGGCTTGTCGAGACGCTTATACCAGCGCCGCGTATTTGAATGGTCAGGTGTCGGACTTGAGCGGCGCCCTATCAGCGCGGCGGCTGTAACGGCTCCGATCGCCAACCCTGCCGCGAGCACCGGAGACATACCGCCTCGTTCGTCCAAATCAGCCATGCCGCAATCTCCTTCATCGCGACCAGCACCTCACCCGTGCTTTGGGTTCCGCGGCAGGCCAAATTGATCCGCCGGTGCTCGTCTCTACCTGCTGCTGGATGGTCGCATTCTTGCACGGGCCGGTGCTAGAACCGAGCAGTGGGAGCGAGACGGGTGACACAATGTGGCAAAGGCATTCTTGATGGCAGTCGACTGCGACGGCTGCAGCTACTCCAGCGTGATTGCGCTTGGATAGCGATAACGGTGCGGTGTTCATTGGCTCTGCCGCGGGCTGGCGCCACGAGACAATGAAGCGCCCGGCTGGCTTGTGGATCTACATGTTGCGCGGTGCAGCGATGATCATCGCCTCCGGGGTCTCGCTGCTGTTTCGACGACGGCGATGATAGTCGGCGTCGAGGAGAACCGCGGATCGGCAGCGCGTAGCGGACGCTGACATCACCTATCGTGCGATTACGACCGGCACCTCGTCCAGCCGCGTTGTCCATGCCGGCGACTTGTTCTCGGATCGCGCCTTCCAGCCCCGCTTGAAGCCCTGCACCGCAGGAACAGCGGAGAACGTGCCGAAACGGTCGTTGACTGCATCTAGCGCTGTCATCAGCCGCTCGCGCCTAGCCACATCGCCTTCGAAAAGCGTGCGGGGCCGGAGATCCGCCGCGATCAGATCGTCGAGCAGGATCCCCGCCTTGCTGAACTCGTACCCGTCCCGCCAGGATGCTTCGACGCCGCGGCGGGCAGCCGCCAGCAGCTCCAGCGAATCGGCTGTCATGGGTTGCAACGATACCCGTCTCGCCGCGCTGTATTGCGGGCGATCACGCTTGTGCTTGTTGGTGTGGAAGAACACCGTCAGCTGCCCGGCCACGAGCCCGTGCGATCGCAGCTTCTCGCCGGCCCGCATCGCATATTGCGCGACCGCACCCATCAGCGCCTCCATATCGCGGATGTAGGTGCCGAACGACCGGGTGACGGCCATGCCCTTGCGCTGTGGCTCCACCATCTCGACCGCGCTCGCCGGCACACCCTGAAGCTCGGCTACGAGGCGCTCGAGCACCACGGTGCCGACGCCGCGTGCCTGCTTCATCTGCATGTCGCGCAGGTGACCCGCCGTCGTCACGCCGAGTGTCGCGAGCTTGCCGGCGGTAGCGCGTCCTACGCCCCACACGTCGCCGACGGGAAAGCGGTCGAGAACCCAGTTCCGCATCACGTCCTCGCGCAGATCCGCCACGCCGTCGAACAGCGGGTTCTTCTTCGCCGCCGCGTTCGCGAGTTTCGCCAGCGTTTTCGTCGGGCCGATGCCGACGCAGGTGGGGATCGTGGTCCAGCGCCGGACCTGATCCCGCATCCCGTTGGCATGGTTCACCAGATCGCGATCGGCGAAGGCGGTCAGGTCGACGAAGCTCTCGTCGATGCTGTAGATCTCCACCTCGCTCGCGAAGTCCTCCACCGCAGCAAGCACACGGCGCTGCATGTCGCCGTAAAGGGTGTAGTTGCTGCTCATGACCCGCATACCGTGCCGATCAAGCCGATCGCGGATCAGGTGGATGGGATCGCCCATCTTCACGCCGAGCGCCTTGGCCTCCGCTGACCGAGCGATGGCGCACCCGTCGTTGTTACTGGCGACCACCACCGGCACACCGACCAGCGCGGCATCGAACGCGCGCTCGCAGCTGACATAGTAGTTGTTGCAGTCGATCAGCGCGATCGCACTCATGCCCGGTATCTACGCGCCAAGCCGACCACCACGCCCCAGATCTCGACATGCTCGTCCACAATGATCGCGGGGAACCCGTCCGCTTCCGGCACGAGCCACATCCGATCACCGCGGCGGCGGAGGCGCTTCATCGTGCGGTCGCCATGGACAAGCGCCACCACGATGTCGCCGGACCTTGCTTCGACCGCCCGGCTGACGACGACCAGATCGCCGTCTGCGACACCAGCCCCAACCATCGACTGCCCCGACACGCGCATCACGTAGCTGGCGGCCGGATGATCTATGAGCCACGAGCCCAGGTCGATCGGCTCTTCCATGTCGTCCTGGGCGGGGGAGGGGAAGCCAGCCGGTGTCCTGCACGTGAGGAAGCGCACCTCGGAGGGGACGACCTCGAACGGAACGTCGTGGAGAATCAGTGACATTCGAATGGCCTCTCGTCGTGACCCCTAGCTAAGCCGGCAAGCGGTCGTTCCGCAAGAACATTGCGAGAACATCGGTTGCGTGCGATGGCTTGGTGCGCAAACTGAGGAGCCTGTGATGACCGATTCTGACAACGACGTAGCTGCTCCCCATGTAGCATTCGGCCGGTGGCTGCTCGCCCAGCGCGATCGGGGAGATTGGGTCGATGGGATCGCTGACGCCGCCAGAGCAGACCGCAACTTCCCCAAGGAGGGTGACCCTGAAGCCGTTCGCAAGCACCTGCGCGGTCAGCAGGCCGATGGTGATGCTTTCGCGGCTGTTGATGACGCCGAGAATGACTGGATGGCGATCTGAGATCCTGATTTGATCGCAGCCGTCCAGGCTGTCGGCAATTCAGCCAATCGTAACGAGAACACCGTCTTAATCGGTGTGCAGATACGTTGCTCCAATGACGGCGCCCTTTCTGCCAGCGACTTTCAGCCTTGATCGGGCACACCCGCTTGGCCGCGTGCGCCGTCTTGACGTTACTCTAATCACCCGCCCGCCATGTCCGCAGTGCGGACTGCACGGTCGGATCCACAGCCGCGGTTTCCTCCATGGCGATCCGTGGCTCGTCCGCGATTTGCCTCACGGCGCACCTGTAGAACTGCATGTGCGCCGACGGCGATACGAGTGCGCGGTCTGCAAAAGCCGGCCCGGCGGCCCTACGGTGCAGACGTTCACCGAGCGCGGGCCTGACACGCATCCCCGCTATGACATGACAAACCGGCTCTACGATCACGTTGTCGGGCTTCTGCCGCGCGAGCCTTTGAAGGACATTGCCTTTCGGACCGGTGTTCCGGCCGGAACGCTCTGGCAGATGGCTATCGAATTGAGCCAGCGCCTTGATCGCGGGCATCGATTTCCGACGCCTGCCGTGCTCGCCATGGATGGCATCAAACTTCGCCACATCGAATATATGGTCGTTGCGGACGGGCTTACCGGGCAGCCAATCGGGCTCATCAAATCCATGCAGGCGGAGCCGGTCCGCGCGTGGGTCGAGGACCGCCTCAACGTTCCCTCAGTGAAGACGTTCGTTGCCGATCTCCATTGCACCAATACCAGCGTTGCGCGGCTGAAGCTGCCGAATGCCCTGTATGTTGCCGACAAGTGGCATGTGGTTCAGCGCTTTCAGAAGGTGCTGTCACAGGTCATCAACCAGGAAATCGACCGGTTGCGGAAGTCGGGGAACGCGGCGGCGGCCAGCACGATCTACGATTTCAAACCCGGTCTGATGGCAGTGAACAAGAAGCTGCGACGCAGTCGGCGGATAGCCAAGGGTGGCGCTCACACGCTGAATTTCTACGATGACCTTCTGCCGATCCTCAAATCGCAGCCTCGCATACGGCGTGCGTTCTGGGCGCGCTACGATTTCATTCGGTTCTATCAGGCACCAAGCCTCCAGCATGCGCTTCCCTGGCTCGCTCAGTTCCGCCGCCATACGGAAGGGTTCGCCGGGTTGAAAAGCTACAAGACGTTCATGGCTCACCTCGACTCGAACTGGGATCTGATCGTCAACTATTTCCCGACGGTTACGCTGCGCTCCGATGGGCGGTGGCGCGGGGTAACCACTAACGCGCTCGAACAGCACAACGGCCTGATCAGGAAGCGCGTGCGTGCTCGCAACGGGGTGCAGAATATGGATCTGCTGCGCCTCATCAGCGTCTATGGCAGCCGCCGGATCGGCCAAGACATACTGTTGTGCGCAAACGCAGCGTGCGATGTGGCGATCGGTCCTGTTTATGGCCCACCGGCTTCATGGGAGATGCGGGCAGCAGCAGGGGTGCATTGGCGCTGCCCCGCCTGCCGTTAACCATTTACCCCACAGCGGGGTCGCGCGCGCGGGGGGCTGCTCCCACCGTAGCACTGTGGGGTAGACGGTTAACAAGAAGCTCTCCGTTCGCATCTGCAATGACGGATATGGACGCTGCCAGAGCCGGGTGTCAGCCACCAGGCTTATGGCCTGCAACAGCAAGAATATTGAGGAGGAAAGGTGGTGGTTGGTAACCACTGAAGAAAGGAAAAATAGAGATGAGCAATCCAGTAGATTGGCGTGCGAAGCCCCGCACGACGAAGCCGAATGCCAGGCAGAAGCGGAACGGTCTGTTCCTTGATGCGCATCCGATCTGTCAGCACTGCGGACAGGAGAAAGCCGACGAGGCGCATCATCTGATGAGCCACGGACATCCTGATCGGTATGACTGGAAACACATGCGCGCGCTGTGCGCACCCTGCCACGTCGAGGTTCACCGTCCGACGGTGACCATCTCGATCGTAGTCACTCCGGAAAAGTAGGAGCTATCCGGACGCCTTCACCGCCTTCTAGCGACATGTCGCCAGCAGCGATGAAGGCGATCCCGGCCGCCATCAACGTTGAGTGGATCGCGCCGAGCGTGGCCCACGTTACCGATTGGCCGCTTTCGAAGCGCTTCACCGTCGCAATTCCGACCTTTGCCCGCTTTGCGAGTTCGACCGCAGACATCCCCGCCAGGATGCGAGCGGCGCGGCATTGGTCATGAGTAATCATCTGATGCTCATAGCATCGGCGAACGCTTGCGAACCACCACGAACAGTGATACCGATAGCATCAGTCAGCAGCCGGACATGGAGATTGAGCCCTCCACGCCCGGCCTGACCACAACCGTCTGTTGAGGAGACGACAATGGCTATGCAGACCCTACCAGCCGACGTGCGCCCGGCCAAGATCGCACACACCTCGTCGAGCATGAGCGAATCCACAGCCCTAGCGGTCGAGATGGCGCGCTTGCACCTCCGTACGGGCAATCCCGGCGCCTACGCCCGCGCCTTGGCCGGCGTGCACCGCGCATCGACCACGCGCCAGCAGGACAGCATCGAAGCAGTGATCGCTGCGGATGGCTGCGAGCGCCTGTTCACCACGCATGCCGTCAACGGCTGCCTCATGGCGCGGGAGGGCTGAACCGATGGCCAATATCGTATCTGCATCTTTCGCCACATTACTGACCCGCTTCCGACGGCAGTGTGAAGACCTTGAAGCCGCCGAGGATGAGCGCGACGTCGATCTGCTCGCCAACGCCAGCCAAGAGACGCTGGTCGAGCTGTCCCGCACTCGCGCGGCAACCGCTGCCGACATGGCCGCCAAGATAACGGCGGTGCTCGATCGTCAAGGAGACTTCGGCGTCGTGCCGCTCTCCTTCGTCCGTGAGATGCTGCTGGACGCGAATGCGCTTGCGGCAAACGTTGCTCAGGAGGGCTGATCCTATGGCCATCACCAAAACCCGCCGCTCGTTCCTTGGCGCTGCTATGGCCCTGCCAGCCGTCGCCATTGTTGCCCCGGCGCTCGCCACGAAGCCCGTTGCCAATACCGCCGAATGGGATCGGTTGTGCGCCATGCTCCAGGAGGCGCGGGATGCATACTTGTCGGTTTCGGCGGAACATAGCCGGTGCGAGACGCGGAAGTTTGCAGCGTTGGCGGCAATGCGTCCCGTGCCGAGCGAGCCCGAGGCCGATGCCTTTGATATGGACGAACCGCTGGCCGCGTACATCGCGCGAACGAAGACGCCCGAAAATCAGGCTGCGTGGCAGCAATACGAGGAAGCGAAGAAGGCTTGGAACGACGAGCGGGCCGCCGTCGCTGCCGGTGTCATGGGGGGCGCCGATCAACGTTGGGAAGCGGCGATCGAGCGGCGGGACAAGGCGATGGCCGCTATTTGGGACTATCCCGCCACCAGCCTTTCGATGCTGCGCGCCAAAACGGAATTGCTGGCGCGGGAATACGATGGCCAATTCGAAGAACGCGAGATTGCCGCGCTGGTCGCCGACATTCGCCGCCTTGCCGATCGGGAGGGCTGAGCCATGCAGACCGAAACTACCCGCCGCGCGCTCCTCGGGGGCGCTGGTTTAGCCGTTGCAATCGCCGCTACTCCCGTCGCCGCTGCCGGCCTGACCGGTGGCCTTGGACGCAGTGCCATGCGGCCCGAGTTTGTCGCGGCTCACTCCGCCATCGCGACGGCGGAAGCTGAGATGCAAGCGCATCATCCGACGTTCGACGCAGCCCGCGAACGCTACCTAGTGGCTTTGGAGGCTGTCCCACACGTCAAGTTTTACCATGGCGCCGGCTTGGACGGATCGGGCATCGGCACCCTCTACACGACCGCCGACGAGTCCATGACGCGTGTGTGCGCGAATCTCGTGGACACGTATGGTCGGGCTACGAGCCCGCATGTTCGAAAGCTGGTGGCTGCGAAGACGTGGCGCGATCGCAAGATCGAACGCCTATCGCGCCAGACGGGCATGGACGCGGCATACGATCGCGACGGTGAGCTAGGCAACGCTGTGACCGCTGCCGAGGATCGGTTTGCCGGCATGCGGCCCATGTCGATCGCCGAGCTGCGTTTAATGCTCCAGACGGCCAACGATCGGGACATGTGGGCCAATACCGGCGTGCCCCAGCTTCTTTCGGCAGACGTGTTGCGTCTTACCAGCCCGGAGGGCCTCTAACATGGGCGCTGACATGCAAATCGCCCGGCGCTTCCTCGCAGCCGGGGGTCGCTTCATCGTCACCCCCGATGGCAAGCCCGGCTTCGGGATGGATATGGCGCCGCTTGTGTCGCCAAAGACGCCTGAGCGGGAACGTCGCCGCCTCAAACGCATCGCCCGCGCTGCGTGCAATTTGGTCGAGAGGCGTGACGTCCAAGTCGTGGCCATGGTTCGGCAGGCGGGCACCCCGTTTGGCGCTTGGATCGTCTGGGAGGGCTGCTGACATGGCGACGCAGCTTCACGCACCGAGCACGTTCGACCCCGCAGCCTGGCTGTCGTCGCTGGTGAATATCGGCGGCGGCTACGCCCTCGCATCCGGCCGCAAGCTCTGGCTGGTGGTGGAGCATTGCCCGGCAGACGAGCTCACCGACGTCATGGCCCAGGTCGTTGGCCACCCCGGCCGGATCGAGGCGGTGCGCACCACCATCGAGCGCCGGCAGAACGGGGAGGCGATGTGATGGGCCAGCTGTCCGCACCATCGCCGTTCCCGCGCCGCGCACCAAAGCCGTGGCCGCGGTCATGTCAGCGGCGATGGGCGCGCCCGAACCACGGCGCGTCGGCGGTGCATCTGCTGACGATGATACCATCGCTGCCCCGCCCGCTGCTTGCTCGGCTCACCACAAGCATGATCGACCGGATGGACGCGATCGACGGTGATCCAGACCTCGAGTCGCTGCGTGACGACGACGAAGACACTGCCGATCAGGAGAATGTCCACGACTAGCCCCCACGCGCAGCATGCGCGGCCAACACCCGCACAAGCCTATATGCCCTCGGTTCGTCGAGCCGGGGGCAGCAGGCGTGTCCATGCCTTCAACGACAGCTTGGCGGTGGCCGATGCGTTTGTGGAAAGCGGATGGTGGATCCCGATCTATCGCCGGGCCTTCCCGTCGCTCGTCAGCGCTGTCGCCGTCAAGCAGGACGGTTGGGCGCAGCGTGGCGGCATCGACCGCCTGCTGACGCTCGAATGCGGGCGGACCTATACCGTCGACGAGAAGGTGCGATCGTCCGACTGGCCCGACGTGTTGCTCGAGCGCTGGTCCAACGAGCGGATGAAGACGCCGGGCTGGGTGCAGAAGCCGTTGGCGGCAGACTTCATCGCCTATGCGTATGCGCCGGCCGCGACGTGCGTGCTGTTGCCCGTGCCAGCGTTGCAGCGTGCTTGGCGGCAGCATGGCAGGCAGTGGATTGGGCTCTACGGGACTCGGCGGGCGGCAAACGAGGGGTATGCGTCGGTCAGCGTCCCGGTGCCGCGTGGGGTGCTGATGCAGGCCATAGTCGAAGCCATGTTCGTGTCGTAATCGGTGATTTGCGCTGGGGGAGGGCACAATGCGTATCAAATCTGTTTCCGGGATGATCCAGGCGATTCCTCAAGCGATGCCCGCAACCTGATCGTTAATCTGGGTTGGCGGGACGTTCACCGCAGCGAGCAGCGTCATACGCTTCTGCCAGAAGCGCGCTCACCAGCGTATGATCTGCCGCCTCGGCCAGCCGTAGCGCCGTCTCAATCGCGGCACATAAACCGCTGGCTACAGCGTGGGGTTCTCGGTTCATGTGTGCGACTTACATCCAAACTGAATGTTTGTGGTGATTAATAGCGACGATCGAGAATTTTCGATTTAGACCTCCATCATGTTTGGCGACCAGCGGCGCGGCGACATCGCCCGCAACCTCTTACGTGTCCGTGCCGAGCGAAGGAATTCGTTCCCGTCGGAGCTTTTCGATGAGCATGCGTGGAACCTGCTCCTCAATTTATTCGCCGCGCTGACCGAAAATCGGACGGTGTCTGAATCCGAACTTATGCGACGATCGTCAGTGTCGGAAGGGGCTGGCCGCAGGTGGATCAGGCACCTTATAAAGGACGGGCAGATCGAAGATCGTGACGATGGGAAGGATGTCGCTCTCACGCCGGTGGCGGTCGAGAACATGAGGACGTTTCTTGATCGAGCCCAAGTGATCCACGGAACACCCGTAGCGTCCTGATCTGGCTCGCAAGTCCCTGTTGGTGAGCAAAAATTGATGCAGGCGATCGCAAAGGCGTTGTTTGTGAGCTAATGCTCAACCCCTGTCGCTCCGCCTTCTTCGCGTTCTTGCCATGCCTTGGAAGTTCTGCGCGATTCACCCAATAGGCTTCGTAGACCATCGAGCGAGCAGCCTAAGCGGCGGCACGCTGATTGGTAGGTGACGTTGGCCACCGGTGGCTCCGACGTCGGATCGTCAGCTGGCATGCGCCTGAACGCCCGCTGCGCCAAAGACATCTGGCTGACAGGGAAAATCGTTCCCCAAAGACGAGTTGGTAAACTTCGCTTCTCGCACACCCTCTTCACAACAATGCGCGAAGATAGCGGCTCGGTTCAGGTGAGCTTTCCGCTCAGCATCGTCAGCTGCTCGATCCGCTGCCGCCAATTCCAAATCGACCTGACGTTCACAATCGCCAATCGTAAATTCGCTCATTGGACCTGCTCCGCGACGTCCCAGTGTGACGGCCAGATTTACGATCGTTGCCGACATTTAGATGCAACCTAGATTGCCAAGGTGCTCGCGTGATCCGGCGTTCCAACCGTTCTGGCGACTTCATCTGATCTCGAAGCTACGATTAAGGCTTCAGCGACTTTATTGGAGCGTGGGGCCTGCTAACGGGGACATGCGAGACCCGAAGCAGCTGACCGGGCGGCCGATACAGCCGCCAGCACCTAACAGCCTGTTAACCATTCTCCCAAGTCGTTGAGAAACCCTGTCCTTCTATCCAGCACGCTTGGTCCGCCTCGCGAGCCACGTAAGGGGATCCAATGCAGTTTCGCTGGCTCATCACGACAGCCATCCTGGTGCCTGCGGCTGCATCTGCCACGCCGCCGCGCTGGGTATTTAGCGAGGCTTCGGGCCCCGTCACGATCCTACACGCTGGTGTCACAAAGGTGGCATCGCGAAGCGGCTCGATCGAACCAGGCGACATTGTTCGCACTGGGCCAGGTGGTCGGGCCGTGATCGCTCGCGGCCAGGAATATGTGCTCGTCGCCCCCGCCTCGCAGGTCCGCCTGCCCGCCGTCGAGCAGAAGGGTGCGATCGCCCAGCTGGTGCAGGATGCGGGCGACGTCGTGTTCATGATCCGTAAGATGGCAACGCCCCATTTCGAGGTGAAGACGCCTTATCTCGCCGCTGTGGTGAAGGGGACAACGTTCAGCGTCAGCGTCGGCGAGAGCGGCGCATCCGTGAAGGTTTTGGAAGGCGCGGTGGATGTGGGCACCAATAACGGCGGCGCACATGAGTTGCTTGGTCCAGGCGGCAAGATCACTGTAGATGCGAGCCGACTGACGGCGCTTCGAGTGATGACGGCGGGTATCGAGCGTATCGTGCGCAGCAAGGACGATACAGGTCCGGCAGTTCCCACGATTACGGCTCGCAAGGCGACCGCCACGACCAAGCAAGCTGACCGACCGATCGTCACCACGATCAGTGAACCCGCCGTCTCGCTCAGCTCCCTGACTGGCGGTCTTGTCAGCGACGACTCACCTAACGTCATTCCTGTAAATCGCAGCACAAGCGCCATCCCAACGGTCGCATCAGCCAATGTGAAAACGGCGGGTTCGGTCACCCCTGACATGGTGATGGCGGTATCCCATTCTGCAAACGTGGACGCCGAAGTGGCCGTTAACACGGCAGTCGCGCAGGAAGCCGTTGCACAAGAGGCTAAGGTGCTTGCCGCTCAACGGCAGGCGCAAGCCACGACTGAAGCCGCTGCCGCGCAACAGGCGCTTGCACAGCAGCAGGCGGCTGATGCTGCCGCAAGGCAGGCTGCCGCCGACGCAGCAGCACGCGCGGCAGCAGCGAGCCAGCAGGCTGCCGCCGCTCAAGCGGCAGCGGCTCAGCAGGCTAGTGCGCAAGCAGCGGCACAAACAGCGGCAGATCAGGCTGCGAAGGCAGCTCAAGCCGCCGCGGCACAACAAGCAGCGGCGCAGGCTGCCGCAGCCCAACAGGCGGTGGCTGACCAGGCCGCCAAGGCAAACGCGGACGCTGCAGCGGCGGCTGCTCAGGCCTCGGCAGTGCAGCAGGCAGCAGCGCAGGCTGCCGCGTCGCAGGCAGCCAAGTCGGCCGCAGACGCTGCAGCGCAGGCGGCTGCCGTTCAGGCTGCCAACGCTCAACAAGCGGCCGCACAGGCTGCGGCGACTCAGGCCGCCCAAGCAGCGGCCGAGGCAGCCGCACAGCAGGCGACCGCCCAAGCTGCCGCTGTACAACAAGCTGCTCAACAGCTCGCAGCGGCGCAAGCTGCTCAGGCGGCGGCAGCGGCGCAGCAGGCAGCGACGGCTCAAGCTGCTGCCGCACAACAGGCCGCCGCTCAGGCAGCCGCTTCGGAGGCGTCGAAGGCCGCCGCGGATGCAGCTGCACAAGCAGCGGCCGCACAAGCCGCGGGCGCACAGCAGACTGCAGCGCAACTGGCAGCGGCACAGGCCGCTAAAGCCGCAGCTGACGCGGCAGCCCAGCAGGCTGCTGCTCAAGCCGCGGCCGCGCAACAAGCCACTCAGCAAGCCGCGGCGGCGCAGTTGGCGCAGCAGGCCGCAGCCGCACAGCAGGCCGCTGCTGCCAAGGCGGCCGCCGAACAGCAAGCCGCAGCGCAGCAGGCAGCTGCCCAAGTGGCGAAGGCAGCCGCGGATGCGGCTGCTCAGGTTCAGGCCGCACAAGCTGCAGCCGCACAACAAGTAGCGGCACAACAGGCAGCTGCAGAGGCAGCGAAGACAGCCGCCGACTTGGCGGCCAAGCAAGCTGCAGCCCAAGCTGCAGCCGCTGCTCAAGCCGCTCAGCAGGCGGCCGTTGCACAGGCTGCTCAGCAGGCCGCAGCTGCTCAACAGGCCGCTGCAGTTCAGGCCGCCGCGCAGCAGGCTGCTGCCGCTCAGGCTGCGGCGCAACAAGCGGCTGCCCAACAAGCTGCCGCTCAGCAGGCTGCCGCTCAGCAGGCAGCGGCCTCACAAGCTGCAGCTCAACAAGCTGCGGCCCAAGCCGCTGCGGCCCAACAAGCAGCAGCAGCGACTGCCGCCGCGCAAAAAGCTGCCATCGCTCAGGCTGCCGCGGCTCAGCAGGCGGCACAACAGGCTGCCGCCGCTTTGGCAGCTAACGTTCAAGCCGCTGCGGCCGCTGCTGCAGCGGCGGCCGCTCAGACGGCTAGCGCGATCACCAACGGCATCCTTGGTCCTGGAAAGGACAACGGCAACGGCAATGGTGGGGTCGGCAATATGAAGGGCATTGGTAACCAGAAGCACTGAGCACGCTTAAAGGCTCACCAATCCGCCGGGGCGCCCGGCTAAAATTTTAACTGGCCGCCGCAAGGCGGGGAGATATGCGGGCGCTCCATCTGAACCGTGGACGCGCAATTCGTCATGCTTTTGGCGGTTGACGGGTCTACACGACGAACGGTTTCGGGGTTTCCAAATGGTCGATAAAAGCTGGGGTGGGGCCGCAACGGGCGACTTCCGGGAGCGGACGAACGAGAGCCCGGCGGAACGCGCTGCCAAGCGCGCTCAGGACCGCCAAGCACGTGCTGAGGAGCGGGCGGGGCTGGTGTCGCAGCGGCTGGAAGCCCGGGCCACGATTCGCGAAGCGGATATGGTGGCCCGCGAGCAGATCCGCATCGAACGTCGCGAACGAGAGCAGCAGACTGCCTCAGGTGATCCGCATG
The DNA here is from genome assembly GCF_026540835.1 of Sphingomonas sp. GC_Shp_6. NCBI lineage: Bacteria > Pseudomonadati > Pseudomonadota > Alphaproteobacteria > Sphingomonadales > Sphingomonadaceae > Sphingomonas > Sphingomonas sp. GC_Shp_6. Next base: position 331,724 of record NZ_JALNUO010000004.1, on the reverse strand, counting down.
CTGCCGCCGCCAAGCGCCACCGGACTTCCGGCCGCAAGGACGTCGTGAAGGAGCAGCGCGACACCCGATCCTATTCGACCGTCGTTGACGAGGGCAGGATCCGAGAACTGGCAAAGCGTGGCGCGTCGGCGTCGGGGCTGGCGGGCGCGTTCGGCATCACCGAGGCTCAGGTAGCGGCCATTTTGTCCGGTGAAAATGATCAGGCTTGATCGTTTTCGCCCGCGCGGGGAACGGGCTTCAATCGCGCTCGGCGCTGACGCCCGCAATCGCCATGATGCTCGCGACTTCGATTCGCACGCCGCCATCGATCGTCTTGCGGACGAGCCGGCCGCTCTTCATCAGTTCGTTGACCTTTGTGCGGCCGATACCGAGAGCGGCTTGGGTTTCAGCAATCGTGGCCAGCAGCGCGCCAGGACGGATTGCTGAAGTCTGCGGCGATCGCCGTTTCGGTTGCTCCGGCGCAACGCTGACGGGCACTTCGATCGTCTGATCGACGACCACCTGGCCAGCTGGTGCGGGCGGTGTGGGGCGCGCAGGAGCAATACTCATCGACGGCCGTCCGCAATGCGCGTCGATGATGCGCTGCAACCCAGCGAGGTGAAAACTAACATCGGTAATGATCACCCCGGGGTGGCCGCCGATCAATCCGGACGCGGCGAGACGCACCGCGCCGCCAGTCCACACGTCGTCGTCAGCTCCCTCGCAGATGATCCGTTCCCAAAGATCCATGGGTATGACACCCCCGCGGACGGCTGGTGGACCTTTGAGTCCAACGATCTGGATCGATGCCGCGTAGGATTTCAACAGATCCGCTCTGGCGTGGTCGCGAATCACTCGCTTCGCATGCGGGATGCCGGCTTCTTCCAAAAGCGAGGCCGCTTTGCGGGCCGGGGTCGAATAGGGCGCTGCCACGAGATTTTTGCTCCACCGGCTGAGAGACCGACGATGCCCGGCAACGGTGAAGATGATCTATACAGCCTCGAAAAGGTGCGCCTTTGTTCGCCGATGTTCGGAGATCACCGCATCAAAACGTGGGAACGATCGGCGAAAAATCTAGTGGCACAGGGGAGAAAGCCTAGAAAAAACAACGCAATAGCATGTGAGAGATGGTGCCGGTTGCAGGAATCGAACCCGCGACATCCAGTTTACAAAACTGGCGCTCTACCAACTGAGCTAAACCGGCATCCGTGCGTCTCCATGCTTCACCGCACGCCGAAGGTCCAGCCCTCCGTCTGCGCGATCGCGTCGGTCATGCCGGGCGGCGCCCAGAGCCGGGGATCGGCGGCGTTGGCGCGCAGCCAGGTCGCGGTAAGGATCGCGTCGGTCGAATGATCGTCATAGCGTGCCAAGGCGGCGTGGGGCGTCGTGCCGAACGCGGCCAGCGCCGCGTCGAGCGCAGCGGCGTCGCGGATCTTGCTGCGGCCCTTGCGCATGCCCGACGCGCGCGCGGCGATCGCGGTGTAGATCTCGACCACGACGAGGCCGGCATCCGGGACGCGGTCGAACGGCCAGACGGCGGCCCGGTCCGCCAGATGGTGGAGCAGGCGCATGCCGGCGAAGCTCGCCTTGGCCACCTGCGCCGCGCCGATCGCATCATAGACGGTGGAGGGCTTGCGCGTGCCGTCGGTCGCGCGTTCGCAGGCGCGCCAGTGGAGGAAATCGGCCTTGGGTCCGTCCGCCGCGCCCAGATAGAAATGGCGTCCGCGCTGCGCTTCGAGGAACGTGGCCGCGCCCAGATCGGCATCGTCGCTCGCGCGGTCGACGAACGCCCATAAGGCCCGCGCGTCGCGCGTCGGCGGTTCGCCCGGCAGGTGCGCGCCGCGCTCGACGAAGGGCGCGGAGAAGCTGAAGTCGAAGCCGACGAGCATCGGTTCACCCGCATGCGCGACGAGCCAGTCGAGAATGGCGGTGCGCGACCAGGCGCGATCCGGCGGCGGCACCAGCATGGGCGCGGCGCTGCCCGCGGTGCAGGTCGCGAGCGCGATCCCCTTGTGTCGGCTGCCCTTCGCGCCCGACCAGTCGATCGCGGCGAAGCGGGTGAAGCGGCCCTGCGGCGGGCGGACGCCCGTGATCACCGCTCGCGCTGCCGCAGCGACTGCCAATGCGCGAGCCGCTCGGCGATGCGGCGTTCGTGGCCGCGGTCGGTGGGTTCGTAGAAATGCTGCGGGGGAAGTTCGGCCGGCCAATAGTTCGCGCCCGAAAACCCGTCCGCCGCATCATGGTCATAGGCATAGCCCTTGCCATAGCCGATATCGCGCATCAGCTTGGTCGGCGCGTTCAGGATGTTGTCGGGCGGCATCAGCGATCCGGTTTCCTTCGCCGATCGCCACGCCGCCTTCTGCGCCTTGTACACCGCGTTGGATTTGGGCGCGACCGCCAGATAGACGCAGGCCTGCGCGATCGCGAGTTCGCCTTCGGGGCTGCCGAGAAAGTCGTAGCAATCCTTGGCGGCGAGGCACTGGACCAGCGCCTGCGGGTCGGCCAGCCCGACATCCTCGATCGCGGCACGCGTCAGGCGGCGCAGCAGATAGAGCGGCTCCTCGCCCGCGGTGAGCATCCGCGCGAGATAATAGAGCGCGGCGTCGGGATCCGAGCCGCGGATCGATTTGTGGAGCGCGCTGATGAGGTTGTAATGGCCCTCGCGATCCTTGTCGTACACCGCCACGCGGCGCTGGAGAAAGGCGGAGAGGCCGGCCGAGTCGAGCGGCTCGGGCAGATCGACCGAGAAGAGCGTTTCGACCTGGTTGAGCAGGAAGCGCCCGTCGCCGTCCGCGCTGGCGACCAGCGCGTCGCGCGCGGCGGTGTCGAGCGGCAGCGGGCGCTCCATCTCGGCCTCGGCGCGATCGATCAGCAGTTCGAGCGCGGCGCGGTCGAGCCGGTGGAGGATCAGCACCTGCGCGCGGCTGAGCAGCGCCGCGTTCAGCTCGAACGACGGATTTTCGGTGGTCGCGCCGACGAGCGTGACGGTACCGTCCTCGACATAGGGCAGGAAACCGTCCTGCTGCGCGCGGTTGAAGCGGTGGATCTCGTCCACGAACAGCAATGTGCGCTTGCCCATCCGCGCATGGTCGCGCGCCTCGGCGAACGCCTTTTTCAGCTCCGCCACGCCCGAAAACACCGCTGAGATCGCGACGAAACGCAGATCGACCGCATCGGCGAGCAGCCGCGCGATCGTCGTCTTGCCCGTGCCCGGCGGGCCCCACAGGATCATCGACGACAGCCGCCCCGCCGCGACCATCCGCCCGATGGCGCCCTCGGGCCCAGTGATGTGATCCTGCCCCACGACCGCGTCCAGCGCGCGGGGCCGCAGGCGATCGGCGAGCGGTGCGTTCTCGTGGAGCGGTTCGGCGGGAGCGGCGGGTTCGAAGCCCGCGAAGAGATCGGCCATGCCCTCATGTAACGCTTTTCGACGGCGCGGGGAGGGGGACGCATGACGCTCCGGTCGGCTAGCTCAAAGATATATCTAGAGGGATCTTGACTCTTATTAACGGAGATATATCTTGGAGCCATCACGATACATGGAAGGAAAGACGATGTTTCACATGCACGGCCGCGATGGCGGCCCACGGGGCGGACGCTTCGAGCGCGGGCCCTTCTCGATGAGCTGGGAAATTCATGGCGAGCGCCATGGCGGCCGGCACGGTGGCGGGCGCGGCGATGGCGGCGGGCGCAGCCGGCGGATGTTCGACGGCGGCGAGCTGCGGCTCGTTCTCCTGAAGCTGATCGCCGCCGCGCCGCGCCATGGCTATGACCTGATCCGCGAGATCGAGACGATGACCGGCGGCGCCTATGCGCCCAGTCCCGGCGTGGTCTATCCGACGCTGACGTTGCTGGGCGACATGGGGCTGATCGCCGAACAGGCGTCCGAGGGCGCGAAGAAGCTTTTCGCGGCGACCGAGGAGGGGCGCACACATCTGGGCGAGAATGCCGACCAGGTCGAAGCGCTGGTTGCGCGGCTGACCGGCTTGGGTTCGGAACGGTCGCGCCCCGATCACGCGCCGATCCGCCGCGCGATGGGCGCGCTGCACCAGGCGACGCGCGACCGGATCGCCCGCGGCGACTTGAGCGAGGATGCGCTTCACGATGTGGCGGCGCTGATCGACGAACTCGTCCGGAAGATCGAGCGCTTCAAGTGAGCGTCTCGGTCGCCCGCGTGCCGACCCGTTCGGCCAGCCGCTATCTCCAGCAGCTCGCCAAGCATTGGAGCCACAAGATGACGGTCGTGTTCTCCGAGCAGGAGGGCACGATCGACTTCCCGAGCGGCGCGCGGCTCGCGATGCGCGCCGAGAGCGAGAGCCTCGACGTGATCCTCACCGTGCCCGAGGGCGAAGACGTGGAGCGGATGCGCGAGGTGGTGGCGAGCCATCTCGATCGCTTCGCCTTTCGCGAGGCGCCGCTGACGTTCGACTGGCGGCCGGGGTGATGCGCCGTCAGAAGACGCCGGGCACGAAGCGCTTCACCCGCGCGGCATAGGCATCGTAGCCTTTGCCGAACTGGCGGCGGAGCAGCGCTTCCTCGTGGCGGATGCGGAACCAGGTGCCGATCGCGTAGAGCGGCAGGCCGACGATCAGGTTGCGCGTATGGCCATAGGCGACCGCCATGGCGATCGTCAGCAGGAACAGCGCGACATAGATCGGGTGGCGCACCACCGCGAAGGGGCCGGCCTGCACGAGCTGGTGATCGCTGCGGGTGCGCGCGACGAGGCTCCAATTGGCGCCCATCGCGAGCGCCGACGCACGGAACAGCGCCGCCGCGCCGAGCATCAACCCCAGCACGACCGCCGCCTCGGCCAGCGCCTTGGCCCCGAGCGGATCGAGATCGACGATGATCGGCCCCAGGCCGCCCGCGGCGATCCCGCACCCCTGTACGCCGATCCAGAACCACGAGGCACGCGCCCGCGTTTCCGCGACGGTTGTGGCGCGGCGCGCGCGGCGCCGCGCGCCCAGCAGCGCGACGAAAAACAGGAGGAAGCCAAACGCGAAGGCGGCGAGCCCCGGCAGCCCGACGGCGTCGACGGTCCAACGGATCATGCGCCTGTCCCCCTCATGCGTACCGTTCTATTGCGGCAACACACCACGCGCAAGCGGCCGCAGCCTTGACGCCAGCAACACCCCGGCGCCGATCTGCAACAGCCCATAGGCGCGCCGGCGGGCGGGCGCCCCGCCGAACGGCTTCACCAACGCATCGACCGCCGCAACATCGGATCGCCACAGATCGACATGCCGGCGCGGCTGGAGCAGCCCGAGCAGGCCATCGCCAATCATGAACACCGCCGCCATCTCGGCGGTGCGGCGCAGCGCGAGTCTTGTCATTTCTTCTTCTGGGCGGTCTGCCATGCCTGATACTCCTCGACGGCGATCGAGCGCTTCAACACGCGAGCCGCGGGATCGATCACGACATGCGCATCCGCCGGCACCGAAAGGCGGCCATGGCCGTCCGTCATCCGCACGCGCATGATCCGTTCGCCGATCTGCACCTCGACGGGCATCGGGAAGGGGGTGCCGGCCGCCGTCTTCCACGCCAGCGCCAGCGTGTTGCCCGTGCGGGTCTGGATCAGTTCGGGAAGCGCGGCCTGGCGCAGATAGGCATCGAAGAACCAGCCATAATCCTTGCCGGTCACGCGCCGCACGAAGGATTCATATTCGCGCGTCGAGCCGAAGCGCGGCGCGAAATTGCCCGGCTTCGGATCGGTCCGGCCATAGACTTCGAGCCGGGTGACGGCGGCGAACGCCGCATCGCCGATCAGCCCGCGCAGCGTGTGGAGCATCCACGCGCCCTTGTAATAGATGTCCTGACCCGGCCCGCCCTTGCTCGTCTCGTACACCTGTTCCTCTGTGCGCAGCGTGCCCGACACGATCGGCTTCAGGTTCGCGATCTGATTGCGTTGCGCGTCGAGCATCACCGCATAACGGGCCTCGCCCTCGCGCCAGCGGCCATAGAGCGGCTGCATGTAGCTCTCATAGCCTTCGTGCAGCCAGTAATCGTCCCAATTGGCGGCGGTCAGCTGGTTGCCGAACCATTCATGGCCGAATTCGTGATGGAACAGCCAGTCGAATCCCTCGGGCGCCTTGGCATAGCCATTGCCGTACGCGTTGATCGTCTGGTGCTCCATGCCCTTGTGCGGCGTTTCCACCACGCCGACCTTTTCGTCGGCGAAGGGATAAGGCCCGACGACGCTTTCGTAGAAATCGAGTGTTGGTGCGAATTCGGCGAACAGCGCCGCGGCCTGCTTCTCCTCGCCCGGCAGATACCAGTACATCATCGGGATCATGTTCCCGAAACGGCTCTTGTAAGTGCCGCTGATCTCCTCATAGGGTCCGACGTTCAGCGCGATGCCATAGGTGTTGGGGTGGCCGGCTCGCCAGTTCCACCGCGTCCGCCCGTCGGCCAGCGTATCGACGCCCAGCAGCACGCCGTTCGACGGCGCCTTCAGCCCCGCGGGCACGGTGATGTGAAGCGTGGCCACGGCCGGCCGGCCTTCGGGAAAATCGAGGCACGGCCAGAAGATGTCGCAGCCGATCCCTTCCGCGGTCGTGGCGAACCAGGTCCGGCCGTCCGGCGTCTTCGACCAGACCATCCCCGAATCCCACGGCGCCTTCACCGCGACATGGGGCGTGCCGCCATAGACGATCCGCACCGTCACCGATCGCCCCTTGGCGAGCGGGTGGGGTAGGGGGACGAACAACTGCCCTTCCGGGTTCGACCAGGTCCCGGACGCGAGCGGCACGCCGTCGATCGCGATCGCGCTGACGGGCAGGTTCCGGTCGAGATCGATCACCAGCCGGTTGAGCAGCGCGGTCGCGGTGAAGGTCAGCGTGGCGATGCCCTCGAGCGCCTCGCGGTCGGGCAGTATCTCGAATTGCAGGTCGGCGCTGTCGAAGCGCATGATGCGCTGCTCGGACGGCCGCGCGCCGCCCGAGATCGCGGTCTGTGCGGTGATCGCGGGCTCGCCCTTGGCGGGAAGCGCGGCAGCGAGAAGGAGCGGGAGGAACATGGAGAAGGGAATAGGCGGCGATTGATGGAATCGCCATACTCCCCATATACCGAGCCAATGCCGCTTCCCGTTGAAGCGGCCCCGGAGTTCGCATGACCCAGACCTACCCCGTGCTTCCGCTGCGCGACATCGTCGTTTTCCCGCACATGATCGTTCCCCTGTTCGTCGGCCGCGACAAATCGGTCGCCGCGCTGGAAGCCGCGATGGCGGCCGACAAGGAGATCTTCCTGGTCGCCCAGCTCGACCCGGCCGAGGACGATCCCGATCGCGAGGACCTTTACGAGGTGGGCGTGACGGCCACCGTGCTCCAGCTCCTGAAGCTGCCGGACGGCACCGTCCGCGTGCTGGTCGAGGGCAAGCTGCGCGCGCGCCTCGACGAACTGGCGGCGGCCGAGGACGGCCATTTGACTGCCACGGTCGTGATGCTCGACGAGCGCGAGGCCGAGGGTATCGAGGTCGAGGCGCTGATGCGATCGGCGGTCGACGGGTTCGAGTCCTATGCCAAGCTCAACAAGAAGCTGCCGAGCGAGACCGCGCAGCAACTGGGCGAGATCGTCAAGGCCTCGCAACTGGGCGACGCGATCCTCGCCAACATCCAGGTGAAGGTGGCCGACAAGCAGGCCGTCCTCGTCGAGGTCGATCCCGCCAAGCGGCTGGAGATGGCGCTGGCGCTCATGGAGGGCGAACTCGGCGTCCTGCAGGTCGAGAAGAAGATCAAGAGCCGCGTCAAGCGTCAGATGGAAAAGACGCAGCGCGAATATTATCTCAACGAGCAGTTGAAGGCGATCCAGCGCGAACTCGGCAATGACGGCGAGGAGGGCGATGGCGACGAGATCGCCGAGCTGACGCAGAAGATCGCCACGATGAAGCTCAGCAAGGAGGCGCGCACCAAGGCGACCGCCGAGCTGAAGAAGCTGAAGACGATGGCGCCGATGAGCGCCGAGGCGACCGTCGTGCGCAATTATCTCGACGTGCTGCTCGGGCTGCCCTGGGGCAAGAAGTCGAAGATCCGCAAGGACATCGCCGCCGCGCAGGGGGTGCTGGACGAGGATCATTACGCGCTCGAGAAGGTGAAGGACCGGATCGTCGAATATCTCGGCGTGCAGGCGCGCACCAACAAGCTGAAGGGGCCGATCCTGTGCCTCGTCGGGCCGCCCGGCGTCGGCAAGACCTCGCTCGGCAAGAGCATCGCCAAGGCCACGGGGCGCGAGTTCATCCGCCAGAGCCTCGGCGGCGTGCGCGACGAGGCCGAGATCCGCGGCCATCGGCGCACCTATATCGGCTCGCTGCCCGGCAAGATCGTGACCAACCTGAAAAAGGCCGGCACGTCGAACCCGCTGTTCCTGCTCGACGAGATCGACAAGCTCGGCCAGGACTTCCGCGGCGACCCGGCCTCGGCGCTGCTGGAAGTGCTCGATCCCGAGCAGAACGCGAAGTTCAACGATCATTATCTGGAGATCGACGTCGATCTGTCGGACGTGATGTTCGTGTGCACCGCCAACACGCTCAATCTGCCGCAGCCGCTGCTCGACCGGATGGAGATCATCCGGCTGGAGGGCTATACCGAGGACGAGAAGGTCGAGATCGCCGAGCGGCATCTGGTCGCCAAGCAGATCGAGGCGCATGGGCTGAAGCCCGGCGAGTTCACGCTGACGCCCGAGGGGCTGCGCGCGCTCATTCAGCGCTATACGCGCGAGGCGGGGGTGCGCACGCTGGAGCGCGAGATCGCCAAATTGTGCCGCAAGGCGCTGCGCCAGATCCTGGAGGGCAAGACGGCGAGCGTGACGGTCACGCCGGACAATCTGTCCGACTATGCCGGCGTACAGAAATTCCGGCATGGCCTCAGCGAAACCGAGCACCAGATCGGCGCGGTCACCGGCCTCGCCTGGACGGAGGTGGGCGGCGAATTGCTGACGATCGAGAGCGTCACCGTGCCCGGCAAGGGGAGCGCCAAGATCACCGGCAAGCTCGGCGACGTGATGAAGGAGTCGATCGAGACGGCGTTCAGCTATGTGAAGGCGCGTGCACCCAGCTATGGCATCAAGCCCAGCCTGTTCCAGCGCAAGGACGTGCACGTCCATCTGCCCGAAGGGGCGGTGCCGAAGGACGGCCCCTCGGCCGGCATCGGCATCGTGACGTCGATCGTCTCGACGCTGACGGGCGTGCCGATCCGCAAGGAGGTGGCGATGACGGGCGAGGTCACGCTGCGCGGCCGGGTGCTGCCGATCGGCGGCCTGAAGGAAAAGCTGCTCGCGGCGCTTCGCGGCGGGATCGAGACGGTGCTGATCCCGGCGGAGAACGAAAAGGATCTGGCCGAGATCCCGGCGAACGTGCGCGAGGGGCTGACGATCGTGCCGGTGGCGCATGTCGACGAGGTGCTGCGTCTGGCGCTTGTCGAGCCGCTGATCGCGATCGATTGGACCGATGCGGACGAGCTTGCCGCGCTGCCGCCTGCGCCGATCGCACCGGTGGGTGGGGAAATGCACCACTGAGCGTCATCCGGCGCACGATCCGCCACGTTTCGTTACGGGAACGTGGCGGATTCGTTTGACTTGGGGCAGTACGCTCGCATTATTGGGGTTCGCGTGCGCGCCCCGACTCCGGCGCGCGCCAAGCATTTCCGGGGGTAATCGAGTATGAACAAGCAGGAATTGATCGGTACGGTCGCGGACACGTCCGGGCTCACCAAGGGTGACGCGAGCAAGGCGGTCGAGGCGGTGTTCGACGCGATCTCGGCTGCGCTGAAGAAGGGCGACGAGGTCCGCCTGGTGGGTTTCGGCACCTTCACCATCTCGAAGCGCAAGGCGTCGACCGGGCGCAATCCGCGCACCGGCGAGCCGATGACGATCAAGGCGTCGAGCCAGCCCAAGTTCAAGGCGGGCAAGGGGCTGAAGGATTCGGTAAACTGATTTTGCGATTTTGCGGGCTGGACAGCGGGCGACGCCCCGCGTAGAGGCCCGCTTCCCGGTTTCGGGCGCGTAGCTCAGCGGTAGAGCACACCCTTCACACGGGTGGGGTCACAGGTTCAATCCCTGTCGCGCCCACCATGATCCGGCCCGTCGAGCATCGCTCGGCGGGCCGTTCTGGTTCCAGGCTCAGCGCGCGAGCCGTCCGTCCTCCAACGCTGCCGTCTCGAACGGGAACAGCAGATGCGGCGAGGGCTCGCCCACGTCGTGCGCGATGTCGGCCGGGGCGACACGGTGCAGGATATGACGGATCACCGCGCGGCGCGCGCGTTTCTTGTCGTCGGCGCGCACGCAATACCAGGGCGCGAGCGTCGTGTGGGTGCGCGTCAGCATCGTGTCGCGCGCGGCGGTATAGGCATCCCATTTCTTCTGCGCGACGGCATCGAGCGACGAGACCTTCAGCGCCTTCAGCGGATCGTGCGTGCGCGCGTCCAGCCGTGCCTTCTGCTCGTCCTTGTCGATATCCAGCCACAGCTTGATGACGTGGATCCCGCTTTCGACCAGCATCCGCTCGAATTCGGGGGCGTCGCGCAGGAACTCGGCCTGCTGCGCGGGGGTGGAATAGCCCATCACCACCTCCACTCCCGCGCGGTTGTACCAGGAGCGGTTGAAGATCACGAGTTCGCCCGCCGTCGGCAGATGCGCGACATAGCGTTGGAAATACCATTGGCCGAGTTCGCGGTCGGAAGGCTTGGGCAGTGCCACCACGCGCGTGTTGCGGATCGAGAGATGCTCGACGATCCGCTTGATGGTGCCGTCCTTGCCCGCCGCATCGCGCCCCTCGAGCACCACCACGATCCGTTCGCCGCTCTCGGCCGCCGCCATCTGGGTGCGCACAAGGCCGAGCTGCAGTCGTTCGAGCTTGCTGAGGAAGTCGGTCTGGTGGCTCATTGGGGTCCTTCCGGCGGAATGAATGCGAAAGGATAACGTGGATCGGCCCCGAAGGTCGCAAAGTCGTCATGGCGGCATGCCAGGGATCGGGAAAGAGAATGGCGCGAAGCCTTTGCGATCGGACGGTTCCATGGCAGGGGTGTGAAGTGCGGTTCGGGATGGGCAGATGCGGCTGAGAATGGATGCGCGGATGCGGCGCGTGCTGGCGCGCGTGCGGCCCGCCAACGTCTATTCGCTCGCCGAACTGGCGCTGCTCGCGCTGCTCGGCATCCAGGCGGCGCGGCTCGTCTGGGTGGTGGTCACCCCGGTTGCGCCACTCGGCGACTGGCGTCCGCTGGCGCCGGTGACGGCGGGTGCGCCGATCGACATCCTCACCGGCTTCGATCCCTTCTTCCGGTCGAGCGCGGCGGCGCCCGCCACGGTCACCGCGCTCAATCTCACGCTGTTCGGCACGCGGCTGAACGACGCGACCGGCCGCGGCTCGGCGATCATCGCAGGCGCGGACGGCGTGCAGCAGAGCGTCGCGGTGGGTGAGGAGATCCAGCCGGGCGTCCGGCTGAAGATGGTGGCGTTCGACCACGTCACGATCGATCGCGGCGGCACGAGCGAGGACCTGTTCCTCGACCAGTCCGGCGCGGCGCCGGCCGTCCCGCCGGTCGCCGCGGGCGCGCTTCCGCCACCGGGCATCGGCGCGCCGCCCGCACCGCCCGCGCAGGGCGTTCCGGTCGCGAAGCTGCGGCAGGAGATCGGCTTCATCCCCCGGATCGACGCGGGGCGGATCAGCGGCCTCGTCGTCCGGTCGTCGGGCAGCGGCGCGCTCTTCCGCCAGGCGGGGCTGCGCGACGGCGACGTCGTCACCTCGATCGGCGGCCGGCCGGTCACCGGGCCGCAGGATATCGATCGGCTCGTCACCGATTTCGCCGGCGGCGGCAGCATCCCCCTCATCGTCGAACGCGGGCGCGACACGCTGCCGCTTTCCATCATGGTCGCACCCTCCAAATGAACCCACGCTATCTGATCCCCGCGTTGCTGCTCGCGCCCGTCATGGCGGTCGCGCCGCTGGCCGCGCAGACGACGCTCAACGTGCGCGACGCGGATATCCGCGCCTTCATCGCCGATGCCGCTAAGGTGACGGGGCGCACCTTCATCATCGACAGCCGGGTGCAGGGCAAGGTGACCGTCGTCACCGACCGGCCCCTCAGCCGCTCCGAATATTTCGAGGTGTTCCTCTCCACGCTGCGCGCCAACGGGCTGGTCGCGGTGCCGACCGCGGGCGGCGCGTTCCGCGTCCAGCCGCTCGACAACGCCGCCACCCAGCCGAGCCGCGTCGGCGCCGCGGGCGCCAACCGCAATGCCTATGTCACCGAGATCGTGCGGCTCCATTCGATCGACGCGACGTCGGCGGTCGATACGGTGCGGCCGCTGGTGAGCGCACAGGGGTCGGTAAGCGCGAATCGCGGCGGCAACAGCCTGGTGATCGTCGATTTCGCCGACAATATCCGTCGCATCCGCGAGGTGCTGCGCCGGATCGACACCGATGGCGCCGCGACCCGCGTGGTCGCGCTGAAGAACGCCAACGCCAAGGAAATCGCGACCGCGCTGCAGGGCTTGGCCGGCAGTGCGACGGGAACGGCCGGCGGCGGCGCGGCAGCGGGATCCAACGGCAGCGGCGTGTCCGTCGTGGCGGTCGAAAGCTCGAACGCGGTGACGCTGCGCGGCGATCCCGCGGCGGTGGCGCGGCTCGCGCAGGTGGCGGCCGATCTCGACCAGAAGGCGCGCAGCGGCACCGACATCCGCGTGGTGTTCCTCGAAAACGCCGATGCCGAGCAGTTGCTGCCCGTGCTCCAGCGGCTCGTCGGCCAGTCGCCCGACACGGTCGCCGAGACGACGCTGTCGCGCGGCAGCTTCCAGACCTCGGGCAGCAATGGCTCGGGCACCGGCGCGGTGACCCAGGTGGCGCAGCAGCCGGTGACGCTGCCGCAATCCTCGAGCACCGGCGGCGGCACCGCGACGGGCCAGCAGGCGGCGGTCTCGACGCAGGGCGGGCGGACGGCCGCGGTCGTCACGCGCTTCGCCGGCGCCAACGCGATCGTGATCGCCGGCCCCACCGAGGTGCAGCGCCAGCTCGCCGAAGTGATCCGCCAGCTCGATATCCGCCGCGAACAGGTGCAGATCGAGGCGATCGTCGCCGAAGTGTCCGACGCCACCGCCAGCCAGCTCGGCGCGCAGCTTCTGCTCGGCAATCTGAAAGGCGGCGCGTTCGCCGCCACCAGCTATTCGAACGCGGTGCCCAACTTGCTGACCATCGCCGGCGCGGTCGGTGCGCGCGCGCTCAACACCACGACCACGACGATCAACGGCAGCACCGTCACCACCAGCACCAACAGCACGATCAGCGACACGCTCGCCCAGTCCGCGCTCACCTCTATCCTCGGATCGACCGGCGGGTTCATCGGCGGCGCGGGCAAGGTGGGCGATACGATCATCGGCGCGATCATCAACGCGGTGAAGAGCGACACCGCCTCCAACCTGCTCCAGGCGCCCCACCTCGTCACGCTCGACAACCAGCAGGCGCACAGCCTGGTCGGGCAGGAGATCCCGATCACCACGGGGCAGGCGCTGTCGCTCGCGTCGAACAATCTCGACAACGCGTTCCGCACCGTGCAGCGCGAGAATGTCGGCATCCAATTGGACGTGAAGCCACAGATCAGCTCGTCGGGCGCGCTGAAACTCTATCTGCGGCTCGAGGTCAGCTCGATCGCCGGGCCAGTGTCGGCGAGCAATTCGGAGCTGATCCTCAACAAGCGCGGTATCGAGAACACCTTCGTGGTGGACGATGGCCAGATCGTCGTGATCGGCGGCCTGCTGAGCGACGAGGAGCGCCGCACGATCGAGAAGACGCCGGTGCTGGGCGATCTGCCGGTGCTCGGCAACCTGTTCCGATCCAAGGCTAAATCGCGAACGAAGACCAATCTGATGATCTTCATCCGCCCGACCATCCTGCGCACCGCCGAGGACAGCCGGCGGATTACCGAACAGCATTATGGCTATCTGCGCGGGCTCCAGGCAGAGGGCCAGCCGGGCGTCGAACCGTCGATCGACGAACTCGTCCGCGACTATATGAACGCCGCACCGCCGATCCCGCATGCGCCGATGCGCGGCAGCATCGAAGATCCGCGGGTCGCCGTCCCCGTGGTCACCAGCGCCGGCGCCCATGCGCGCGCGCGGGCGGAGCGGACGAAGTGATGAGGGCCGACGCAGCTCGTTCCCCGGCGCTGCTCGTTCCCCGGCGAAGGCCGGGGCCCCGGTGGGGGACGGCAGAGGCAAGCCGTTGCGCGTCGTCACGGGAGCCTTCCCACCTGAGCCCCGGCCTACGCCGGGGAACTGGTCTTGCGATCGCATCCTTCCCTGATTCGGCAACAGGACGGGTGAAAGCAGGCTGATGGCCACGCAGCCCATCCCGATCGCGCCCACGATCCCCTATGCCTTTGCCCGCAAGTTCGGCGTGGTGGCGGATGGCGACGCGATCGCGATGCGCGAGGGCGCCGATCCCAAGGCGCTGCTCGAGCTGCGCCGCCATCTCGGCCGGCCGTTCGACGTGCGGTTCGTGGCGCCGCCCGCGTTCGACCGGCTGCTCTCCGACGCCTATGCGATGGACGGGCAGGCGACGGCGCTCGCCGCGGTCGGCATGGGCGACGCGCTCGATCTGCTCGCGGGCGATCTGCCCACCGCTGAGGATCTGCTCGACACCGCGGACGACGCGCCCGCGATCCGGCTCATCAACGGCGTGATCGCCGATGCCGCGCGCAACGGCGTGTCGGACATCCATATCGAGCCCTATGAAACCGGCCTCGTCGTGCGAATGCGGATCGACGGCGTGCTGCGCGAGACGCTGCGGATGCCGCCGCACGTCGCCCCCGTGGTGGTCAGCCGGATCAAGGTGATGGCGCGGCTCGACATCGCCGAACGCCGCGTGCCGCAGGACGGGCGGATGGGGCTGACATTGGGCGGCAAGCTGCTCGACGTGCGCGTCTCCACGCTGCCGAGCCGCGCCGGGGAGCGCGTCGTGCTGCGCATCCTCGACAAGGACAATGCCGGGATCGACCTGGAGGCGCTGGGGCTGACGCCCGCGCTCTATGCGCTGCTCAAGGAAGCGCTGGCCGAGCCGAACGGCATCCTGCTCGTCACCGGCCCGACGGGATCGGGCAAGACCACCAGCCTCTATGCCGCGCTGCGCCTGCTGAACGACGGCAGCCGCAACATCCTGACCGTCGAGGATCCCGTCGAATATGCGGTCGACGGCGTGGGACAGACGCAGGTCAATCCCAAGGTGGGCCTGACCTTCGCCGCCGGGCTGCGCGCGATCCTCCGCCAGGATCCCGACGTGGTGATGGTCGGCGAAATCCGCGATCGCGAGACGGCGGAGATCGCGGTGCAGGCCTCGCTCACCGGGCATCTGGTGCTGTCCACCGTCCACACCAACGACGCGATCGGCGCGATCACCCGGATGCGCGACATGAAGGTGGAAAGCTTTCTGCTGGCCTCCACGCTGCGCGCGGTGATCGCGCAGCGGCTGGTGCGGCGGCTCTGCCCCGCGTGCCGCCAGCCGGTGCCCGCGCGCGCGACCGTCGCGCCGCTGCTTGGCATCGCGCCCGATGCCACCGTCTATGTGGCGCAGGGTTGCGAGCAATGCGGCCAGTCGGGCTTCAAGGGCCGGATGGGCGTGTTCGAGGCGGTGCGGGTGGACGAGACGATCCGCCGCTTCATCAACGACGGCGCCGACGAAAGCGCGATCGCCGCGCACGCCTTTGCCCGGCTGCCGAACATGGCGGCGGCGGCGCGCGATCTGGTGCTGAACGGGCTGACCACCGCCGAGGAAGCCGTGCGGGTGTCGCGTCGCGATGCAGTGGACGTGGACGAAGCGCAGGCCTTGCCCGTGAATGGCTGATTTCGATTATCTCGCCATCGATACGCGCGGGGCGGAGAAGCGCGGGCATGTCGCGGCGGAGACGATCGATGCCGCGCGCGGCGTGCTCGACGGCCGCCGCCTCTATGTCGTGCGGATCGAGCCCGGGGCGCCGCCACAGGCCTCGCGCGGGCGGCCGTTGTTCGGGTTGCAGCTCGGCACGCCCAAGATGTCGGGCAAGCAGCTGACGCTCTTCACCCGCCAGCTCGCGACGCTGAACCGCGTCTCGCCGCTCGAGGAATCGCTGCGCACGATCACCCGCCAGACCGAGCAGGACGGCGTCCGCGCGATCGTCGAACAGGTGCATGCGGGCGTGGTCGAGGGGCGCCGGCTGGCGGATGCGATGGCGCGCGCGCCCAAGAGCTTCCCGGCGCTCTACCGCGCGATGGTGTCCGCGGGCGAGAGTTCGGGTTCGCTGCCGACGATCCTCGATCGGCTGGCGGCGCTGCTCGAACGCCAGGCCGAGATCCGCGGCAAGCTCATCACCGCGCTTGCCTATCCCGCGATCCTCGCGGTGGTCGCGATGGGCGTGGTGGCGGCGCTGATGATGTTCGTGGTGCCGCAAGTCGTCGAGCAATTCGACAATGTCGGCCAGCAACTGCCGTTGTTGACCCGGATCGTGATGGGGGCGTCGAGCTTTCTTGTTCATGCCTGGTGGATGATGCTGTTGGGTGTCATCCTCGCCAGCGCCGGGCTGTGGCAGGCGCTGAAAGAGCCCGGCCTGCGGCTCGCCTTCGACTCCTGGCTGCTGCGCATCCCCCTGCTCGGGCGGCTGCTGCGCGACCTGCACGCGGCACGGATGGCGCGCACGCTCGGCACCATGGTCGCGAGTCGCCTGCCGCTGCTCGACGGGCTGAACCTCACCGCCAGTACGATCCACAACCGCCGCTTGCGGGTCGCCTCCGACGAGATCGTCGAGGCGATTCGCGGCGGCGGCAGCCTGTCGGCCGCGATGCGGCGCACCGGCGTCTTTCCCCCGCTGCTCACGTATCTCACCGCGAGCGGCGAAACGGCGGGGCGACTGGACGAGATGCTGGAACGCGCCGCCGATTATCTCGAACGCGAGTTCGACCGCTTCACCGCCACCGCGCTTTCGCTGCTCGAGCCGGCGATCATCGTCGTGATGGGCGGTATCGTCGCGACGATCGTGCTATCCATCCTGCTGCCGATCCTGCAGCTCAACACGCTTGCGGGGCAATAGGCGCCAATGAGGTTTCCCATGACGGCCAATCATGATCTTCGCCCCCGCGGGCGCCGCCCGTCCGCCGCGTCGCGCAAGCCCGGGGAGGGCGAGAGCGGCTTCACGCTCGTCGAGCTGATGGTCGTCATCGTCATCATCGGCCTGCTCGCGACCATCGTGGCGCTGAACGTCCTGCCGTCGGGCGACAAGGCGCGCGAGGAAAAGGCGAAGGCCGATATCGCGCAAATCGAGGGGGGGCTCGAACTCTACAAGCTCCAGAACCTCAACTACCCGACCACGACGCAGGGGCTGAACGCGCTGGTCGTGGCGCCCGCCGGCCTTGCCGATCCGTCGCGCTACCAGCGTGGGGGCTATCTCAAGAAGCTGCCCAACGATCCCTGGGGCCGGCCGTATCTCTACGCCTCGCCCGGCACGCATGGCGATGCGGACGTGTGGACCTTCGGCGCCGACGGCAAGGAAGGCGGGCAGGGGATCGATGCCGATATCGGAAGCTGGCAGTAACCCGTCCGAACGGGGCTACGCGTCTCTTGGGCGTTCCACCGAACACGGCTTCACGTGCTCGGTGCGTTCCGCCGAACACGGCTCCGAGTCGCTGGAGCGTTCCGCCGGACACGGCTTCGAGTCGCTGGAGCGTTCCGCCGAAAACGGCTTCACGCTGGTCGAGCTGATGGTCGTCGTGACCATCATCGCGCTGGCATCGGCCGCGGCGGTGCTTGCGATGCCCGATCCCCGCGGCCGCGTGCTGGACGAGGCGATGCGCTTCGCCGCGCGCGCCCGATCGGCGCACGATGCCGCGATCGTCGGCGATCGCCCGGTCAGCCTCTGGGTGACGACGGGCGGCTATGGTTTCGACCGCCGCGTCGCGGGGCGATGGCTGCCGCTGGCCGAGGCGCCGCTCAGGGTGGCGAGCTGGAACGACGGCACCCGCGCCGTGGTGCCGGACGAGGGCGGGCGGACACGGGTGACGTTCGACTCTACGGGGCTGGTCGACCGGCCCGCCGATGTCCGCCTGACGCGCGCCGGGGCCGCGGCGGTGGTGCGGATCGGCGCGGACGGCAGCGTGCGCGCCGATGCGGAGTGAACGCGGCTTCACGCTGATCGAGGTCATGGTGGCGCTGGCGGTCTTCAGCCTCGCGGTGCTGGCGCTGGTGCGGCTGGAGAGCGCGACGATTCGCGGCGCGGCCACGCTCGACGGCAGCCTCGTCGGCGACATGGTCGCGCGCAACGTCGCGATCGAGGCGCTGACCGACGCGCGCGCGCCGACGATCGGTGTGGTTCGCGGCGGCGAGGTGAATGGTGGCCGCCAGTGGAACTGGACGCGCACCGTGACGCCGCTCGGCGATGCGCGGATCGTGACGATCGACGTGGTCGTGACCGATCCGCGCGGCCAGGTGCTCGGCCGCGCGTCGCTCGTGCGACCGCCCGATCCGGCGACGGGCGCCTGAGGATGGGCGAGGGTCCTGCCCGGAAGCCATGCGCGGCGGATGCGGGCTTCACGCTCATCGAAGTCATGGTCGCGTTGCTGATCTTCGCGATGCTGGCGCTGGCGGGCACCGCGATCCTGTCGTTCAGCATCCGAGCGCAGGCGGCGACCGGCGCGAAGCTCGACGACAATGCCGCATTCAACCGGACCGTCTCGGCGCTGGCGGCGGACTGCGCCCAGGCGATCGTCCGCCCGACGCGCGACGAGCGCGGGGCGGTGCTGCCGGCCTTTGCGGGCGAGGCCGGGTCGACGGTGGCGCCGATGCTGCGGATGGTGCGGGGTGGCTGGTCCAACGTCGATGGTGCCGCGCGGCCGAGCGAGCAGAAGCTGGCCTGGACGCTCGACGGCCACCGCCTCGAGCGCATCGTCTGGCCCCAGCTCGACGGGGCCGCGCCGCTCGTCGCCGCGCCGATGCTCGATCATGTGATGGCGGTGGCGTTGCGCTATCGCTTTCGCGGCGCGTGGAGCGACCGTTGGGACGGCAGCAACGGCATCCCCCTGCCGCAGGCGATCGAAGTGCGGATCGTTCGCGACGACGGCATGCAGTATCGCGCGCTGATGCTGGTCGGCACCGGCTATGTGCCCCGTGCCGGCTGATCGCGAATCCGAGCGCGGCGCGGCGCTGCTGACGGTGCTGCTGATCGTCGCCGTGGTCGCGGTAATGGCGGGTGCCGCGCTCGAGAAGCTCAGGCTCACCACCCGACTGGCGGGCAACGCCGCGGTGACGGGGCAGGCGCGCGGTTGGGCCTATGCCGCCGAGACGATGGCACTATCGCGCGTGTCGTCGCTGCTGGCGCGCAGCCCGGATCGGGTGACGTTGGCGGGCGGCTGGAGCGACCAACCCTATCCGCTGCCGCTGCCCGGTGGTGGACTGGCGACCGCACGCGTGACCGATGGTGGCAATTGCTTCAATCTCAACGGGCTCGTCTCACAGGCGGCGGTGGGCACCTATGTCATGAACGAGACGACGCGGACGGAGTTCGCACGTCTGATGCGGCTGCTGCAGGTTCCGGCGGGCGCCGCCGAGCAGATCGCGGCTTCCACGGCGGACTGGATCGACACCGATCAGCAGCCGCAGTCGAACGGCGCGGAGGACCCCACCTATCTGGCGCGGGCGGTGCCGTATCGGACCGCCGGTACGCTGATGGGCGATCCGAGCGAACTGCGCGCGGTGGCAGGGATGACGCCCGAGATCTACGCCACGCTGCGCCCCTGGGTGTGCACGCTACCGATGCCGCGGCCATCGCGGATCAACCTCAACACGCTGTCGCCGGAGCGCGCGCCGCTGATCGCGATGCTCGCGCCCGATACGCTTTCGGTCGGTGCGGTTCAGGCGCAGCTCGTCAAACGGCCGCCACAGGGCTTCGCCGATTCGGGTGGCTTCTGGCAGGGGCTGGCGCAAAGCGGCGGCGAGGCGAAGCAGGATCAGACCGGCGTGACGACGACATGGTTCGATCTGCGCGTGGACGTGAGCCTGGGAGGCGCCATGCTGGTCGAACATGCGACGATCGACGCGACTCGGCTTCCCGCGCGGCTCGTATCCCGGCAATGGGGGGACGAACCGTGACCACGCTCCTCTTCCTTCCCTCGGGCGATGCCGAATGGCGCTGGATGCGAGTCGCGGATGCGCGCGTGGAAGAGGGCCTCGGCATCCCCGCCGACCATGCCCCCGTGATCGCGATCGCGCCCGCCGAAGCGGTGACGCTGCATTGGGCGGAACTGCCGATGCGATCGACGGCGCAGGGCATCGCGGCGGCGCGGATCCTGGCGGGGGAGGCCAGCGCCTCGCCGCTGGCCGAGCTGCACGTCGCGGTCGGGGACGAGGGCAGCGCGGAGCGGCCGATCGGCGTGGTGGGTGCCGCCACCATGCACGCATGGCTGACAATGCTCGCCAGCGCGGGGATCGATCCGCTGGCGATCGTGCCCGCGCCCATGCTGCTGCCGCGCCCCGAGCAGGGCTATGTGCGCGCCGAGCTTGGCGGAAGCGGCGTGGTCCGCGGGTCGAGCAGCGGGTTCGCCGACGAAGACCGGCTGACCGAACTCGTCACCCACGGCATCGCACCCGAGACGCTCGATCGCACGACGCTCGCGGCGAGCGTGGCGCGCGTGGCGGATGCGCCTGGCCTCGATCTGCGGCAGGGGCCGTTCGCGCGCCGCAAGCGCTTCGCCATCGATTGGGCGCTGGTGCGTCGGCTCGTCTGGCTTTCGGTCGCGGTGCTGAGCGTGACGCTGGCGATCGATCTGGTGAAGATCGCGCGCTACGATTTCGGGGCGGATGCGCTCCAGGCGCGCGCCGATGCGCTGGCAGGGCAGAGCCTGCCGCGTGGCGAGACGGTGACCGACCCGGCGCGCCAACTGGACGAGCGGCTGGCGCGGGTGCGCGGACCGGGGCAGGGCTTCAGTGCGACCACCGCCGCGGTGTTCGCCGCGGTGCGCGGTTTGCCCGGCGTCGATCTCACCGCGCTCGATTTTCAGGCGAATGGCGACGTGCGGATCGGCGTGGCCACCGATCGCGAATCGGCGGCGACCGATCTGAAGCGTGCGCTGGAGGCGGCAGGCTTCACCGTCCGCGCCGGTGTGTTCCAGTCCAACGCCGGCCGTGTGACCGGCGAGATGACGGTATCGCCCCGATGAGCGCGCTATCCACCTGGTTCGCGGGGCGGTCGCCGCGCGAAAAGCGGCTGTTGCTGGTGATGGCAGCGCTCGCTGCGCTTACCTTGCTATGGGCGCTCGTCATCCGCCCCGTCGGCGACGGGTTGTCGAACGCGCGCGAGCGCCACGCCGATGCGGTGGAGCGGTTGGGCGAGACCCAGGCGCGGATCGATGCGCTGCGTCTGGCGACGCTTCACCGGCGCGTGCCGATCACCGGCGGACTGGCCGATACGGTTCGCGCCCGCGCCGAGGCGGCGGGGTT
The DNA here is from genome assembly GCF_026540835.1 of Sphingomonas sp. GC_Shp_6. Lineage (NCBI taxonomy): Bacteria > Pseudomonadati > Pseudomonadota > Alphaproteobacteria > Sphingomonadales > Sphingomonadaceae > Sphingomonas > Sphingomonas sp. GC_Shp_6. Next base: position 310,309 of record NZ_JALNUO010000004.1, on the reverse strand, counting down.
CGTCATCGCCAGCCTCGATCCGGCAGGGCCGGACCGGGTGAAGATCGGCATCGCCTCGGCGCGACCGGGTGCGCTCACCGCCTGGCTCGCACGCAGCGAAGCGGCCGGCATCCTGGTCGATTCGGCGACGCTGACCGACAATGGCGATCGCACCGTGGGCGCGACGCTCGTGTTGAAGGTGCGCGCGTCATGACCCCGATCCGCCTGAAGACGCGGCCGACGGCATTGCTCGGCGCGGTGTTCGTCGTGACCTTGGTGCTCCTGCTGCCGATGCGGCTGGCGCTCGGCATGCTGGGTGCGGGCGAGCAGGGGCTTTCGGCGCGCACGGTGTCGGGCAGCCTGTGGTCCGGAACGCTGCGCGATGCGCATTTCGCCGGGCTGCCGCTCGGCGATCTCGACGCGCGCGTCTCGCCGCTGGCGCTGCTGGTCGGCCGTGCGCGCGTGGCGCTGGATAGCCGGGGCGCCGCGCGACCGGTGCATGGTGCCGCCAGTGTCAGCCGGCACGGCTTCGGCGTCGAGTCGATGAGCGCGAGCCTGCCGACGGGAACGCTGTTCGCGCCGCTGCCGGTCGCCGGGCTCGATCTCGACGCGCTGACAGTGCGGTTTCGCGACGGTCAGTGCATCGCAGCCGAGGGGCGGGTGCGGGCGGCCTTGTCGGGCAGCGTGGGCGGGATCGTGCTGCCCGCCAGCGTCGCTGGCGACGCGCGCTGCGACGGCGGCGCCTTGCTTCTCCCGCTGGCGAGCCAGGCGGGGACCGAATCGGTGGCGTTGCGGATCACGGGTGCGGGCACCTACCGCGCCGCGCTGTCGATGCGCCCGGCCGATGCCACCGCGGCGCAACGGCTCGAGGCCGCCGGGTTCACCCCGGCAGGGGGCGCATATCGGCTTTCGATCGAAGGACGTTTCTGATGTGCTTGACGCGGGCCAAGCGCAGCCGCTAGGGGCAGCGCCTTCGCGGCGATCGTAGTTCAATTGGTTAGAGCGTCGGCTTGTGATGCCGGATGTTGCGGGTTCAAGTCCCGTCGGTCGCCCCATTTTTTCCCGACGACCTCCCTTTACGGAAGATGGCGCATGACCAGCGGCTGGGGCTTCCCCGATTTCGACGACCATGAGGGCGTCCATCTCTTCACCGATCCCGCATCCGGCCTGAAGGCCGTGATCGCGGTCCATTCGACGGCGCTCGGGCCAGCGGCGGGCGGTGCGCGCTTCTGGCATTATGCCGACAGTTCGGCAGCGATCACCGATGCGCTGCGCCTCTCGCGCGGCATGAGCTTCAAGAACGCGATGGCCGGGCTGCCCCTCGGTGGCGGCAAGGGCGTCGTGCTGGCCGATGCGCCGGGTGCGACGATCAGCACGCAGCAGCTCGAAGCCTTTGGCCGTGCCGTCGAATCGCTCGCCGGGCGCTACGTGACGGCCGAGGATGTCGGCATGTCCGAAGCGCGGATGAAGGTGATCGCCAGCCAGACGCGCTATGTCTCCGGCCTGCCGGTGGAGAGTGGCGCGGCGGGCGGCGATCCGGGGCCCTATACCGCGCTCGGCATCTATCTCGGCGTGAAAGCGGCGGCGAAGCGTGGCCTCGGCGCGGACGACATGCGCGGCGTGCGAGTCGCGATCCAGGGTGTCGGGTCGGTCGGTGGCGGTCTGGCGCGGCTGTTGGCGAAGGACGGCGCGGTGCTGACCCTCGCCGATGTCGATCAGACCCGTGCCGAGGCGCTGGCGGCCGAGCTGGGCGCGAGCACCGCATCGGCGGAGACGATCCTCGCCACCGATGCGGATATCGTCAGCCCGAATGCGCTGGGTGCGATCCTCGACGCCGGAACCATCGCCGGCCTGAAGGCGAAGGTCGTGGCGGGCGGCGCGAACAACCAGCTCGCCGAAGCGGCGGATGGCCGCCGCATCCACGAGCGCGGCATCGTCTATGCCCCCGATTACGTCATCAACGCCGGCGGTATCATCAATGTCGGCCTGGAATATCTGGGCCAGGGCGACGAAGCCGAGGTGAAGGCGCGGATCGCCCGCATCCCCGATCGACTGACCGAAGTGTGGGACGAAAGCGACCGGACCGGCGCACCGGCCTCGGAAGTGGCCGATATGCTGGCCAAGCGCCTGATCGGGCGCTGAGAAAAGGCGGATCGGGCCGACGCCGATCCGCCAAGTCCGAGGTGACAGCCTCCGGTCGTTCCCATATGGCGGAGGGATCGTGCCCAGCCTTCACGCCTTTGCCAACCCCGCCCGGTTCCTGACGATCGCACGGCCGCTGACGCCCGTGCTCTTCTGGGCCGGCGTCGCGCTGATCGCGCTGGGCTGCTGGGCGGGACTGACGCAGACGCCGCCCGATTATCTTCAGGGCGAAACCGTCCGCATCCTCTACATCCATGTGCCCGCCGCCTGGCTCGGCATGGGCGGATGGAGTGGCATCGCGCTCTCCTCGATCGCCTATCTCGTCTGGCGGCATCCGCTGGCGAGCGTCGCCGCGCGGGCCATCGCCGTGCCGGGGGCGACCTTCGCGGCGATCTGCCTGGTCTCGGGCTCGATCTGGGGGCGGCCCACTTGGGGGACGTGGTGGCAATGGGACGGGCGGTTGACGTCGATGTTGCTGCTGTTCTTCGTGTATCTCGGCTATCTGGCGCTCGCGCGGGCGGATGCGGAGCGGGGCGGCGACGGGCGTATCCCGGCGGTGTTCGGCATCGCCGGTTCGGTGCTGCTGCCGATCATCCGCTATTCGGTGGTGTGGTGGAACAGCCTCCACCAGGGCCCCAGCATCGGGTTGACCGGCTCCACGATCGATCGATCGATCCTCTGGCCTTTGCCGATCATGCTGGCGGGCTTCACGTTCGTCTTCGCCGCGATCGTCCTGATGCGAATGCGGACGCTGCTGGCGCTGGCCAAGGCCGAGGCACGGATGCGACGGATGGCGCGCGCATGAACCCCTGGCCTTTCGTGGCAGCCGCTTACGGCGTAACGCTGGCGGGTGCCGCGGTGCTGGCGATCGTGAGCATGGTCGCCATGCGCCGCGCCGAACGCGCCGCTTCCGACCGGCGCGATCGATGAAGGCACAGCATCAGCGTTTGACGCTGTCGCTGCTGGCGCTGGGTGCGGTCGCGGCGGCGGGGCTGCTCGCGCTGTCCGCGCTGAAGGATCAGGCGTCGTTCTTCTACGCGCCGTCCGACGTGCGACGCGACGGCCTGCCGCTCGGCCGTGCGGTGCGTCTGGGCGGCATGGTCGAGGGTGGATCCGTGCGCCGCGCACCGGACGGCGTGACCGTCCATTTCGTCGTGACCGATGGGCGGGCGACGACCCCGGTCACCTTCGCGGGCATCGTGCCCGATCTCTTCCGCGAAAAATCCGGTGTGGTCGCCGAGGGCCAGTTCCAGCCCGGCGGTGCGTTCATCGCGACCAATCTGCTCGCCAAGCATGACGAGAAATACATGCCGCCCCAGCTTGCGGGCAAGATGCACGAGACGAAGACGCTGGAGCCATGATGGCGGAAGCGGGACTTGCCGCCTTGTGGTTTGCCGGTGCGCTGGCGGCGCTGCAACTGGCGATGGCGGCGATCGGGCTGCGGCGCCGGCGCGACGACGTCATGGCCGCCACCCGCGCGGTGGCGGTGGTGCAGGGCGTGCTTGCCACGCTGGCGATGGCCCTGCTGATCGGCGTCTTTCTGGCGTCCGACATGTCGGTGAAGCTGGTCGTCGAGAACAGCCATTCGGCCAAGCCCTGGATCTACAAATTCGCCGGCTCCTGGGGCAATCATGAGGGATCGATGCTGCTCTGGGTGACGATCCTGGGGCTGGCGGGCGGCGCGGTCGCGGTGCTGGAGCGGCGCTTGCCCGAGCGCACGCTGATCGCCACGCTGGGTGCGCAGGCGGCGATCGCGCTCGGCTTCTACGCCTTCCTGCTCTTCGCCTCGAACCCGTTTGCGCGGCTCGCGCCGGCGCCGGCGGATGGCCTGGGGCTGAACCCGTTGCTGCAGGATCCCGGCTTGGCGTTCCACCCGCCGACGCTCTACATTGGCTATGTCGGGCTGTCGGTGGCCTTTTCCTTCGCGGTCGGTGCGCTCGTCACGCGCGATGTGGGGCCGGTGTTCGCCCGCGCGATGCGGCCCTGGGTGCTGGGCGCATGGATCTTCCTGACGCTCGGGATCACGGCCGGGTCCTATTGGGCCTATTACGACCTCGGCTGGGGTGGCTGGTGGTTCTGGGATCCCGTCGAGAACGCTTCGCTGATGCCGTGGCTGGCCGCGACCGCGCTGCTGCACTCGGTCAGCGTGCTCGCCACCCGTGACGGGCTGCGCGCGTGGACGATCATGCTCGCGGTGGTGGCGTTCTCGATGTCGATGATCGGCACGTTTCTGGTGCGGTCGGGCATCCTGACGAGCGTCCATGCCTTCGCCGTCGACCCCACGCGGGGTGCGTTCATTCTCGCGCTGCTCGGCCTCTATATCGGGGGCGCGCTGGCGCTGTTCGCCGCGCGCATCGGCACGGTGCGGATCGGCAACACGTTCGAACTCGTGAGCCGCGAAGCGGGGCTGGTGCTCAACAATCTGCTGCTCAGCGTGATCCTCGGGCTCGTGCTGATCTTCACGCTTTATCCTCTGGTGGCGGCGGGCTTCGGCGTTCAGCTATCGATCGGGGCACCCGTGTTCGATCGCTTCATCGGCCCGATCGCGCTGCTGCTCGTGATCGCGATGGCGGCTGGGCCGTTGCTGCGGTGGCGCCGTGACGACGCATCCGAATTGATCGAGCGCCTGTTCTGGCCGATCGCGGTGGCGGGCTGCGCGGGCGCGGCGCTCGTGCTGTTCGCGCCGATGGGCATCCTGCCGCTGGCGGGCCTGTCGCTGGCGGCGGGGTTGGCGGTGGCGAGCGTGGCGCCGCTCTGGAAACGCAATCCGCGCCGGACGCCGCTCTTCACCTATGGCATGGTCGTCGCTCATCTGGGCATCGCGGTCAGCCTGGCAGGGATGGCGTGCGACAGCGCGTTCACCGAGGAGACGCTGGTGGCGGTTCATGTCGGAGAGCCGGCCCGCGTCGGTCCCTATCTCGTCACGCTCGATGGCATCGGCCCGGTGATCGGCGAGAACTGGTCCGGGCTCGAGGCTAAGCTGACCGCGACGCGTGGCGACGACGTGATCGTCCTGCGTCCGCAGCAGCGTTATTTTTCCGATCCCCCAACCACGACCAGCCAGTCCGCCATCGCCACGCTGTGGGATGGGCAACTCTATACCGTTCTGGGGGCGGCGGACGGCACCGGGCGCTGGCAGCTCCGCTTGTGGTGGAAGCCGTTCGTCACACTCATTTGGCTGGGCGGTGCGCTGATCGCGCTGGGGGGCGCGCTTTCGCTTTTCGGGCGGCTGCGGCGCGAACGGCGATCGGCCGCGCGGCAGGCCTGGGCATGAAGCGGCTCGCGCTATGGGCGCCGCTCGGCGTGTTCGCCCTGCTGCTGCTGGTGGTGGCGAGCGGGCTGATCCGCCCCGGCGACCGCACGATCCATTCGGCGTTGGTCGGCCAGCGGCTGCCCGTCTTCGCGCTCGCACCCGTCGCGGCGGGTAAGCCGGGGCTGGCGACCAACGTTTTCGGGCATGGACGCCCCCGGCTGCTCAATGTGTTCGCGAGCTGGTGCGTGCCGTGCGTCGCCGAGATCCCGCAATTGATGCGGCTGAAGGCGATGGGCGTGGAGATCGACGGCCTGGCGATCCACGACACGGGCCCGGCGATCACGGCGTTTCTGCGCACCAACGGCGACCCCTATTCACGGATCGGCAACGACGTCGATGCGCATGTGCAACTGGCGCTTGGATCCTCGGGCGTCCCCGAAAGCTTCGTGATCGACGGCGACGGGCGGATCGCGATGCAGAAGGTGGGCGACATTCGGCCCGAGGACGTGGCCGAGATCGCGGCGGCGGTGGAGAAGGCGCGGTGATCCGCGTGGGCGCTACTCTTCGGGCGATGGTCACGGCCATGGGGCTGTGCTTCGCTGCGCCCCTTGCGGCGGAACCGGCCAGCACCACAGCCTATGCGAACACCCAGCTTGCCGATCCGGCGCAAGAGGCAAGCGCCAAGGCGCTGATGACGACGTTGCGCTGCGTCGTGTGCCAGGGCCAGTCGATCGCGGACAGCGATGCGGCGATGGCGGGCGACATGCGGGCGCTCGTCCGGCGGAACATCGCCGCGGGCGCGTCGCCCGAGTCGATCCGCGGTTGGATGGTCGCGCGTTACGGCGCCTATGTGAGCTATGATCCACCCTTGTCCGGATTGACCTGGCCGCTCTGGGCGGCCCCGTTCGTGCTGCTGGGCCTCGGCGGTTGGATCGCCCGCGCCAGTTTCCGGCGCCGCCGCTGATGGGGTGGCTGTGGCTCGCACTGATCGGTGGGGTGGCGATGGGAGGGCTCATCGCGCTCCGCGTACCCCGCACGCTGTGGTCGTTCGCCGGCGCGGCATTGATGCTCGCGGCCGCAGGCTATGCGCTTCAGGGCAGTCCCAATCTGCCGGCGCATCCCGCCATCACCGACGCGCGCGTCGCGCGCGACGATCCGGGGATCATCGATCTGCGCGACCGGATGTTCGGCCGGTTCACGAATGACGGGGCCTATCTGATCGCCGCGGATGCGATGCTCGGGATCGGCGATCGGAAGGCGGCGCTTCAGGCCATCCTCGGCGGAATTCGCGCCGTACCCAAAAGTGCGATGCTCTGGACGGCACTCGGCGGGTCGCTCGCGATGCGTGACGGCGGCGTGGTGTCGCCGCCGTCACGGTTCGCGTTCGATCAGGCGATGCGGCTGGCGCCGCGTCATCCCGGGCCGCCCTTCTTCGCCGGGCTGGCCTATATCCGCAGCGGGGACTTCATGACGGCCCGCGCCTGCTGGAGGCGGGCGCTGCGACTGGCGCCTGCCGGCGCCTCGTATCGCCGCGATATAGCGATGCGGCTGTCTCTGCTCGAAAATTATCTCGCGAGAATGCCGAGCCAGCCGCCCCGCTGATTATTGGCCGCGGCCGGTCTTCGCCTGCAATTCGTCGATCCGCTTCGACGCATCCGCCTTGGTCAGCGTATCGTCGAACGCTTCGCCGGCCTCTTCGCTCAGCGTCTTCAGATAGCTGGCTTGGGCGCCGGTCATCGCTTCGCCGCCGGTGGTCCAGTCGTCGGGATCCTTTTCCGCGTTGCCGGTCGGATGGTCCTTGGGGTTGGGCTGTTCGGTCATGTCAATTCCTTCCGATGACCCAACCCCCATGTTCCTTATCCGTTCCACGCTTCGTAAGGCAGGTCGAGATCGTCGGCCACGGCCTTGTAGGCGATCTTGCCCTTGTACACGTTGAGGCCAGCAGCGAGATGCGGATCGGCTTTCATCGCCGCTTCGGCGCCGAGCGTCGCGAGCTTCAGCGCGAAGGGCAGCGTCGCGTTGTTGAGCGCGAAGGCCGATGTGCGCGCGACCGCGCCGGGCATGTTGGCGACGCAATAATGGATCACGCCGTCCACCTCGAACACGGGATCCTCGTGCGTGGTCGCATGGCTCGTCTCAAAACACCCGCCCTGATCGATCGCGATGTCGACCAGCACCGATCCGCGCTTCATCGTCTTCAGCATCTCGCGCGTGACGAGCTTGGGCGCGGCGGCACCGGGCACCAGCACGGCGCCGATCACCAGGTGCGCGTTCTTCACCGCCGCGGCGATCGCCGCCTTGGAGGCATAGGCGGTCTTGATCTGGCTCGAGAAGAACATGTCCAGTTCGGCCAGCCGATCGTTGGAGATGTCGTAGATCGTCACGTCCGCTCGCATGCCCACCGCCATCTGCGCGGCGTTCACACCCGAAACGCCGCCGCCGAGGATCGCGACCTTGGCGGGCGCGACGCCTGGCACGCCACCCAGCAGCACGCCGCGGCCGCCCTGTTCCTTTTCGAGATAATGCGCGCCGACCTGAACCGACATGCGGCCCGCCACTTCGGACATCGGCTTCAGCAGCGGCAGGCCGCCCCGCGGCGCGGTGACCGTCTCATAGGCGATGCACGTCGCGCCCGACTTCATCAGGCCCTCCGCCTGCGGCTTGTCGGCGGCGAGGTGCAGATAGGTGAACAGCAGGTGACGCGGCTCGAGCATCGCGATCTCGCGCGCCTGCGGTTCCTTCACCTTCACGATCATGTCGGCGCCCGCGAACACGCTGGCCGCATCGGGCAGGATGGTCGCGCCTGCCGCGACATAGGCGGCATCGTCGAAGTCAATGCCGGCCCCGGCGCCCGTTTCCACCACAACGTCATGACCCGCCGCGACGAGTTCGGCGACCGACGGCGGGGTGAGACCGACCCGGTATTCGTGGTTCTTGATCTCCTTGGGAACTCCGACTCGCATCATATTCTCTCCATCGATCCTGTGGGTGGGCCTATAGCGGGGCGGCTCGCCCCTGTCCCGTTGCAGTGGGACGGATGGGCATCTATATCAGGCGCTTACAGCCGGGGGGCGATTTCGCGAACCATGACCATGATCCCAGCCTTCCCGAGCACCGCGTCGCTCCGGTGAGCACGCCCCTAATCGCCGCCACCCCCGCGGCCCGCCCATCGGGCGAACCACAGGCCATGCCCGGCCATCATCGCCCCGAGGCCCTCGGCAAGCTCGCATTGGGCGCGGTCGGCGTGGTGTTCGGCGACATCGGCACCAGCCCGCTCTACGCCTTTCGCGAGACGTTCGCGGGACACCACCGGCTGACGCTCGACTCGTTTCACATCATGGGCGTCATCAGCCTGATCTTCTGGTCGATGATGATCGTGGTGACGCTGAAATATGTCGCGATCATCATGCGCGCCGACAACCGTGGCGAGGGGGGCAGCCTAGCGCTCCTCGCGCTGATATCGGGTCGCACCAAGACGAAACGCTGGACGCGCGGCATCGTGCTGCTGGGGGTGTTCGCGACCGCCCTGTTCTACGGCGACAGCATGATTACGCCGGCCGTGACCGTGCTCGGTGCGGTCGAGGGGCTCGCGATCGCCGAGCCTTCGCTCGGCGGGCTGGTGCTGCCGGCGTCCGTCGCGATCCTGATCTTCCTGTTCACCATCCAGCGCAACGGCACGGCGCGGATCGGCCTGATCTTCGGCCCGGTAATGCTGCTTTATTTCGCGACGATCGCGGTGCTGGGCGTGTTGAGCATCGCCAAGACGCCTTATGTTATCGCGGCATTGTCGCCTCATTATGCGATCGAGTTCTTCGCGCTCGATCCGCTGCGCGCCTTCCTCGCGCTCGGTTCGGTGGTGCTGGCAGTCACGGGGGCGGAGGCGCTCTACGCCGATATGGGACATTTCGGCCGACGACCGATCGGGCTTTCCTGGCTTGTGTTCGTGCTGCCGGCGCTGATCCTCAACTATATGGGCCAAGGCGCGCTGCTGATCCGTGAAGGCGCCGCGGTGCTGCACAGCCCGTTTTACGAACTGGCGCCCGACCGCCTGCAGTTGCCGCTCGTGATCCTCGCGACCGCGGCGGCGGTGATCGCAAGCCAGGCGGTGATTTCGGGCGCCTTCTCGGTCACGCAACAGGCGATCCAGCTCGGGTTCATGCCGCGGTTGCGGATCGAGCATACGAGCGCGCAAACCGAGGGGCAGATCTATGTGCCGCTTGTCAATTGGGCGTTGATGGTGATGGTGATCCTGCTCGTCCTCTTCTTCCGCACCTCGTCCAATCTCACCAGCGCTTACGGGATTGCGGTGACGGGGGCGATGTTCATCGATTCGTGCCTGTTGTCGGTCGTGCTGTTCCGGCTGTGGAACTGGCCGACCTATGCGGCGCTCCCGTTGCTCGGCCTCTTCTTCCTGGTCGACGGCGCGTATTTCACGGCGAACCTCACCAAGGTGCCGTCGGGGGGCTGGTTCCCGCTGCTCGTGGGCTTCCTGATCTTCACCTTGCTCACGACCTGGTCGAAGGGGCGCAAGCTGATGATCGACCGGATGCACGAGGCGGCGATGCCGATGAAGGTGTTCATCGATTCGGCGGCGTCGTCGGCCGCGCGGGTGCCCGGCACGGCGGTGTTCATGACATCGGCCCGGGACGGCGTGCCGCACGCGCTGCTGCACAATCTGAAGCACAACAAGGTGCTCCACGAGCGCATCGTGCTGCTGACCGTGTCCATCGCGGGCCAGCCCTATTGGGCCGAGGGTGACCGTGTGCGGATCGAGCCGCTCGGCCACGGTTTCCACCGGATGGTGATGCATTATGGCTTCATGGAGGAACCCGATGTTCCGGCGGGTCTGAAGCAAGTCAATCAGTGCGGCGCGGCGTTCAAGATGATGGACACCAGCTTCTTCCTGTCGCGGCAGACGCTGCTGGCTTCGGACAAGCCGGGCATGATGCTGTGGCGCGAGAAGCTGTTCGCGTGGATGCTGCGCAATGCGGAAACGGCGATGGAATTCTTCCGTCTGCCGACCAACCGCGTGGTGGAGCTGGGCAGCCAGATCGAGATTTGACCGACGCGACCGCTCCTGCTCCGATCATCGTGACCGCGCTGTTCGGGCGATCCGATCAGGGCTGGCTCGACGGCGCGCGCCGCGAGCATTTCCCGCCCGAGCGCAACCAGCTCGATGCGCATCTGACGCTGTTCCACCATCTGCCGCCGTCGATCGAATCGGAGCTGAAGCATCGACTGGTGCAGGAAACCCGCGGGATCCGGCCGCCGCCCGCGCGCGTGTCGGCGCTGATGCCGCTAGGCCGCGGCGTGGCCTATCGGATCGATTCGCCCGAGCTCGCCGCGATCCGCGTCCGGCTGGTCGACGCGTTCGCCGGGCTGCTGACGCCGCAGGATGCGGGCGGCTGGCGCCCGCATGTGACGATCCAGAACAAGGTGACGCCCGCTGCCGCGAAGGTGCTGCTCGCCGCGCTCAACCGCGATTTCCGCGCGCGCGATGTGGAGATCGTGGGGCTCGGCACCTGGTGGTATCGCGGTGGCCCTTGGGAAGCGCTGTCGCGTCACATGTTCGCTTGACCGAGCGAAACGCGGTTCCTATAGCCCGCGCCTCGCAGTCGCGAGCCCATTGGGGCGAAGTAGCTCAGTTGGTTAGAGCACGGGAATCATAATCCTGGGGTCGGGGGTTCAAGTCCCTCCTTCGCTACCAAATCTTCGGAAAACACGCCGTGCGGATCGTTCGCCACCAGGATGGCGTCGCCGCGTGCAAGCGCGAGCAAGGTCAGGCCGTGTGCGCGCGCGTGATCGATGGCGAGGCTCGTGGGGGCGGACACCCCGACGAGCATGCCGACGCCGGCGACCAGCGCCTTGTCGATCATCTCGAAGCTCAGGCGCGAGGTGACCAGTAGGAAGGCGGGCAGGGGGCGTGACTCCATCGCCAGTGCGCCCACGAGCTTGTCCAGCGCATTGTGGCGGCCCACATCTTCATAGGCCGCGACGATCCTGCCATCGGCGTCGCATGCGGCGGCGGCATGCGTGGCGCCCGTGGCGGCATTCAGCGGCTGATGGTCGCGAAGCGCGGCAAGCGCGGCGAAGATCGCGGCGACCGGGGTGTCGGGCCGGGGAGGCACTTTCGTCACCGGGCGGCGAAGCTGTTCCAGGCCGGCGATGCCGCACAGGCCACACGAGGTATCGCTGGTGCGGTGGCGCACCCGATCGTGGATGCGGCCCCGGCAGCGCGCGGATAGTGCGACGCGGACGATCCAGCCGGCCTCCGCTTCGAATGGTTCGACCGCGATCACGTCGGCTGCGGTGTCCGCCAGCCGTTCGGTCAGCATGAAGCCGATCGCGAACGGCGCGAGATCGGCGGGCGTCATCATCATCACCGCATAGCCCAGCCCATCCACCTCGATCGCGACCGGCGCTTCGATCGCGATGCTGCGTTCCGCACGCGCGGAGCCATGGGGGAGCAAGCGGATGACGGCTTCGTTTCGCGCGACGGTCACAGCGCGAGAAGATCGTCGCGCGTGTTGATGTTGGGAATGGGCGCGGACGCCTCTACCGGGATGCCGCCGATCGTCCGGGCGAAGAACCGCACCGACGGACTGGTCGGCGCCGAAGATTGCAGCAGCGCCACGAGTTCGTCCAGAGCTGATACCGGCCACACGCCCAGCACCGGCGCATCGACGCAATAGGAGGGCAGGCGCCGCAGGAGTGCCGGGATCAGGGCATCGGGTATCGCGGGCATGTCACAGGCGATCGTCAGCACCGCGGCGAAGCCGTACCGGGCGGCGTGATCCAGCGCCCCGGCAATGCCCCCTAGTGGCCCCAATCCCGGTCCGGGCACGTCGGCGATCCCGTGCTCGCCCCCGACATGAACGACCGTCTCCACATGAGGTGCGATCGCTGCGGCGGCATGCTGGGCGAGCGTATTTTCGCCCAGCATCGCCGCCGCCTTGTCCGATCCGAAGCGCGACGATCGCCCGCCGGCGAGCACCGCGCCAAGAATCCGTGTCATGGGTTCAGGCGGATCCGCACCGGAACCGACTTCGCGGCCGGCACATGGCTCTCGATCGCATGATGTTCGAGCGCGATCAGGATGTTGAGCTCGGGATAATAGCCGCCGATGCAGCCCGCAGGGATGTCGTACTCCACCACGCGCAGGCCATCCACGACGCGCTCGTGCCCGTCCTGGGCATCGCTTTCCAGCCCGATCGTGTCGCCGTCGCTCAAACCCAGAGCCAGAATGTCGGCGCGGTTCATCATCGCGACCTGGCGCGTGCCCTTGATGCCGCGGAACCGGTCGTCATAGCCATAGATCGTCGTATTGAACTGGTCGTTCGACCGAAGCGTGACGAGGCGGAACCGGCCGTCCTGCTCGGCGAATCCGGTCGCGTTCAGCGCGCGGGGCACGTTGAATTCGGCCTTGCCGCTCTTGGTTTCCCATTTGCGGTGCGAAGCCGGATTGCCCTTCCAGAAGCCGCCGGGAACGAAGAGCTTGTCGTTGAAGTTCGCGAACTTGTCAGGATAGCAATTCTCGATCGCGTTGCGCACCTTGCCGTAATCGCCGACCCACTCGTCCCACGGCACGTTGGGGTTGGGCGCGATCGTCGCCTTGGCGATGCCCGCGACGATCGCGGGTTCGGAAAGCAAGGTGGGCGCAGCCGGCGTCGCCTTGCCGACCGAACCATAGATGTGGCTGAACGAATCCTCGATCGAGACAGCCTGTCGCCCGCCCGCCTGCATGTCCTGCTCCATGCGGCCGAGGCATGGCAGGATCCAGGATTCCTCCCCCGGCGTCAGGTGCGATTTGTTGAGTTTGGTCGCGATGTGAACCGTGATCGGCAGCTTGGCCCAGGCTTCCTTCATGCGCCCCTGATCGGGGATCGCGCGGAGGAAATTGCCGCCCAGCTGGACGAACCCCTGCGCTGTGCCGGCGAGGATCTCGCGGCAGCTCTCGACCGTGTCCCAGCCCTTCTCGGTCGGAGGCTCGAATTCGAACAGCGCCTTCAGCCGCTCCACGGGCGCGAGTTCGGTCTTCTCGGTGATGCCGACGGTGCGCTGGCCCTGCACGTTGCTGTGGCCGCGGACCGGGCCTGGGCCTGCGCCCTCACGGCCGATATTGCCGCGTAGCAGCAGGAAATTGATAATCATGTACAGGCTGTCCATCCCGTACCGATGCTGGGTGATGCCCATGCCATAGACCGCGATCACGCGCTCGGCCTTCATATAGACACGTGCCGCATCCTCGATCGCCGACCGGGTGAGGCCGCTTTCGTGGACGATGTCGTCCCAGGTCGCTTTGCGCGCGAAGGTCGCGAAATCCTCGAAGCGGACGGTGTGCTGCTCGATGAAATGCGCATCGACCACGCGGGGCCGGCCTTCGGCCTTCGCCCGGTCGTCCGCCTCGATCACGATCTTGCAGATGCCGAGGATCGCGGCGATGTCGCCGCCCGCCCGGACCTGATGATATTGCGAGGAGATCTGCGTCGAGCTGCCCGTCGCCATCTCGATCGGGTTCTGCGGATTGGCGAAACGCTCCCAGCCACGCTCCTTCAAGGGATTGAAGGTGACGATGTCGACGCCGCGCTTGGCGCAGTCGCTGAGCGTGTGGAGCATGCGCGGAGCATTGGTGCCGACATTCTGCCCGAAAGCGAAGATCGCATCGCACTTCTCGTAATCTTCAAGCTGGATGGTTGCGACCGGCGATCCGATCGCGTTCTTCATGCCGACCGACGTGGTCTCGTGGCACATGTTCGAACTGTCGGGCAGGTTCTGCTGACCCCACATCCGCGCGAACAGTGCGTACATGAACGAGGTTTCCAGGCTCGCCCGGCCCGAGGAGTAGAGAATCACCTTTTTGGGATCGCACGTCTTCAGCTTGGTGCCGATGGCGGTGAACGCCTCGTCCCAGCTTGCCGCCACATATTTGTCGGTCGCCCGGTCGTAACGCATCGGATGAGTCAGGCGCCCGGCCTGTTCGAGATCGTAATCCGGCCAGAGGTCGAGTTCGGACACGGTGTGCTTGGCAAAGAATTCGGGTGTCACGCGGTGGCTGGTCAATTCCCACGCCGTCGCCTTCGCGCCGTTTTCGCAGAATTCGGCGATGTGCGGCTTGGCGGGCTTGCCCCAGGCGCAGCTCACGCACATCACGCCTTCGGGCTTGTTCTGCCGGCGCAGCGCGTCGAGCGTCGCCGGGCTGATGCCTTCCTTCGGCAGGACTTCGGCCATGCCCTTCATCGAACCCCAGCCGCCAGCCGGTGCCGTGTATTCCTTGATGACGATCTTCTCGTCGGCCATGGTGATTCCCTCAAACGCGCTTCGATGCCCAACGAAGCATCGCGCCATCGGATGCAGAGCGCCATTCAAATCGGTGATGCAATTGCCTAGATCAGCGCCACGCCATGTCAGGAACCGAACGATGACCACCCACACCACGCGCATGCTCATCCTGGGCTCGGGCCCTGCCGGCCTTTCCGCCGCCATCTACGGCGCGCGCGCGGGGATGGCGCCGATCGTGGTGCAGGGCATTCAGCCCGGCGGCCAGCTCACGACGACGACCGACGTGGAAAATTATCCGGGCTTCAAGGACGTGATCCAGGGCCCCTGGCTGATGGAGCAGATGCAGGCGCAGGCGGAACATGTCGGTACGCGGATGATGTGGGACACGATCGTGTCGGTCGACCTGACGAAGCGGCCCTTCCGCCTCGTGGGGGACGGCGGCGACATCTATGAGGGCGAGGTGCTCGTGATCGCGACCGGCGCGCAGGCCAAATGGCTGGGGCTCGACAGCGAGGAGGCCATGAAGGGCAAGGGCGTCTCCGCCTGCGCCACCTGCGACGGGTTCTTCTATCGCGGCAAGAAGGTCGCGGTGATCGGCGGCGGCAACACGGCGGTGGAAGAGGCGCTCTACCTCACCAACCATTCGCCCGACGTGACGCTGATCCACCGCCGCGATTCGCTGCGCGCCGAGCGGATCCTCCAGGAGCGGCTTTTCGCGCACAAGGGCGTGAGCGTGCTGTGGAACAAGGAGGTTCGCGGCTTCGTGGACGGGGGCGGCAATGCCGGGCTCGTCGCGCTGGAGCTGGAGGATACGGTCACCGGCGAGCATAGCCGCCTCGATGTCGATGGCGGGTTCGTCGCGATCGGGCATCATCCGGCCACCGAACTCTTCCGCGGCCATCTCGCGCTCGATCCGGATGGCTATATCGCGGTCGAGACCGGCAGCACGCGGACGAGCGTCGAAGGCGTGTTCGCGTGCGGAGACGTGGCCGACAAGGTCTATCGCCAGGCGGTGACGGCGGCCGGAACGGGCTGCATGGCGGCGCTGGATGCCGAGCGGTTCCTCGCCGCGGCGGAATTCGCCGAAATGGCCGAGGCGGCGGAATAGCCTCGCGCGATCACGCCCCGTCCAGATGGCGGCGGATCGCGGCTTCCAGCGCTGCGCCCGCATCGCCGGCAAAGCTGTGCGATGCGGTATCGATCACGTCGATCGCCAGGCCGCGTCCCCGCGCCGCATCGGCAAAGGCGATCGCGGTTGCGTCGCCCGTGGCAAGCAGGATCTGCGCATCGTCGCCCCATGCCGTGATGGCGGCCAGGACTCGCGCGGCCAGATCGTCGGGTTCGCGTACCGACAACTTGCGCAGGCCGAGCAGCAGTTTGCGGGCATCTACCCCGCCGCGCAGCATCCGCCACCAGGCGCGCGGATCGCGCAGGCGCTGGGCATAGCGGGCGCGGATCGCGGCGGCAGGGGGCAGGGCGTCCCCGCTCTCCACCACCCAGGCATTGGCAAGAACGATCCGGTCGATTCCCGTCGCCCGTCCGAACAGGGCAAGCGCGCTGGCCGCATCGCAATTGCCGAAGCCCACCAGCCGCCGAAGATGCGGTGCGGTCGCGCGGAAGCACGCCGCCGCCGCCGCCATGTCGTCGGCCGAATCCGCATAGCCACCGTTCGCGCCACTCGAGTCGCCCGTGCCCCGGCGATCGTAGCGAAACACCGGGATGCCCATGGCGGCGAGGCGCTGGGCGAGCATCGCCATGCCGCGATGCGCCCCGGCGCGCACCTCGTTGCCGCCCGAGACGATCAGCAGTCCGGTGGTGCCTGTGGCCTCGTCGAGCGTTCCGACGAGCGTCTCGCCAGCGCACGGAAAGCGGATCAGCCGGCGCACGCGGCGATCCAACCGGCGATATCCTCGGCGAGCCGCTCCGCCAGCGCGGGATCGTTGGCGGGCTCTGCCCGTCGCCAGAGCGGCGTACCGGGAAGCTTCATGGTGGCGTCGCGCGGATCGGTCTCCAGGCGGATCGTGCGGACCGGCGTCCGGGGCGCGGGGTCGGACGGTCTGGCGACGGCCAGCTCCGCCAGCATCGCTCGCGATAGCCGGTTGCCGGCATAATCGGCATCGCCGTCGATCATTGTATCGCGATCGTGCCGTGCGTCGGACGAAAGACCCGCCTGCCGGACGCGGCGAAGATCGCGCAAGACCGCCTCGCCCGTCATCGGCGATAGATACCATCGTGCCTTTGGGGCCGCGTGGCTGTCGAGCAAGACGCCGCTGCGGATGCCGATCGCATGGATCGGGCGGTCACGGCCGAGCCGTTCGGCCAGCGCTTCATAGGCGCTGCGCATCATCGCGATGTCGGCGTCGCAGATCGCCGTCAGGCTCTCGCCCGTGCCCGGGAAATCCGGCAACACGCTGCCGATCCCGCGCCGGGCGAGTTCGCGCAGGATCGTGGTCGTGAACTGCCGCGTTCGGTTCGCTTCCTCGAACAGCGGCAGCGCAGCGATGACGAGCGGGCCGGTATCGGGGCCGAAGCGGAGCATGGCCTCGTAGCCGCCCGGCCAGACATAGCCATCGATGCCGGGATCGTTCGAAGGCGCGCCTTCCGTCAGATCAGCGCCTTCTCGCCGGCAAAGGCGACGAGCGCGCCGAACGTCTCCAGCATCTCGCCATCCACCTCGTCGTCCTCGATCAGGATACCCAACCGGTCCTCGAGTTCGGTGAGTACGCCTGCCACCGCCATCGAGTCGAGCTCGGGCAACGCGCCGAACAGCGGCGTGTCGGGGCGGAACGCGGCGACGCGTTCGGGCGACAGGCCGAGGATGTCGGCGAGCACGCCGCGGACGGTCGCATCGACCTGGGAAGTGCCTTCGGGGATCACGCGCGGCCTCGCGGAGGGTTGCAGATGGCAACGCGTTAAAGCGCGGGGGTGAATTCGGCAACGGCTTGGCGCTATGAGGAATCCGATGATCGCGCTCGACCCAGTCCCGCAACGGATCGATCGGCTGCCTTCGTGCGGCCGTGCGGACGATATGGCGTTGCTCGACAAGGCAGGGGCGATGACGTTCGCCGAGCTCGAAGTGGCGGTGGCATCCGCTGCGGCGTGGCTCGTGGGGCAGGGTTTCGCACCGGGCGACCGGGTGGCGACATGGCTGCCCAAGACTCGGCTGGCATGTACCATGCCGCTGGCGGTCGCCCGCACGGGGCTGGTGCACGTGCCCATCAACCCGGCACTCCGGCGCGCGCAGGTGGCGCATATTCTGGCCGATAGCGGTGCGTCCCTGTTGGTGAGCCAGCCGTCGCGAGCCGCGACGCTCGAGACCGGGGATGTGCCGCCCGGGTGTCGGCTGATCGATGAATCGAACGTGCCTCTTGCCGGATATTCCTATCCCGGCGACGATGGGGATGCCGGCGCGCTCGCTGCGATCCTCTATACCTCGGGGTCGACGGGATTGCCCAAGGGCGTGATGCTGAGCCATGCCAATCTCTGGCTGGGTGCGGTGGCGGTGGCGCATTATCTGCGGCTCACGCCAAAGGACCGCGTGCTCGCGGTGCTGCCGCTCAGCTTCGATTACGGTCAGAACCAGCTCTTCTCGACCTGGCGCGCCGGCGCGTGCGTCGCGCCGCTCGACTATCTCGCCGCGCGCGACGTGGTGAAGGCGGTGGAGCGGACCGGGGCGACGACGCTGGCGGGCGTGCCGCCGCTCTGGGTGCAGTTGCTCGAAGCGGACTGGCCACCAGAGATCGCGGGACGGCTGAAGCGGCTCACCAATTCAGGCGGCGCGTTGACACCGCGCCTCGTCCAAGCGTTGCGCGCGCGGTTTCCGGCGGCAGACCTGTACGCGATGTACGGGCTGACCGAGGCGTTCCGCTCCACCTATCTCGCGCCGGCCTTGATCGATACGCATCCCGACGCGATGGGCGCGGCCATACCCTTTGCCGAAGTGATGGCCGTCCGAACCGATGGCGCCCGCGCGGCTCCAGGCGAGCCGGGCGAACTCGTGCATGCCGGGCCGTTGGTCGCGCAAGGCTATTGGCGCGATCCCGAACGCAGCGCCGCGCGCTTTCGCCCGGCGCCGGATTTTGCCGAATCGGGCGGCATGGCGGTATGGTCGGGCGATACTGTAATCGAAGGCGCCGACGGCCTGTTCCGGTTCGTCGGCCGCGAGGACGAGATGATGAAATCGGCGGGCAACCGGATCAGCCCCGCCGAGATCGAGGCTGCGGTGCTGGCCGGCGAGGAAGCGCGCGAGGCGGTGGCGGTCGGCGTGCCCGATCCGCGCTTGGGGCAGGCGATCGTCGTCGTGCTGGCGGGTGATCCGGCGCGCGAGCCGGAACTGCGCGCGCGGCTTCGCACCGCGCTGCCGAGCTTCATGCAGCCGCAACGCTATGACTGGCGACCCGCGCTGCCCCGCAACGCGAACGGCAAACTCGATCGTGCGGCGATCCGGGCCGAGGTGACCGCGTGAAGCCGACCGGGCCGCTCCCACCCGAATTCGCGCATCAAACCGGCGTCTTGCACATCGCCGGTCGCAGCGCGGAAGACTGGGTGACGGAAGCGGGTGACACGCCGCTGTTCGTCTATGACCTGGCGATCGTTGCGGCGCGGATCGCGCGGTTCCGCGCCGCGATGCCCGCGATCGATCTCCATTACGCGATCAAGGCCAATCCGCATCCCGGTCTGCTCGGCGCGATCGGCGGGTTGGTGGATGGGCTGGACGTCGCATCGGCAGGCGAGTTGCGCGCCGCGATCGGCGCGAAGCCGGCGGCGGTGATCAGCTTTGCGGGCCCGGGCAAGCGCGACGACGAACTGGCGCTGGCGATCGGTGCCGGCGCGACGCTCAACGTCGAATCCGAAGGCGAGGCGGCGCGGGCGCTCGCGATCGGCGAACGGCTCGAGATCGTGCCGCGGCTCGCGATCCGCGTGAACCCGGACGTCGAACTGCGCGGATCGGGAATGAAGATGGGCGGCCGCCCGTCGCCGTTCGGCGTGGATGCGGTGCGCGCCGCGGCGCTGGTGCGGACCGTGCGCGCGGGCGGCGCGGATTGGCGCGGGTTTCACATCTATGCCGGCTCTCAGGCGCTGGATGCGGGGGCGATCATCGAGACGGAGGCCGCGACCCTGGCGCTTGCCGCCCGGCTGGCGGACGAGGCGGGCGCCGTGCCGCCGCTGGTCAATCTGGGCGGCGGGTTCGGCGTGCCGTATTTCGCGGGCGATCGGCCGCTCGCGGTCGAGGCCGTGGGTGCGGCGCTCGGCGAAGCGCTGGCACAGCGGCCCGAGGTGCTGGCGGGCAGCCGCTTCGCCATCGAACTCGGCCGCTGGCTGGTCGCGGAGGCGGGTGTGTATCTCACCCGGATCGTCGATCGCAAGGAAAGCCAGGGCGAGACGTTTCTCGTGGTGGATGGCGGCCTCAACCACCAACTCGCCGCCAGCGGCAATTTCGGGACGGTGGTCAGGCGCAATTACCCGCTCGCACTCGCGAGCCGGATGGGCGCCGGGGCGGACGAGACGGTGTCGGTCGTCGGCCCCCTGTGCACCCCGCTCGACCGGCTGGGCGACCGGGTCGCGCTGCCGCACGCGGCGGCCGGCGATCTCGTTGCGATCTTTCTCGCCGGCGCTTATGGAGCGAGCGCCAGCCCGGCGGCGTTCCTCGGGCATCCGCCCGCGGCCGAGCTGCTGGCCGGCCATTGCTAAACGCTATATTCACCTCTCCCGCTGCATAGCCGATCCCGATCATGCGTGCCGCCTCGGCGGGGCATGAAATCAGGAGAATCAAGGCCATGCGCTTGTCCATGCTGTCCCGTACCCCGCTGATCGCCGGGCTGGCCGCGTCGGCCCTGACCGGTTGCGTCGACGGCAACAACGCCCGGCCCGAGCTGCCGCCGGCGTCCTATGTGGCCAGCAAGGAACAGGCGGGCGAGGAATATGTCATCGGCCCGCTCGACCAGCTCAACATCTTCGTCTGGCGCAATCCGGAGCTATCGGCCAAGGTGCAGGTGCGTCCCGACGGCCGCATCACCACGCCGCTCATCAACGACATGCCCGCGGTCGGCAAGACGCCCGCGATGCTCGCCGACGACATGAAGGCGGCGCTGGGGCAATATGTGAAGGACCCGATCGTCTCGGTGATCGTGGAGAATTTCTCCGGCACCTACAGCCAGCAGATCCGCGTCGTGGGTGCGACCGAAAAGCCCGCATCGATCCCGTATCGCGCGAACATGACCTTGCTCGATGCGATGATCGCGGTGGGCGGCCTCAGCCAATATGCGGCGGGCAACAAGGCCCGGCTCGTCCGCTACAACCGCGCGACCGGCAAGCAGACCGAATATCAGCTCCAGATCTCCCGCCTGCTGAAGCGCGGGGATTCCTCGGCCAATGTCCGGCTGGAGCCCGGCGACGTCATCATCATCCCCGAATCGATGTTCTGAGGCCGATCGGATGGGTGGAATCTATGACGAGATGCGGCTTGCGCTGCATGCGATCTGGACGCGGCGCTGGCTCGCGCTCGGCGTCGCGTGGGGCGTGTGCCTGGTCGGCTGGCTGGTGGTGTCGCAAATCCCCAGCCGTTACGATTCGCACGCCCGGGTCATGGTGCAGATGCAGTCGGTGCTGCCCGCCTCGGTCGACAATCCCGCACCCAGCCAGCAGAACAGCGTCGACACGATCCGCCAGACGCTCGTCTCGGCGGTGAATCTCGAAAAGGTCGTTCGCGGCACCGATCTCGCCAACACGGTCGCGAGCGACCGCGACGTCGCCGACCGGGTCGCGAGCCTCGCCCAGAACATCAAGGTGACCGCGCAGCAGGACAATCTGTTCGAGATCACCACCACTGCGTCCAGCCCCAAGCTGGCGCGTACGATCACGCAGAAGCTGATCGATATCTTCATCGAGCAGAATCTTGCCGGCGACCGATCCAGCAACGGCCAGTCGCTCGCTTTCCTCGACAAGCAATTGGCGCAGCTGCAGGACAAGCTGCAGGACGCCGAGACGAAGCGCGCCGATTTCCAGAACCGGTATCTGGGATCGATGCCGGGCACCGGCTCCGTCGCGGACCGGATCGGCGCGGCACGCACGCAGATGGCGCAGATCGACGCCGATCTGGGTGCCGCGCAATCCGGCGTCGCCGCGGTCGCGGGGCAGATGGCGGGCGTGGCGCCGACGCTGCCCGGCACCGCCGGCGGTGCGGCCGGCCCGGCCCGGGCGCGGGTCATCGCGATCCAGGGCCAGCTCGCCGATGCGCGGGCGCGTGGCTATACCGATGCGCATCCGGACGTGATCGCGCTGAAAAGCCAGTTGGCGGCGGCGACCGCAGCGGCACGCGGCGAGCCGGTTTCGGGCGGCGCCGCGGGCACGCCCAATCCGTTCTACCAGTCGCTTCAGTCGATGCAGGCGGAAAAGCAGAGCCAGGTCGCGGCGCTGCGTATCCGCAAGAGCCAGCTCCAGTCGGATCTCGATCAGCTCAATTCCAAGCTCGCGGGCGATCCGCAGGTCGCCGCCGAACAGGGCGATATCGATCGCCAATATCAGGTGACGAAGGACGCGTATGCGCAGTTGCTCGCCCAGCGTCAGCAGATCGCTCTGCGCGGCCAGGCCCAGTCGCAGACCGACCAGGTGAAGTTCAGCGTGATCGATCCCCCCACCACGCCGCACACGCCGACCGCGCCCAACCGCATGCTGCTGCTGTCGGGCGTGCTGGTGGCGGGCATCGCCGGCGGGATCGGCGCGGCGTTCGCGCTCGGCCAGTTGCGGCAGACCTTCGCCACCACCACGCGGCTGGAACGCGCGACCGGCATGCCGGTGATCGGCGCAATCGGTGAGGTGGTGACGCGCGCCCAGTCCGAGAAGCGCGCGCGGGGAATGAAGATGTTCGCTGGCGGCCTTGCCGCGCTGGGAGCCGCCTATGTGCTGCTGCTCGGTGTCGAAGTGCTTCAGCGGGGAATGGCGGCATGACGAAGATCCATCCGAAACGCGCGCCTTCGCTGCTCGAACGCGCCGCCCAGGTCTATGACTTCAGCGAGCATCTGCGGCGGCAGGACGACGCGCCGATGCCGCCGATGACACCGGCTTTGGTGCCTCCCGTTCCGCCGGTCGAGCCGGTCTTTGCCGCCGACGTTCCGGAGGAATTTCGCGCTTCGCTGGCGCGCGGCGAAGTGGCGGCGATCGACCGGATGATGCTCGCGCAGAACGGCATGATCGTGCCCGGCGCGCCGGTCGGGCCGCTCGCCGAGGAGTTTCGGCTGGTCAAGCGCCAGTTGAACCTCGTGCGCCAGCGGATCGCCGAAAGCGACGCACCCGCCAAGGCGCGGACGATCCTCGTCTGCTCGGCGCGTCCGCGTGACGGCAAGACCTTCACCGCGATCAACCTCGCGCTGTCGCTCGCCGCCGAGCGCGATACCGAAGTGCTGCTGGTCGATGCCGATTTCGCCAAGCCCGACATCATGGCGCAGCTCGGCGTCGACGAGGGATCCGGGCTGCTCGATGCGCTCGCCGATTCGCACCTCGATGTCGAGACGCTGATCGTACCCACCGATGTGCCCAATCTGTCGCTGCTCCCCGCTGGCACCAAGACCTCGACCGACACCGAATTGCTGGCCAGCGCCCGCACCCGGGCGGTGCTCGCGCGGCTCTTGTCGGCCAATCCCAACCGGTTGGTAATCTTCGATTCGCCACCCGCTCTCGCGGCGTCGCCCGCCTCGGTGCTGGCGATGCTGGTGGGGCAGGTGATGCTCGTGGTCCGCGCCGATCTCACGCCCGAAAGCGAGCTGCGCGCCGCCGTGCAGTTGCTCGACGGGTGCGAGCATATCCAGCTCGTCCTCAACGCGGTGTCCTTCGTGCCGGGCGGCGCCCGGTTCGGCAGCTATTACGACCAGGAGTCGTCCCAGTGATCCGTCCCGTCCTTCTCGCCACCGCCGCGATGCTCGCGCTGCCGTCCGTCGCCAACGCGCAGGACCGGCCGCGGACCAGCGTCACGCCCTATATCGAAGTGAGCCAGACGCTCGACGCCGATCTCAAGGGCGGCGACACCGTCACCTATACGAGCGTCGCTGCGGGCGTGGACGCGGCGGTGACGACCGCGCGTATCAACGGCCAGATCAGCTATCGCTACGAGCACCGCTTCGGCGAGGGCCATGATCTGGGCGACGACGATATCCACACCGGCCTCGCGCGCGTCGACGCCAAACTGACGCCGGCGCTGACGTTCGAGGCAGGCGGCATCGCCACGCGCGCGCGTTCCGACATCCGCGGGGCGGCTCCGGGCGTACTTGTCGGCAATGTCGACAACGTCAGCCAGCTCTACGGCGTCTATGCCGGCCCGACGCTCGCCACCCAGTTGGGCGTGGTGAACGTGGGGGCTGCCTATCAGATCGGCTATACCAAGGTCGAGACGCCCACCTATGCCGGGCCGATCGACGGCCAGCGCCTCGATTATTACGATCATTCGCTGGGCCAGCTCGCGACCGCCACCGTCGGCATCGCGCCGGGAACGGTGCTGCCTGTCGGCGTGACGCTCAGCGGCCTGTACGAGCGCGAGGATGGCGCGCAGCTCGGCCAGCGCTTCGAGGGGTATCACGGGCGCGGCGACGTGCTGCTTCCCGTCTCGCCCAACGTCGCGCTGACCGCCGGTGTCGGCTATGAGCGGATCGAGGCCAGCCAGCGCGATCCGCTGTTGACGGCCGGCGGCACGCCCGTGCTGGATGGCAATGGTCGATTCGAGACGGATCCCAATTCGCCGCGCCGAATCGCCTACCGCACCGATGGCGTCTATTATGATGCGGGCGTGGTATGGCGACCCGACCGCCGCACGTCGGTGGAGGCGCATGTCGGCCGCCGCTACGGATCGCTCAGTTATACCGGCACGGCGACGTACCAGGCGTCCAAGACGGTCGGCTTCGCCGTGAATGTCTATGACAGCGTCCAGACCTTCGGCCAGCAATTGCGGCAGGGCGTGGCGGCGTTGCCGACGAGCTTCGTTTCCAATCAGGATCCCTTCTCGCAACAGTTCAACGGCTGCGTCTTCGGCACGAGCGGCGGAGCGCCCGGCGGTTGCCTCGATTCGGTGTTCCAGTCGATCACCACCGCCAGCTATCGTGCGCGCGGCGTCGATGCGGTGGGAACGATCACCCGCGGGCTTTCCACCTTCGGCGTGGGTATCGGCTACGCCAACCGGCGCCTCTATGCGCCGACCGGCGGCTCCGGCATCGTGGTCTATGGCGACGAGGACGAGAGCTATTACGGTCAGCTCTTCTGGGCGCGCAGCCTGTCGCGCAACTCGGGGCTCGATGTGAACGCGTTCGTGGATTATTACACCACGCAGCTTTCGGGCGGGGAGGGCACCTGGTCCTATGGGGCGACGGGCAGCTATTATCGCAATTTCGGCCGCCTGAGCACCACGGCTTCGGTGGGGCTCTACAGCTTCAAGGTGGGCGACCTCTCCAGCGACGTGTCGCTGCAGGCGCTTCTCGGCGCGCGGTATCACTTCTAGGAACGTCAGCGATGTACGACGATCATTTCGGATTGACCGGCCGGCCCTTCCAGCTGACCCCCGACCCGCGTTTCTGGTTCGAGACCGACACCCACCGGAAGGCGATGGCCTATCTCGGCTATGGTCTCGCGCAGGGCGAAGGCTTCATCGTCATCACCGGCGATATCGGTGCGGGCAAGACGACGCTGGTCGGCCATCTGATGGATACGCTCGATCAGCAGCGCCTGAACCCAATCAAGATCGTCTCCACCGCGATCGAGGCATCCGATCTGCTGCGCATCGTGGCGACCGCGCTCGGGGTGCAGACGAAGGGCATGGAGAAGGCCGATCTGCTGATCGCGATCGAGCGCGGACTTCACGCGGTTGCGCGGGCCGGCAAGCGCACGCTGCTGATCGTCGACGAGGCGCAGGCGCTGCCGGTCGCCAGCCTCGAAGAATTGCGCATGCTGTCGAACTTCCAGGCCGGCGGCCATGCGATGCTGCAGATCGTGTTGCTCGGCCAGCCCGAGTTCCGCGACCGGCTGCACGGCGAGGATCGCCTCGAACAGATGCGCCAGCGCGTGATCGCGATCCACCATCTCGATCCGATGGAGGCGCATGAAGTCTCCGATTACATCGCACACCGGCTTGCGGTGGTCGGCTGGACCGGGCGGCCCGATTTCACCGAGGATGCGTTCGATGCCTTTTATCGCGGATCGGGCGGGGTGCCGCGCCGGCTGAACCTGCTCGCCGGCCGGACGATGTTGCACGCGGCGATCGGCGGCATCAACCTGATCGACGGCGCGACCGTGGATGCGGTGATCCGCGATCTCCATGCGGATCTGCCGATGCCGATGCCGATCGGGGCACCGCTTGCGGATGCGCCCGCGCCGATGAAGCCCGAACCCGTCGAGCGCCTCCCCGCTCCGGCAGCGGCGGCGCCCGTCATCGTCACGCCGATGCCGGCACCCGCGTCGGCAACGCCCGTCCGCGAGGCGCCGGCTCCGACGGAAGAGGTGAAGCGACCGTCCTGGTTCGAATCGGCCACCGCGCCCGTCGCGCGTCCGGCGCCCCGCGTTGTGTTGACGCCCGAGCCCGAGCCCGAGCCGATCGTCGTCCCACCCGAGGCCGAGGCAGACTGTGCGCCCGAGTCGGAGGCCGAGCCGGCGGTGGTTTCACCCGATCCGACGCTCGTCGCGCGGATCGCGGCGCTCGAGGCGCAGGTCGAGCAGCAGGAGGTGGCGTTGCGCCGCGTGCTGACGCTGCTGGTGGATTGGGTGGAGACCGACGCGCAGCGGCCGCCTTATGCGCCGATCCGCAACTTCGCGGCCTGACGCCATGCTCAACGGCATGTCGGTCGATGTGGAGGACTGGTTCCAAGTCGGTGCCTTCGAACGGGTGATCGACAAGGCGGATTGGGATGCGCTCGCGCCGCGCGTTGAGCGCAACACCGATGCGGTGCTCGCGCTGTTCGAGGATGCGGGCGTCAAGGCCACCTTCTTCACGCTCGGCTGGGTCGCGCATCGCTATCCGGCGCTCGTCCGCCGGATCGTGGATGCGGGCCATGAGATCGCCAGCCATGGCTGGGATCATGCGCGCGTCTTCACGATGGATGCGGCCGCCTTTCGCGCCGACCTTGCCAAGGCGCGCAGCGCGATCGAACAGGCGGGCGGCGCGGCCGTCACCGGCTATCGCGCGCCGAGCTTCTCGATCGATCCGCGCACGCCCTGGGCGCATGCGGTGCTAGCGGAGGCCGGCTATCGCTATTCGTCCAGCGTCGCTCCGGTGCGCCACGACCATTATGGATGGCGCGAGGCGCCCCGCTACGCCTTTCGACCACTGCCCGACTCCGCGCTGATCGAGGTGCCGGTGACCGTGGCGGAGTTCGCAGGGCGGCGGCTTGCGACCGGGGGCGGCTTTTTCCGCATGTTGCCCGCAGCGATCACGGATTATGCGGTCCGGCAGGTGAACGCCGAGGCGCAACCGGCGATGTTCTATTTCCATCCCTGGGAGATCGATCCCGGCCAGCCGCGCGTGGCGAATGCGCCGTTGAAATCGCGCATCCGCCATTATGCGCGGCTGCGCGCGATGGCGGGCAAGTTGCGCGGACTGATGGCGCGGCACGATTGGGGACGGGTGGACGCGGCCATCGGCGCCGCCGCGTGACTGAGTCGATCGGCGTGCGCGCGGCGGATCTGCGCCATGACGCCGACCGGATTGCTGCTTTCGTCACCGAAACGCCCGGCGCTACGCCGTTTCACCTGCCGGCGTGGAGCATGGCGGTCGAGGTCGGATGCGGCCAGCGCGCGCGCTATCTGGTCGCCGAACGGGGCAATGGTGCGATTGCCGGCGTGCTGCCGTTGACCGAAATGCGCTCGCCCCTGTTCGGGCGCGCGCTCGTTTCGACCGGTTTCGGCGTCGATGGCGGCATCTTGGGGGAGGGCGTTGCGCCATTGGCGGCGGCGGCCTGGACGCTGGCGCAGCGGATCGGCTGCCCCGGCGTCGAGCTTCGCGGCGGTGCGCTGCCTGAGGAATGGGATGTCGATGCCGACAGCTATCTCGGCTTCGCGCGCGACCTTGCCGGCGATGACGCGGCCGAACTGCTCGCCATTCCCCGCAAGCAACGCGCCGAAGTGCGCCGCGCGCTGGGCATCGACCTGGAGGTCGTGACGGGCGACACGCCGGCGCTGCTGCGCGAACATTACCGCATCTATGCCGAATCGGTCCGCAACCTGGGGACGCCGGTGTTTCCGGCCCGCTTGTTCCGCGAAGTCGCCGGACGACTCGATGCCGATGTGCTCACCGTCCGCCACGAAGGACGGCCGGTCGCGAGCGTGCTCAGCCTGTATTTCGGCGGGACCGTCTATCCTTATTGGGGTGGTGGCGGTGCGGCGGCGCGAGCCCTGCGCGCCAACGACCGGATGTATTTCGCGCTGATGGCGCATGCGCGTGCCCGTGGGGCGACGCGGTTCGATTTCGGCCGATCGAAGACCGGAACCGGTGCGGCGGCGTTCAAGAAGAATTGGGGCTTTGCGCCCATGCCCCGCCATTACGCCACGCGAAGCGCGGGGCCGCGCCGCGAGGTGAACCCGCTCAACCCCAAATACGCGGCGATGGTCGCGGCGTGGAAGCGCCTGCCGCTGCCGATCGCCAACCGCCTCGGCCCCTGGATCGCGCGGGGGCTGGGGTGAGCGACATCCTCTTCCTCGCGCACCGTGTCCCGTTCCCGCCCGACCGCGGCGACAAGATCCGCAGCTATCACGTGCTCCGTCATCTGGCGGCGCGTGCGCGCGTGCATTTGGTGGCGTTCGCCGACGAATTGGCGGATCGCGACCCGCCGCCCGAATTCCGCGCGATGCTGGCAAGCTGCACCATCCTGCCCCGCCGCAAGGCACGGGGCCGTGCGGCGATCGAAGCTTTGGTGAGTCGACGCCCGGCCTCGCTCGCCGCCTTCGCCGACAAGGCCATGGCCGCCGCCGTGGCGGATGTGCTGGCGAACCACGACATCGCGCGGATCTATGCCTTTTCCGGGCAGATGGCGCAGTATCTCCCGATGGCGCGCATGCCCGTCGTCATGGACTTCGTCGATGTCGATTCCGCCAAGTTCGCCGGCTTCGCGGCCCGGGCGCGGGGCACGATGCGCTGGCTGATGGCACGCGAGGCGCGGCTGCTCGGTGCCTATGAACGCGCCGTCTCGCAGCGCGTAGCGGCCAGCCTGTTCGTCAGCGAGGCGGAGGCCGCGCTGTTCCGCTCGGGCGGCGCGGTCGGAACGGTGAAGGTCGTCGAAAACGGGATCGACACCGCGCATTTCGATCCGGACGGTCGCTTCGATCGGATGTCGGAGGATCGCCCCTTGATCGTCTTCACCGGGCAGATGGATTATGCGCCGAATATCGAGGCGGTGACGGGCTTTGCGCGTGACGTGATGCCGCTGGTCCGCCGGCGCCACCCGCAGGCGCTGTTCGCGGTCGTCGGGCGAGCCCCGACGGCAGCGGTGCGTGCGCTGGCCGGCGAGGACGTGATCGTGACGGGCACCGTACCGGATACGCGCGGTTGGCTGGCCGCGGCCGATCTGTGCGTGGCGCCGCTGGCGCTCGCGCGCGGCATCCAGAACAAGGTGTTGGAGGCGATGGCGATGGCGCGTCCGGTGATCGCTTCCTCCGCCGCGGCGCAAGGCATCGATCATGCCGGTACGATCCGCATCGCCGATGATCCCGCGGATCTGGCCGATAGCGTCTGCGCCGTGCTCGACGACCCCTGGGCCGCGGCGACCCTGGGGCAGGCGGCGCGGCATCAAGTGATCGCGCGCTACGCCTGGGATGCGCGGCTCGCGCCGCTCGATGCGCTGATGGGCTTCCAGTGACGCTGGCGCTGACCGCGTCGAAGGGGCGTTCGATCGGCGCATGGCCGGGCCATGGTGGCGCGCTCCTGTTGGTCGCCGCGTTGATCGTATCGCTGTTCTACCGCGATGCGCATGCGCTCGTCCGCATCTGGTGGACCAGCACGACGTTCGGCCACTGCCTCTTCATCGGCCCCGTCATCGCCTGGCTGGTGTGGCAGCGCCGGGCCCAACTCGCCCGCCTCACCCCCGCCGCATGGTGGCCGGGCCTCGCGCTCGTCGCGGTGGGCGGGGCGGGGTGGTTGATGGGAGAGGCGGCGACGGTGTCGTTCGCGCGCCAATTGGGCCTGATCGTCATGCTGCAGGGCGCGGTGGTCACGCTGCTCGGGCCCCAGGTGGCACGCGGGCTGCTCTTCCCGCTGGCTTATGCGCTGTTCCTCGTGCCGATGGGCGAGGGGCTGGAGAGGCCGTTGCAGAACGTGACGGTGGCGATGGTGATGCCGATGCTGCGCGCGGTCGGCGTGCCCGCCAGCGTGGACGGCGTGCTGATCCATGCCGGACGCTATTATTTCGAAGTGGCCGAGGCCTGTTCGGGCGCCAAATTCGTCATCGCGATGATCGCGTTCGGCGTGCTGGTCGCGAATGTGTGTTTCGTCTCCTGGCGGCGGCGGGCGATGTTCCTGGCCGTCAGCCTGATCGTGCCCGTGCTGGCGAACGGCGTGCGGGCGTTCGCCACGATCTGGGCGGCGCAGCTCACCTCGCTGGAGGCGGCGACCGGGTTCGATCACATCGTTTACGGCTGGGTGTTCTTCGGGCTCGTGATGGCGGCGGTGCTGGGGATCGCTTGGCGGTGGTTCGATCGTGCGCCCGATGCGCCCGCCTTCGATCCGGTCGCGCTCGATCGGCCGGTCGGGCACCGCATCGATCTCGGCCTTGCCGCGCTGCTGGTGCTCGCCACCGCCGTGATCTTTCCCGCCTGGAGCGGTGCCGTCGCGGCCCGTGCGCAGGCGTTGCCCAACCATATCGATCTGCCCGACGTCCCGGGCTGGCATCGCGCGTTCCTCAGCACGCGCGCGCCCTGGGAGCCGTTCCATCCGGGGGCGGACCATCATCTCTTCGGCCGCTATGCCGACGATCGTGGCGATGCGGTGGACGTGGCGATCGCGGTCTATGGCGCGCAGGCACAAGGGCGCGAACTGGTCGGCTTCGGTACGGGCGTGCTGCGCGAGGAGGATCGCTGGGTGCGGATCGCGGACATGCCGCCGATCGACGGCGGCTCGGCGATGCGGATCACCGCGCCGGGCCCGGGCCGGCAGGCGGTGGAGCGGATCGTCGCGACATGGTATCGCGTCGGCGATGTCACGACGCACGACGAGAGGCTGGTGAAGGTGGCGACGATGCGCGCGCGGCTGTTCGGTGGCCCGCAACGGGCCGTCGCGGTGCATCTGTCGGCCGAGGTGCTGCCCGGCCATGATCCGGTCGCCGCGATCCGGGCGTTTCGCGTGGCGCTCGGCCCGATCGACGCGCTGGCAGACCGTTCCGCGGGCATGCGCTGAGATGTGCGGCATCGCCGGGATCTTCCATCCCGGAATCCCCAAGCCGGTCGATCCGCAGCGCATCGCGCGGATGATCGACGCGCTGGCGCATCGCGGGCCCGATGGGGAAGGGGTGTGGACCGCGCCGGGTGTGGGGCTGGGTCATCGGCGTCTGTCGATCATCGATCTGGCCGGCTCGCCCCAGCCGATGCGCGACGATGCGCTGACCGTCACCTATAATGGCGAGATCTACAATTTCGCCGAGCTGCGCGCCGAGCTCGAAGAGCGGGGCGCGCGTTTCCGGACGGCGGGCGATACCGAGGTGCTGCTGCACGGCTGGCGCGCCTGGGGGCCGGGGCTGCTCGACCGGCTGAACGGCATGTTCGCCTTCGCGATCCACGATGCCGATGCGCAGGCGCTGTTCCTCGCGCGCGACCGGCTGGGGGTGAAGCCGCTCCATTGGGTGGAACTGTCCGACGGCTCGGTCGCCTTCGCCTCCGAACTGAAGGGGCTGCTCGCCCACCCGTTGCTCCGCCGCACGCCCGATCTGCGCGCGGTCGAGGATTATCTGGCGTTCGGCTATGTCCCCGACGATGCCTGCCTCGTCGCGGGAGTGCACAAGCTGGCGGCCGGGCATTTCCTGCTGATCGCGCGCGGCAGACCCGTGCCCGCGCCCCGCCGATGGTGGGATCTGGATTTCTCGAACCGCGCACGCGGCTCGGCGGCGGCGCTGGGCGACGAACTCGTGGCGCGGATGCGCGACGGAGTGCGCTCGCGGATGGTCGCGGACGTGCCGCTCGGGGCGTTCCTGTCGGGCGGCGTGGACAGTTCGGCGGTGGTCGCGCTGATGGCGGAGGCATCGCGCGATGCGATCACCACCTGCACGATCGGCTTCGACGAAGCGGGGCATGACGAGCGTGCGCATGCCGACGCCGTCGCGGCGCGCTTTGCGACCGACCACCATGCGCGGGTGGTGCGGTCGGACGATGCCGGCCTGATCGACACGCTGGTCGCTGCGTTCGACGAACCCTTCGCCGATGCCTCGGCGCTTGCCACCTATCAAGTATGTGCGCTCGCGCGCGAGCGGGTGACGGTCGCGCTGTCGGGCGACGGCGCGGACGAGGCGCTGGCCGGGTATCGCCGCTACCGGTTCCAGGCTGCCGAAGAGCGGGTCCGTGCGCTGATGCCCGCCGGCCTGCGCCGCGATGCGTTCGGCGCACTGGGGCGCTGGTATCCCAAGGCGGATTGGGCACCGCGCCCGTTGCGCGCGAAATCCACCTTGCTCGCGCTCGCGGCCGATGGCGACGAGGCCTATGCGCGGGCGGTGGGCGTGACCACGCCCGAATGGCGGGCGCGCCTGTTCTCGGCGGAGGCCCGTCGCGCGCTCGGCGGCTATCGTGCCGAAGACCGCTATGTGGCGACGATGCGGGCGGCGCCGGCGCGCGATGCGCTCGACCGTGCGCAATATGCCGACATCAAGCATTGGCTGCCGGGCGATATCCTCACCAAGGTCGACCGCACCAGCATGGCAGTCGGGCTGGAGGCGCGCGAGCCGCTGCTCGACCACCGGCTGATCGAATTCGCGGCCACGCTGCCGGTGTCGATGCGGCTGCGCCACGGCCAGGGCAAGTGGCTGATGAAGCGCGCGATGCGGCCCTATCTGCCGCGCGAGATCCTCTATCGGCCCAAGATGGGGTTCGTCACGCCGATCGGTGCCTGGTTCCGGGGGGCGCTCGCCGACGAAGCCGCGGCGCTGGCGCGATCGCGGACCTTGAACGACACGGGATGGTTCGACATGGCCGCCATCGGCGCGATGGCGGCCGAACATCGCAGCGGGCGCGGCGAGCATGGGCGGACGCTCTGGCAGCTCGTCATGCTGGAACGGAGCATGGCGCGGCTGTTCGGTTGAGCGGCGCTCAGCCCACCGCCTCGATCACCGCCGCGCGGAGTTCGGGGATGCCATAGCCGGTTTCGCTCGAGGTCTGCAGGATGTCCGGATGCGCGGCGGGACGCTTGCGCACCTCGTCCGCCATCGCCGCCAGCGTGACGGACAATTCGGTCGGCTTCACCTTGTCGGTCTTGGTCAGGACCATGCGATAGCTGACTGCGGCCTTGTCGAGCATCTCCATGATCTCGCGATCGACGTCCTTGAGCCCGTGACGCGAATCGACCAGCACCAGCGTGCGCTTCAGCACGTCGCGACCGCGCAGGAAGTCGTTCACGAGGAACCGCCACTTCTTGACCATGTCCTTGGGCGCCTTGGCAAAGCCATAGCCCGGCATGTCGACCAAGCGAAACGCGAGCGGATCGCCCACGTCGAAGAAGTTCAGTTCCTGCGTGCGCCCCGGCGTGTTGGACGTGCGCGCGAGCGCGTTGCGGCCGGCCAGCGCGTTCAGCAGCGACGATTTGCCGACATTGGAACGCCCCGCGAACGCCACCTCGGGTACGTCGGGCGCGGGGATATATTCCAGCGTCGGCGCCGATTTCAGAAACGCGATCGGCCCCGCGAAGAGCTTGCGCGCCGTCTCGATCTGCTCGGGTTCGAAGCTCATTTCGCCACCGGCGTCTTCAGCTGCGGATGACGTGCATAGAGCAGCTTCTGTTGCAGGATCGAGATGCAGTTGGTGGTGATCCAATAGACCTGCAGCCCGACCGCGAACGGCGCCATCACGAACATCAGCACCCAGGGCATGAACGCGAAGACCTGCTTTTGCGTATCGTCCATCGGCGTCGGGTTCAGGCGGAACTGGAAGAACATCGAGATGCCGAGCAGGATAGGCACGACACCGATCGCGATCATGTGCGGCGGCGTGAAGGGTAGGAGGCCGAACAGGTTCACCGGCGTCAGCGGATCGGGCGACGACAGATCCTTGATCCACAGGACGAACGGCTGGTGCCGCATCTCGATCGTGATCATCAGCACCTTGTAGAGCGCATAGAAGATCGGCACCTGGATCAGCGTCGGCAGGCAGCCGGCGAGCGGATTGACCTTCTCCTGCTTGTAGAGCGCCATGATCTCCTGCTGCTGGCGCGGCTTGTCGTCCTTGTAGCGTTCCTGGAGCGCCTTCATCTTCGGCTGGATGGCGCGCATCGCCGCCATCGAGGCGAACTGGCGCTGCGCGATCGGGAACATCACCGCGCGGATCGTCAGCGTCAGCAGGATGATGGCGAGGCCGAAATTGCCGACGATGTGGAACAGCCAGTCGAGATAGGTGAAGATCGGCTTTTCGACGATTTCGAAGTAACCCCAGTCGATCGCCTTGTCGAATTTCGGGATACCCGCGGCTTCGTAGCGCTGGAGCGTCTTCACTTCCTTGGCGCCCGCGAAGAAGCGCGTCGTCTGGGTTACGGCTTTGCCCGGCGCGAGCAGCTTGGGGCTGAGCGTGTAATCGCCCTGATAGGTGGTGTTCGCACCGGCGCGGAACTGGCCGTCGAACGTCGCGCCCTGATCGGGCACCAGCGCGGTCAGCCAATATTTGTCCGCAAAGCCGAGCCAGCCGCCCTGCGTCGAGAAATGCTGCGGCGCGCTGTCGAGATCCTTGAACTTGTACCCGTAATCCGCGCTGCCCTCGTGCACCGAGGTGGGGCCGGTATGATTCTGCCAGGTGGAGGCATCCTTCGAGACGCCCGACCGGTTGACGAAGCCGTACGGCGCAACCGGCACGGGTGCGGCGCCGGCGTTCAGCACCGTTTGCTGCACCGTGAACATGTAGTCGGAATCGACCGACAGCGTGATGCGGAAGCGCTGGCCGGTGGCGTTCGCCGCGTCGAGCGTCACGGGATGGCCGGGCGACAGCAGCGTTCCGGTCGCCTTCCACACCGTGTCGGCGGACGGCGGCTTCAGCCCCTCGTCACGCCAGCCGAATCCGGCGAAATAGGCTTCGGGCGCGCCGGCCGGGGAAAGGAGGCGGATCGGCGCGGAGTTCTTCGCGATCGTTTCCTTGTAATCCACCAGAACGAGATCGTCGATCCGGGCGCCCTTCAGGTTGAGCGAGCCCCGGATCTTGGGCGTCTCGATCCGGACGCGGGGCGTCTCGCCCAGCACGACCGCGCGATCCCGCATCGCGGCGGGGCCGTCAGCGGTCGGATCGGCGTTCGGGTTGGCGACGATCTTCGTCTTGCCGTCCGCGATCTTGGTCACGGGCGGATTGGCGGTCGGGAAGAATTTGCCCTGGATCAGCGGCCAGCCGAACAGGATCAGCGCCGCGATCACCGCGAAGACCACGAAGTTCTGACGATCGTCTTTCACGGCTAGGCCCCAATCTTCATGGAACGGGATCGGGTCCGTACCCGCCCCATGGATGACAGCGCGCGATGCGCTTTGCCGCCAACCAGCTCCCTCTGGCCGCGCCATAGCGGCGAAGCGCGGTGATTGCATAGGCCGAACAGGAGGGCTGGAACCGGCAGGAGGATGGCAGGATCAACGATGGCCCGAGCTGCCAACCCCGCGCGAGGAGGATCAGCAGGCGCGCGATCACCGGCGCACCTTGCCGAGCGCCTTGGCCAGTTCCCGCCGCAGGTCGCCATAATCGCGCTCGATCCCGCCGTTGCGGCCGATCAGAACGTGATCAGCGCCCGCGATGCCGTTTTCCGGCAGCAGTTCGCGCGCCAGCGATCGCAGCCGCCGCTTCATGCGGTTGCGCACCACGGCGTTGCCGACTTTCTTGGTGACGGTGAAGCCGACGCGCATCGTGTCGTCACCGTCCTTGCGCGCGCGCACCAGCAGGACGAATCCCGGCATCGGCGCCCGCTTTCCCCCGTTGGCCGCCAGGAAATCCCGGCGGCGCGTGAGGATGTTCAGGCCGACAGCTTCTTGCGGCCGCGGTTGCGGCGGGCGCGAATCACGCTCCGTCCGCCGACCGTCGCCATCCGTGCGCGAAAGCCGTGACGGCGGGTGCGCACCAGGTTGCTCGGCTGAAAGGTCCGCTTCATCGTTCATGTCCTGATCGTACGAATGAAAAGGGCCGCCACGCGGGACGGCCTTTGTTGGCGGCAGCGCATAGGCAAGACGGGGCGCCAAGTCAATTCGCTCCGGGCGGTCCGATGTCGCGGGTGCGGGCATGCCGCCGCCGCGCACTCGGCCGGCGCATGGCGCGATCGACCAGGTTCCCCGTCCGCGGCCAGCGCCGCTTCAGCCGGGCCCAGCGCACCTTGGCGCGGTAGGAGTTGCGCAGGATCAGGATCAGTCCGCCCGCGAACAGGAAGATCCCGCCCGGCCCGGGCAGCGGCCCCACCACCCCTGCGCCCACGATCAGGACGCCGCCGAGGACGAGCTGGGCGATCCGCATCGCGGGGTGACGGGGTGGGCGCATCGCCGCCATGTGGCTCCGGTGTGTTGCGGCGGCAAGACGGCGCCGGTGGCGCGCCCTGCAAAACCGCTTATGAACGGCGGCTGACGATGGGCATTCGGGGGTGTGCGCGTGGCGACGATTGTATCGACGGTGGCGTATCTGGGGCTGGAGGCGCGCGCCGTCGAGGTGCAGGTGCAGCTCATCCCGGGGCTCCCCGCCTTCAACGTCGTCGGTCTGGGCGACAAGGCGGTGGGGGAAAGCCGCGAGCGGGTGCGTGGCGCGATCGCAGCGATGGGCCTCGCGTTGCCGCCCAAGCGGATCGCGGTAAACCTTTCGCCCGCCGATCTGCCCAAGGAGGGATCGCATTTCGACCTGCCGATCGCGCTCGCGCTGCTCGGCGCGATGGGCATCGTCGATGTCGAGACGCTGGCGGACTATGTCGTGGTGGGCGAACTGGGGCTTGATGCGCGGATCGCACCGTCGCCGGGCGTGCTGCTCGCCGCGCTCCACGCATCGGCAGAAGGGAAGGGGCTGGTCTGCCCTGCGGCGCAGGGATCGGAAGCGGCCTGGGCCGGATCGATCGAGGTGGTCGCCGCGCCCGATCTCCTCGGCCTCATCAACCATTTCAAGGGTCACGGGCTGCTTCGCCCACCGGAACCGGGCGAGGCGGACGATGTCGTGCACGGGCCGGACCTGCGCCAGGTGAAGGGGCAGGAGACCGCCAAGCGGGCGCTCGAGATCGCAGCGGCCGGCGGGCACAACCTCCTGATGTGCGGGCCGCCGGGCGCGGGAAAGTCGCTGATGGCGGCGTGCCTGCCGGGCATATTGCCGCCGCTCGATGCGGCCGAGGCGCTGGAGGTGTCGATGGTGCAGTCGGTGGCGGGGACGCTCGCGAACGGACGCCTGACCCGCAATCGCCCGTTTCGCAGCCCGCATCATTCGGCCTCCATGGCGGCGCTGACGGGCGGCGGGCTGAAGGTGAAGCCGGGCGAGGTGAGCCTCGCGCATCTCGGCGTGCTGTTCCTCGAC
Organism: Sphingomonas sp. GC_Shp_6; assembly: GCF_026540835.1. Lineage (NCBI taxonomy): Bacteria > Pseudomonadati > Pseudomonadota > Alphaproteobacteria > Sphingomonadales > Sphingomonadaceae > Sphingomonas > Sphingomonas sp. GC_Shp_6. Next base: position 273,003 of record NZ_JALNUO010000004.1, on the reverse strand, counting down.
GAACTGCCCGAGTTCCAGCGTGCGGTGCTCGATTCGCTGCGCCAGCCGCTCGAGACCGGCATCGTGAGCGTCGCGCGCGCCAACGCGCATGTGAATTTTCCGGCACGCGTGCAGTTGATCGCGGCGATGAATCCCTGCCGATGCGGTCATCTGGGCGATGCGAGCCTCGCCTGCGCCCGTGCACCGCGATGCGCCGCCGATTATCAGGGCAAGATATCGGGCCCGTTGCTCGATCGGATCGATCTGCATGTCGATGTGGCGGCCGTCACCGCCGCCGATCTCGTCCTGCCGCCGCCCGGCGAAGGTTCCGCCGAAGTCGCAAGCCGCGTCGCCGCCGCGCGGCAGGTTCAGACGCGCCGTTACGCGAACGCCGCGGCACGGACCAATGCCGAAGCCGATGGTCCGCTGCTGGATGCGGTCGCGACGCCCGACGATCCGGGCCGCACGCTGCTGGCGCAGGCGGCCGAGACGATGCGGCTCACCGCGCGGGGCTATACGCGGATTCTGCGGGTGGCGCGCACGATCGCGGACCTGGCGGGCGCTGAATCGGTCGGGCGCACGCATGTTGCGGAGGCTTTGAGCTATCGCCGCCGGCCACCCGTGGCCTAGCGCCAGGTTGACGGGGGGCACCGATCTGCTATGGGCGCCCTCGTCCCGGTGGTTCGTCCGCCGGGTTCCGTCCAAGACAGTGGGTGCCGCGGGTTCGCCGTGGCTTAATTTCCCGCCGAGACGGGGATGAAGGATTTCACCGCCCGATCGCTTCCACGAAGCGTCGCCGGTCTGCCTCCCATGCCCCATCGAAGGACACCCCGGTGGGGTTCCGCTCCACCGGTCTTGAACCGGGTGACGCGTTCGCGCGTGTCGCCCAGAATGTGGAGAATGGCATGGATCGCGATCAGAAGACCGCAGCCGTCGCCGAGCTGAACCGCAATTTTGCCGAAGTCGGCGTGGTGGTCGTCACCCGCAACCTCGGCATGACCGTCGCACAGTCCACTGTGCTGCGGAACAAGATGCGTGACGCCGGCGCGACCTACAGGGTCTCGAAGAACAAGCTTGCCATCATCGCGCTCGACGGCACGGACTACGGCTCGATCGGCAGCATGCTGACCGGTCCCGTGGCGCTGGCCACCTCGATCGATCCCGTCGCGGCCGCCAAGGTGGCCGTGGATTTCGCGAAGACGAACGACAAGTTCGAAATCGTGGGCGGGGCGATGGGCGCGACTCCTCTCGACGTAGCCGGCGTGCAGGCGCTTGCGACGTTGCCCTCGCTGGATGAACTGCGCGCCAAGATCCTCGGCCTCATCGTGGCACCCGCCACGAAGATCGCCACGATCGCGCAGGCTCCCGCGGCGCAGCTCGCCCGCGTGCTGTCGGCCTATGCCGAGAAGGACAAGGCAGACGCCTGATCTTCGGATCTTCGTTTCGACCGACTGACACTTTGGGGCGATGCGCCCCGCATGGAGAATGAACATGGCAGACCTGAACGCGCTGGTTGACAGCCTGAGCGAACTGACCGTCCTCGAGGCGGCCGAGCTTTCCAAGATGCTCGAAGAGAAGTGGGGCGTTTCGGCGGCCGCAGCGGTTGCCGCACCGGCCGCCGGTGGCGGCGGCGCAGCAGCGCCCGCAGCCGAAGAGCAGACCGAGTTCGACGTGATCCTCACCGGCGACGGTGGCAAGAAGATCAACGTCATCAAGGAAGTCCGCGCGATCACCTCGCTCGGCCTGACCGAAGCCAAGACGCTGGTCGAGTCGGCTCCCAAGGCCGTCAAGGAAGGCGTGTCGAAGGACGAGGCCGCCAAGATCAAGGCGCAGCTCGAAGCCGCCGGCGCGACCGTCGAGGTCAAGTAAGCCGCAGCGGGCGTGCGCTGGCAACAGCGCGCGAAACTCGCAAGGCCGGCCGGCGGAGCACAGCTCCGTTCGACGTCATGGGATTCGGTCCCATGACGGCTCGCCGACGAAAAAGAAGGGCGGCTCCTTGCGGGGCTGCCCTTTTTCGTTGCTCCCGGCTATCCGCTTGCGTTACCCGGAGCGCCACGCCGATGCGGGTGTGGTGGAATTGGTAGACGCGCCGGACTCAAAATCCGGTTCCGCAAGGAGTGTCGGTTCGAGCCCGACCACCCGCACCAGACGCGCGCCTAGAGCGAGGCCGCGCGATCGTCGAACAGGCCGAACAGCATCGTCGAGGCGTACATGGCGATCGCCTGATCGCGCGGCATGGTGCCCGCCCATTTGCGCATGTCGAACGCCGCGTTCTGGAGCGCCATCAGCGCCTGCGCCGCGATCAGCGCGTCGACCGGGCGGCATGACCCTTGCGCGATGCCGTCCATGATCGTGCCCGCATAACGCCTGGCGGTCCGGTTCGATCGATCGAGCATGGCGGCGCGCGCCTCGGGCGGCAGGCCGCTCAGTGCGGTGGTGCGCAGCAGGGGGCCGCGTTCGGCGAACTGCACGTCGAGCAGGGTAGCGATCACGCTCGACAGCCGGTGCCACTCACTGCCGCCGACGGCGTCCGCGCGGGCCTGCGCGCCGGCGATGGTGTCGAAGCTGCGCCGGTAACAGGCGATGACGAGGTCGTCCTTGGCGTCGAGATGGTGGTAGAAACTGCCCTTGGTGACGTTCAGCTGCGAGGCGATGCGCTGCACCGACGCGCCGCGATAGCCCAGTTCGTTGATGAGCCGGGTGGCCGCCAGCAGGAACGCCTCTCGCCCCGGCTCGCGACCGTCATGCGCCAGTTCCAGCATCGTCGGCGACCAGCTCTCGCCGGGCGCGGCGATGCCGTTGGCGAAGACGTCCATCAGCCGCGCCTCCACCCGGCCATATTGATCGGGATCGTAGCGCGACAGCCAGACCGGGAGCCAGAAGGTGTTTTCGAGCAGCACATGCGCGCGTGCGCCGAACAGATCGGTCTGCGCGCGCGTGGAGGCCGTGCCCCATAATCCCCGCGTGGCGCGGAAGACGCGCTGCCAGCCTGCCATCAGCCGGGCGCGCACCGGATCCTCCGTGGCGCGCAGATCGGACAGGACCGCGAAGGCGGTCTCCTCGCCACGCTCGATCCGGGCGAGTCGGTCCATGTTGAGCGAGAGATAGCGCGCGACGCGTTCGCGCGCGCTGGGCGCGGTCATCGCCTCGTCGAGCATCGCCATCAGGCTGGCGAGCGTGTTTTCGAAGGCGGCGGCGGCAAGGTCTTCCTTGCGCTTGAAATAATAGGTGACGCTGGTCGTGTTGAGCCCGACCCGACGTGCGACATCGGCGAAGGTCATGCCCTTCGCGCTCTGTTCGTTGATCGCCTCGGCCGCCGCGGCCAGGATCGCATCGCGCTTCGCTCGAAAACGCTTCGTGCCCTGTTCGCCTTCGGTGGCACGCCCCTCCATCACGCTCATGCCGCGGACAGTATCAGCTTCGATTCGAAGGAACAGTGTTTTTTGCAGCAGGCGGTGCGCCGCGCCGCATCGGCGTCGAAAGCCGCGGCACGGCGCTTTACCGAAGATGCGGTACGGTCTAAGCGCGGTGGCGACGAGCGATGGAGAGGGTGCGATGGATTTCACGCTGAGCGAGCGCGAGACGTTTTTCCGGGACCGGGTCCGCGATTTCATCGCGCGCGAGATCGCGCCGCGCCAGGCGGATTACGACGCGCAGAGCCATGAGGGCGATCGGTGGAAGGTGCTGCCGGTGATCGAAGAGGTGAAGGAGAAGGCAAAAGCCGCCGGTCTCTGGAATTTCTTCATGCCGCCGCATTCCGGCCAGACGCATGTCGACGACAGTTTCGAATTCGAGGGCACGCAGCTTACGAACCTCGAATATGCGCTGTGCGCCGAGGAAATGGGCAAGATCGGCTGGGCCAGCGAATGCTTCAACTGTTCGGCGCCCGATACCGGCAATATGGAAGTCTTCCATCGTTACGGTACGCTGGATCAGAAGGAGCGGTGGCTGCGACCGCTGATGAACGGCGAGATCCGCTCCGCCTTCCTCATGACCGAGCCGGCGGTGGCGTCGTCGGATGCCACCAATATCGAGACCGCGATGATCCGCGATGGCGATCACTACGTCATCAACGGCACGAAATGGTGGTCGAGCGGCGTCGGCGATCCGCGCTGTGCCGTCGCCATCGTGATGGGCAAGACCAGCTTTGAGGGTTCGCGCCATAGCCAGCAAAGCCAGATCCTGGTGCCGATGGACACGCCGGGCGTGACGATCAAGCGGATGCTTTCGGTATATGGGTACGATCATGCGCCGCATGGTCACGGCGAGGTCGAGCTGAAGGACGTGCGGGTTCCGGTCGAGAACGTCCTGCTCGGCGAGGGGCGCGGCTTCGAAATCGCGCAGGGTCGTCTCGGACCGGGCCGCATCCATCATTGCATGCGCACCATCGGCGTCGCCGAAACCGCGATCGAGGCGATGGCGAAGCGGCTGCTCAGCCGGGTGGCGTTCGGCAAGCGGATCGCGGATCACTCGGTCTGGGAGCAGCGGATCGCCAAGGCGCGGATCGATATCGAGATGACGCGGCTGCTCTGCCTGAAGGCGGCCGACATGATGGACAAGGCCGGGAACAAGGCGGCGCAGCTCGAGATTTCGATGATCAAGGTGCAGGCGCCGAACATGGCGCTCCAGATCCTGGACGATGCGATTCAAGCGCATGGCGGCGGCGGAGTCTCGGGCGATTTCAAGCTGGCGCATGACTGGGCGGCGATGCGCACGCTGCGTTTTGCCGACGGACCGGACGAGGTGCACAACCGGTCGATCGCGCGCAACGAGTTCGGCAAATATGGCGCGCGGAACAGCGACCGGGTGTCGAGCGGCGATGTCGGAGCGAGCCGCTGATGAAGGCCGCGGTCCTGTTCGAAGCCAAGACGCCGCTCTCGATCGAAGACGTCGCGGTCTCCAAGCCGCTCGCGCACGAGGTGCTGATCCGGACGATGGCGGTGGGCGTCTGCCGGTCCGACCTCCACTTCGTCGACGGCGCCTACCCGCACGCGATGCCGACGATTCCCGGTCATGAGGCGTGCGGCGTCGTCGAAGCGATCGGCGACGAGGTGAGAAGCGTGAAGGTGGGCGATCACGTCGTCACCTGCCTCTCGGCCTTTTGCGGTCAGTGCGAGTTCTGCGTCACCGGCCGTATGTCGCTGTGCATCGATGCGAGCGTGCGGCGGCCCCGGGGCGCGGCACCGCGGCTGATGATGGGCGAGACGCCGATCGCCCAGATGCTGAACCTCTCCGCCTATGCCGAGATGATGCTGGTGCACGAACATGCGTGCGTCGCGATCGATCGCGACATGCCGATGGACCGCGCGGCGCTGCTCGGTTGTGCCGTCACGACGGGGGCGGGCGCGGTGTTCAACGCCGCGGCGGTCGTGCCGGGCGAAACCGTGTGCGTCGTCGGGTGCGGCGGGATCGGCCTTGCCGCGATCAATGCCGCGAAGATCGCCGGCGCCGGCAAGGTGATCGCGCTCGATCCCGTGGCAGAAAAGCGCGCGCTGGCCGAGAAGCTGGGCGCGACCCACACGATCGATGCGGGGAGCGAAACCGCCGCCGATGAGGTGGTCGCCATCAGCAAGGGCGGCGTCCATCATGCGATCGAGGCGGTCGGCCGTCCGCAATCCGCCGCCACGGCGGTGAAGGTGCTGCGGCGCGGTGGCACCGCTACGATCCTGGGCATGATGCCGCTGGGCGAGAAGGTGGGGCTCTCCGCGCTCGATCTGCTGGCCGACAAGACGCTGCAGGGCGCGCTGATGGGTCGCAACCACTTCCCGGTCGACATCCCCCGACTGGTGGATTTCTACATGCGCGGATTGCTCGATCTCGACACGATCATCGCGGATCGCATGCCGCTCGAACGGATCAACGACGCGTTCGACGAATTGCGCAAGGGCGACACCACGCGCAGCGTCATCACCTTCGCATGACCGACACGCGCTCCGCCACGATCCCGGTGGGCGAGAAGGACCGGCTGGACACGGCCCGGCTGACCGCCTGGATGGAGGCGAACGTGGCCGGCTTCGAGGGGCCGCTCACCTATGCCAAGTTCGCTGGCGGCCAGTCGAATCCGACCTACCGGATCGACAGCCCTTCGGGCGCCTATGTGCTGCGCCGCAAGCCGTTCGGCGAATTGCTGCCGAGCGCGCATGCGGTCGACCGCGAATATCGGCTGATCTCGGGGCTCCATCCTACCGGCTTCCCGGTCGCCAAGCCTTATGGCCTGTGCACCGACGAAGCGGTGATCGGCGCGATGTTCTACGTCATGGGGCTGGCCGATGGCCGCAATCTCTGGGACGGAACGCTGCCGGGTTACGCGCCGGCCGAGCGTACGGCGCTGTACGAGGCGATGTGCGATACGCTCGCCGATCTTCACAATGCGGATTACCAGGCCGCCGGTCTCGGCGATTACGGCAAGCCCGGCAATTATTTCGCACGCCAGGTCGAACGCTGGACGCGGCAATATCGCGCGAGCGAAACCGAGACGATGCCCGAAGTCGAGCGGCTGATCGAATGGCTGCCGCGCACCATTCCCGAACAGACGCGGACCTCGATCGTTCATGGCGATTACCGCATCGACAACATGATCTTCGCGCCCGACACGCCGCGGGTGATCGCGGTGCTCGATTGGGAGCTGTCGACGCTCGGCGATCCGTTGGCCGATTTCTCCTATTTCCTGATGAGCTGGGTGACCGAACCGGAAGGCCGGTCGGGCGTGCTCGGCCATACCGGTCCCGAGACGGGCATCCCGACGATCGAGGCGATGACCGCGCGTTACTGCGCCCGCACCGGTCGCGACGGCATCCCCGATCTCAACTGGTACTTCGCGTATAATCTGTTCCGCCTGACGGGCATCGTCCAGGGCATCAAAAAACGCATCGCCGCTGGCACGGCGTCGAGCGCGCAGGCGGAAGCATCGGCCGCCGGAGTCTACCGGCTCGCCGCCGCGAGCTGGAAATTCGCGCAGATGGCAGGAGCCTAGGCGATGACGACGACGCTCTTCGATCTGCACGGCACGGTCGCGGTCATCACCGGTTCGTCGCGCGGGATCGGCAAGGCATCCGCCTTCGCGCTCGCGGAACAGGGCGCGAAGGTGGTGATCTCCAGCCGCAAGCAGGACGCGTGCGATGCGGTCGCCGCCGAGATCGACGCGCGCTTCGGCAAGGGCACCGCGCTGGCGGTCGCCGCGAGCATCTCGGACAAGGCCGCGCTGCAGCATCTGGTGGACGAGACGCGCCGCTGCTTCGGCCGGATCGACGTGCTGGTCTGCAACGCCGCCTCCAATCCCTATTACGGGCCGCAAGCCGGGATCAGCGACGAGCAGTTCCGCAAGGTGCTCGACAACAACATCCTCTCCAACCACTGGCTGATCGCGATGGTGGCGCCCGAGATGCGCGCGCGCAAAGCGGGGAGCATCATCATCGTCTCGTCGATCGGCGGTTTGCGGGGCACGCCGATCATCGGCGCCTATGCGATCTCCAAGGCCGCGGACATGCAGTTGGCGCGCAACCTGGCGCATGAATTCGGCCCCGACGGGGTGCGCGTGAATTGCATCGCGCCGGGCCTGATCCGCACCGATTTCGCCAAGGCCTTGTGGGAAGACGAAGCCGCGGTGGCCGAGCGCAACCGCACCACGCCGCTCGGCCGGATCGGCGAGGCGCATGAGATCGCGGGCGCGGTCGTCTATCTCGCCGCGCCCGCCAGTGGCTTCATGACGGGCCAGGTCATGGTGATCGACGGCGGCGTCACGATCTGAGGGAGCGATCCATGCGTTTCGAGAACAAGTCGATCGTCGTCACCGGTGCCGGATCCGGAATCGGCCGCGCCACGGCATTGCTGTTCGCGCGCGAAGGCGGTCGCGTCATCGTCGCGGATCGAAGCGAGGGCGCGCAGGCCACGGTCGACAGGATCGCCGCCGATGGTGGCGATGCGCGCGCGATCCAGATGGACGCCGGCGACGAAGCGGACGTAATCCGCACGATCGCACTGGCCTGTGACAGCTTCGGCGGCCTTGACATCCTGTTCGCCAATGCCGGCATTTCCGGCGGCATGGCCAATCTGTTCGACACCGATGTCGCGCTCATCACCGAGGTGCTGCGCGTCAATCTGATCGGCCCGTTTCTGGCGATCAAACATGCGGCACCCCGGATCGCGGAGCGCGGCGGGGGCGCGATCGTGCTGACCGCGAGCGTGGCGGGGCTGCGATCGGGCGCGGGTTCGCCCGCCTATTCGGCGTCCAAGGCCGGTGTCATCAACCTGGCGCAGGTGTCGGCGCAGCAGCTTTCGGGATCGAACGTCCGCGTCAATGCGGTATGCCCGGGCCTGACCGAGACCGGCATGACGAAGCCCGTGTTCGACTATGCCCGCGAGGCCGACAAGATGGACCGGGTAGGGCGCCTCAATCCGCTTCGCCGTGGCGCCCAGCCCGAAGAGCTGGCCGAGGTCGCGGCGTTCCTCGCGTCGGATGCGGCGAGTTATGTCAATGGTCAGGCGATCGTGGTGGATGGCGGGCTGTCGTCCAGCCATCCCGTCACCCGGCAGGACTATGGCAGAACCGCCGCCTAGATCAGGCGGCGGTGTGGAGCTGGGCGAAGCTGGTGAAATAGGCGCGCAGATTGGCGTCGGTGATGGACGCCGTCAGTTGGGAGACGGTGGCGTGAAGGTCGTTCGAGACGGTGGTCGGGCCGGCGCGGCGATAGCCCATGCTCCACGCTTCGAAGCTTCGCGTCTCGATCCGGTCCTGCGACAGGAGCACGATCGCATGATGGCGTTCGTCCCGTGCGATGCGCGCATAGACGGTATCGACCGCGGACTCCTCACCTTCGAGCGCCTGAAGGAAACGCCGGCCGCCGGCGACGAGCATGCCCGTCACGCCCACCCGCGCATTGTTGCGCCGCGACGCCGTCAGGATCGACTCCAGCGTGGTGTCGTCCAGCGGCGTTCGTGTCGTGCTGATATAGAGTAGCCGCTTCATCCGTGACTCCCAAGTGATTGGGATCACCGTAAAATCACTGTTCGAATGAACCGTTAACGACGCCTTCAACCTGGATCAGTCGCGCAGCCGAATCAGGCCTTCCTGCGCCACGCTGGCGACCAGCCGGCCATCGCGCGTGAAGATCTTGCCCCGGTTGAACCCGCGCGCGTGCCCTGCCCATGGACTGTCGGTCGCGTAGAGCAGCCAGTCATCGGCGCGGAAGTCCTCGTGCAGCCAGAGCGCATGGTCGAGGCTTGCGGTCTGGAGATTGTGCGTCATCCAGTTGACGCCGTGCGGCAAGGTGCACGTGCCGAGCAGCGACATGTCGCTGGCATAAGCGAGGATCGCACGGTGCAGGGCCGGATCGTCGCCGATCGGTGCGCACAGGCGAAACCAGCTTGCCTGATGCGGTTCGCGAACCTCCGGGCGAAACCAGCTTCGGGGATGCACGGGGCGGATCTCGATCGGCCGGGCGCGCAGCAGGTGACGGCGGTATTTTTCGGGGATGTCGTCGATCGCCTCGGCGCGCAACGCGCGTTCCGACTGCAGCGCCTCGGGCGGCGGCACGTCGGGCATCGCGTCCTGGTGATGCAGCCCCTCCTCCGGCGTCTGGAAGGAGGCCGCCATGTTGAGGATCGGCTGGCCCTTCTGCATCGCGATCACGCGCCGCGTCGCGAAGCTGCGCCCCTCGAAATCCCGCACCACGCGGAAGAGGATCGGATGATCCTCGCTGCCCGGACGCATGAAATAGGCGTGCAGCGAGTGCGCCGCCTTGGGGCCGTCATTCGATCGCTGCGCGGCTTGCAGCGCTTGCGCGATCACCTGCCCGCCGAACACGCGACCGATGCCGCCGGGCTGGCGCTTGCCGCGATAGAGGTCGGTATCGATCTCCTCCACCTCGAGCAGTTCGACCAGCCCGTGCGCCAGGGCATCGGGAGATGCGTCGGCTGGCATGTCGGGCGCCATCAATAGCCCGCCGCGACCGCCAGCCGGTCCGCGTGAAAATTGGCATCGCCGAACACTTCGGCCAGCACGCGCGCGCGTTTCATATAGAAGCCGATATCATATTCGTCGGTCATGCCGATGCCGCCATGCATCTGCACGCCCTCCTGCACGCTCAGCGTGGTCGCGAGTGCGGTCATCGCCTTGGCCACCGATACGGCTTCGTCGGCACGGTCATGGCCGGCATCGAGCAGTTGCTGCGCCTTCAGCACCGCCGCGCGTGCGACCTCCATCTCGGAATAGAGATGCGCGGCGCGGTGCTGGAGCGCCTGGAAGCTGCCGATCAGCAGGCCGAACTGCTTGCGCTCCTTGAGATAGCCGACCGTCCGGTCCATCGCACCGCGGCCCACGCCGAGCAGTTCGGCCGACGCGCCCGTGCGCCCCGCCCGCAGCAGCCGGTCGAGCGGGTCGCGGCCGGCATCCACCTCGCCGATCACGGCATCGGCATCGACGGTGACGCCGTCGAAGCTGAGGCGCGCGGCGAGGCTGGAATCGGCGAGCCGCTCGGCATCGGCGAACAGCCCTGCGGCATCCTTGGGCACGGCGAACAGCGTCACACCGGCGGCATCGTCGGGGCTGCCGGCGGTGCGCGCGGCGACGATCAGCAGGTCGGCGACATGGCCGTGCACGACGAAGCGCTTCGCACCGGACAGGCGAAAGCCGTTGCCCGAACGCTCGGCGGTCATCGCGACCGTGCCGCGGTGCTTCGCGCCCTCGTCGATCGCGAGTGCCGCCACGGTTTCACCCGCGACGATGCCCGGAAACCAGCGCTCCGCCTGCGCGCTGCCCTTGAGCGCCTCGACGGCTGCCACCGACGTGGTGAGAAAGGGCGAGGGGGACAGATTGCGGCCGATCTCCTCGAGCACGATCCCGGCCTCGACATGGCCCATGCCGAGGCCGCCCTGGTCCTCGCCGATCAGGATGCCGGTGAAACCCATTTCCGCGAACTGCTTCCACAGATTGCGGCTGAAGCCCGTCGCATCCTCCGCATCGCGAAGCGCGCGCATATGGCTGACGGGGGCGGCCTCCGCCACGAAGTCGCGGATCGTGTCCTGGAGCGTGGTCTGATCGTCGTCGAGATAGAGAGGCATGGTCTTCTTTCTTTCGTCGTGCCCCGCGACGGGGGCATCTCCGGAGTGTCCGTGCACTGCCACGCCGGCGCATGGGCGGGCGTGGCAGCCGGGGGCGGCTCAGGCCCCCGGCAGTTCCAGGATCCGCTTGGCGATGATGTTCAACTGGATCTCGCTCGTGCCGCCCTCGATCGAGTTGGCCTTGGTGCGAAGCCAGGCGCGGGGCGCGGCGCCGCCATGGCTGGCTTCGCTGTCCCATTCGAGCGCGTCCGATCCGCCGGCCGCCATGATGAGTTCGTGGCGGCTCTTGTTCAGCTCGGTGCCGTAATATTTCATCATGCTCGGCTGGGCCGGGTGGGCACGGCCGGCCTTCAGCTCGTCGATAAACCGTTCGGACATCGCCCCGAACGCCTTGGCACGCACCTCGAAAAGCGCGATCGACGCGCGCAGCAGCGGATCGGCCAGCCGGCCGTCATGACCCAGCCCCACCGTCGCGATCGCGCCGATGACCAACGGGTTCTCGCCCTGGCCGCCGAGCCCCATGCCCGAGATCATCTCGCGTTCGTGGCCGAGCAGATATTTGGCCACGTCCCAGCCCTTGTTCTCGTCGTGAACGCGGTTGACCTTGGGCACCTCGACATTGTCGAAAAAGGTCTCGCAAAACGGCGAGTTGCCACTGATGAGCAGGATCGGCTTGGTCGAAACGCCGGGTGAGGCCATGTCGAACAGCACGAAGCTGATCCCGCCCTGCTTCGATTCCTTCGATGTGCGGACGAGGCAGAAGATCCAGTCCGCCTTGTCGGCGTAGCTCGTCCAGACCTTCTGGCCGTTGACGAGATAATGGTCGCCCTTGTCCTCCGCCGAGGTGGCGAGGCCGGCCAGATCGGAGCCGGCATTGGGTTCGGAATAGCCCTGGCACCAGCGGATCTCGCCTCGCGCGATCTTGGTCAGGTGGTCGAGCTTCTGCTCCTCGGTGCCGTATTTGAGCAAAGCGGGCCCGAGCATCGAGATGCCGAACGAATTCAGCGGATTGCGCGCGTGGATCGCGGCCATCTCTTCGCGCAGGATCTTGGTTTCGGCCGGGCTGAGCCCGCCGCCGCCATAGGCCTTGGGCCAATCGGGCACGGTCCATCCCTTGGCGGCCATGCGATCGAGCCAGTCCTTCTGCGCCGGGCTCGATGGCGTGAAGTTGCGGCCGCCCCAGCACACGTCCTTGTCGGTGCGGACCGGCTCGCGCATCTCGGGCGGGCAGTTCTCCGCCAGCCAGGCGCGGGTTTCCGTGCGGAAGGTGTCGAGATCGCTCACTTGATGGTTCCGTTCTTCAGGCTCTGCGCGACGGTGAAGCCGTGCTTTTCCAATCCCTTGACGACCTTGTCATAGCCTTCGGTCTTGGCCCAGAACATCGGGCCACCACGGTAGACGGGCCAGCCATAGCCATAGATCCACACGACATCGACATCGCTCGCGCGCTGCGCCTTGCCTTCTTCGAGGATCAGCGCGCCTTCGTTCACCATCGGATAGAGCGTGCGCTCGACGATCTCCTCGTCGGTGATCTCGCGGACATTGCTGCCCGATTTGGCGCGGAACTCCTCGATGATCTCGGCGACGCGGGGCGAGGGGGTCGGCTGCCGCTTCTCGTCATAATCGTAGAAACCGGCCTGTTTCTTCTGCCCCCATCGCCCTTCGGCGGCGAGCGCGTCGCGGATATTCTCGATCCGGCTCGGATCGCGATGCCAGCCGATGTCCACGCCCGCCAGATCGCTCATCTGGAACGGCCCCATCGGCATGCCGAACGCGACATGGACGCGGTCGATCTGCTCGGGGGTCGCACCCTCCATCAGCAATTTGTTCGCCTCGACCTGGCGCGGCATCAGCATGCGGTTGCCGATGAAGCCATAGGTGACGCCGGCCACGACCGCGACCTTCTTGATCCTCTTGGCGAGCGCCATGACCGTCGCCAGCACGTCGTCGGCGGTCTTCTCCCCGCGCACGACCTCCAGCAGCTTCATGACATTGGCAGGCGAGAAGAAGTGCATGCCGACGACGTCCTGTGGACGCTTGGTGCACGCCGCGATCTCGTCGATGTCGAGGTAGGACGTGTTCGAGGCGAGGATCGCGCCGGGTTTGCAGATCGCATCCAACTTGGTGAAGATGTCCTTCTTCACCTCCATGGTCTCGTACACCGCCTCGATCACCAGATCGCATTCCGCCAACGCGGCGAAATCGAGCGTCGGATTGAGCGCGCCCATCGCGGCTTCGACCTGCCCGGGCTTCAGCCGGCCCTTGGCAGCGGACGCCTCGTAATTCTTGCGCACCACGCCGGTGCCGCGGTCGAGCGCCTCCTGCTGCATTTCCACGATCGTCACCGGGATGCCGGCCGACAGGAAGTTCATCGCGATGCCGCCACCCATCGTGCCGGCGCCGATCACGCCCACGCGCTTGATGTCGCGCAGCGTGGTGTCGGCGGGAACGTCGTCGATCTTGGCGGCCTGACGTTCGGCGAAAAAGATATGGCGCTGCGCGGCGGACTGGACACCGGTCATCAGCCGCATGAACTCCTGCCGCTCGAACGCGATGCCGTCGGCGAAGCTCGAACCATCGGTTGCCTTTTCGACGCAGGCGATGTTCGCGGCGGGCGCTTCGAAGCCACGGAACCGGCGTGCATTCTCCTTCTTGAAGGCGGCCACCGCCTCCGGATCGGGCTGGGCGGTCTTTTCGGATGCGCGGGGCAGGGGGCGCTTGTGCGCAACTTCCTGCGCGAAGGCGATCGCGTCGGCGACGAGACTGTCCTCGCCGACGATCCGGTCGATCAGCCCGGCATCCAGCGCCGTCTTCGCCGAGATCGGATCGCCCTTCGCCGTCATCTCCAGCGCGAGCTTCACGCCCGCGATCCGCGGAATGCGCTGCGTGCCGCCCGCGCCCGGCAGCAGGCCGAGCTTCACCTCGGGCGTGCCGATCTTCGCCGACGGCACCGCGACCCGGTAGTGGCAGCCAAGCGTCACCTCGCATCCGCCACCCAGCGCCGTGCCGTGGATCGCCGCGACCACCGGCTTGGACGACGCCTCGATCATGTCCACGACCATGGGGAGGCCCGGCTCGACCGGCGGCTTGCCGAATTCGGTGATGTCGGCGCCCGCGAAAAAGGTGCGGCCGTCGCAGCGGATCACCATCGCGGCAACGCTGTCGTCGTTCACGCCCTGTTTGATCGCGGCTTCCAGCCCCTGGCGGACGGCGGCGCCCAGCGCGTTGACGGGCGGATTGTTCGACACGATCACGAGCACATCGCCGTGGCGCTCGGTGCGGATGGGGGACGTCATTCCTGCTCTCCTGTCATCGTCGTCAGATCAGCGCCGCGTAGATCATGGTCTTCAATTCGCGGCGAATGGGGTAAAGGCTGCTGGGGGCGAGCTGGGTCATGAACACCATGGTGACACGCTCGACCGGATCGACGAAGAAGGCGGTCGAAAACATGCCGCCCCAATAATATTCGCCCTGCGACCCGGGAATCATCGTCTTGGCGACATCGTCGTTAATCGCAAAGCCGAGGCCGAAACCGGTGCCGGCATTGGTCGCCTCGCTGAACAGAGACTTCGACATCGAGGCGAGATCGGACCGGCCGGGCAGATGGTTCCGCGTCATCAGCTCGAGCGTCTTGCGCCCAAGGATGCGCGCGCCGTCCAGCGTCCCGCCGTTCAGGCACATGGTGCAGAACCGATGATAATCGAGCGCGGTCGAGACGAGCCCGCCGCCGCCCGAAAGCAGCTGCGGCGGCCGGCTCCACGCGCTGGCGGCGCCACGTTCGAGCATGACGCGGCCCTTGATGGGGTCGAAGGTGTAGCAGTCGGTCAGGCGATCGACCTTGTCCGCGGGCACCGTGAAGCCGGTATCGTTCATGCCGAGCGGCGCGAAGATTCGTTCGGCGAAGAACCGGTCGAGCGGCATGCCCGATACGCGCTGCACCACGGCGCCCAGCACGTCGGTCGCGACCGAATAATTCCAGGATTGCCCTGGCGAGAATTCCAGCGGCAGTTCGGCCAGCGCCGCGACGAAGCCGTCGAGATCATGGTTGCCGTGCCAGCTTTCGATCTTGCCGGCGCGGTAGGCCGCATCGACGTTGGTGCGGTTCTGGAAGCCGTAGGTGAACCCAGCGGTATGGCGGAGCAGGTCGACCATCCGCATCGGCTCCGCGAGCGGGCGGGTCGAGAAGGGCACGCCGGCGCCCCCGCCTTGATAGACCGAGAGCTTGGCGAATTCGGGCAGAATGTGATGGACGGGCGTGTCGAGCGCCACCTTGCCGGCCTCCACCAGCATCATGAACGCCACCGAGGTGATCGGCTTGGTCATCGATGCGATGCGGAACAGCGACGTCTCGTCGACCGGGGCGCCCTGTTCACGCGCGGCACCGGTGCTGGAGAAATGCGCGATCCGGCCTTCGCGCGCGACGAGCAGTTGCGCGTTCGGCAATTTGCCGCTCGCCACATAGCGCTCCGCGAGCATCGCATCGATCGCCGCCAGGCGTCCGGCATCGAAGCCGCAGCTTTCGGGGTTTGCAGTCTGCACGCCATACCTCTGGTTCGAAGCGTCCTGGTCCTATTGCCTTGAGCGGCGCAGGAATCAACTCTAACCTTGCGATCAGAGCCCATGAGGCCAAACCCGGAATTCAACTTGGAGTGCGTGCCTTGGCCAGCGAACCGATCATCGCCCTCGATCCAGCATGGCCCGCGATGACGATCGCCGAAACCGAGCGGCTGCTCACGGCGCCGGGTCAGCGGTTCGAGATGGAAACCGTGGCGGTCGACGGGGTGGACACGCGGGTGTGGAAGAACGCGCCGCCCACGCTCGGCGGGATCGCCGCTGCCGCCAAGGCGCATGGCGAGCGGCTGTTCGTGATCCATGAGGACGAGCGCATCACCTATGACGCCACCCACCGTGCCACCGCGGCGCTGGCGCGGGCGCTGATCGCGCGCGGGGTGGGGAAGGGCGACCGGGTCGCGATCGCCATGCGCAACCTGCCCGAATGGCCGGTCGCGTTCTTTGCGGCGGTGTCGATCGGCGCGATCGCGGTCCCGCTCAACGCGTGGTGGACGGGCGCGGAGCTGGAATATGGCCTGACCGATTCCGGTGCCCGGGTGCTGATCGTGGACGGCGATCGCTACGCCCGGCTGGCGCAGGATCATGCCGCGCGGCCCGCCCTGGAACAGGTGCTGGTGACTCGCGCCACCACGCCGCTCGCATCGCCCGCCACGCGGCTGGAGGAGGTGCTGGGCCTGCCGCGCGATTGGGCGAAATTGCCCGACGTCGCCATCCCGCAGGCCGAGGTCGCGCCGGAGGACCCCGCCACGATCTTCTACACCAGCGGCACGACCGGGCGACCCAAGGGTGCGCTCGGCAGCCACCGCAATCTGACGACGAACATCCTGTCGTCGGGCTATGCCGCCGCGCGCACCGCGCTGCGCCGGGGCGAGATGCCGGCCCCCCCGGCGCCGCGGACGATGCTGACCGTCATTCCGCTGTTTCACGTCACCGCCTGCTCGGCCGGCATGATGGGCGCGATCGCCACGGGCAGCACGATGGTGTTCATGCGCCGCTGGGACACGGTGCGCGCGATGGAGATCATCCAGGCCGAGCGGGTGAACGTGACCGGCGGCGTGCCGACGATCGCATGGCAGTTGCTCGAACATCCCGATCGCGCGAACTATGATCTCTCCAGCCTCGAATCGATCGCCTATGGCGGTGCACCGTCCGCGCCCGAGTTGGTGCGGCGCATCCATGAGGAGTTTGGCGCGCTGCCCGGCAATGGCTGGGGCATGACCGAGACGATGGCCACGGTCACCAATTTCGGTGGCGAGGATTATCTGAACCGGCCCACCAGCGCCGGGCCGCCCGTCGCCGTCGCCGATCTGCGGATCAGGGACGAGACCGGCACGGTGGACCTGTCGACGGGCGAGATCGGCGAACTCTGGGTGCGCGGGCCAATGGTGGTGAAGGGCTATTGGAACCGGCCCGAAGCGACCGCCGAGACGTTCGTCGACGGCTGGGTGCGCACCGGTGATCTGGCGCGGCTGGACGAGGAGGGATTTCTCTACATCGTCGACCGCGCAAAGGACATGGTGATCCGCGGCGGCGAGAACATCTATTCGATCGAGGTGGAAAACGTCCTCTATGCGCATCCGGCGGTGACGGACGCCGCGCTGATCGGGCTGCCGCACCGGACGCTCGGCGAGGAGCCTGCCGCCGTCGTCCATCTCGCGCCGGGCATGACGACCAGCGAGGCCGAGTTGCAGGCCTGGGTGCGCGTGCGGCTGGCGGCGTTCAAGACGCCGGTGGCGATCCGGTTCGTGGCGGACACGCTGCCGCGCAACGCCAATGGCAAGATCCTGAAAAAGGATCTGAAGACGCTGTTCGACGATCGGACGGCAAGGGCCGGGGCCGAAGTTGGCACCTAGAGGGTCCGGCCGGCGGGATTGTTCGAGCGATGTCAAAGGTATAGCGCGAAATGGCGCCTGCCCCGATCGCGACCGCACGCCCATCAACGCCGATGGTGCTCGCCGCGATACCCGGCTAGCATGCGGCCATGGCCGACGATCACAGCAGCACCGAGGCCCATGCGCCGCCGGTCGGGGACAATATCCTGGGCATTCCCGCCGGAGTCGATGCCGCGGACGCGGTCCGCATCGCGATGCGGCGCGACCGGCTGCTGGCCTCGCTTACGCTGACCGCGGGCGTGGGGCTGGTGCTCGCCACGCCCTTCGCGCTCAAATCGGGATCGGAATTCTTCCTGCCGCTCACCGTATCGCTGGTGATCGCGGTGGCGCTGGTGCCCGTGCTCGAATGGCTGGAGCGGCGCGGCGTGCCGTCCGCGGTCGCCGCCATGACGTGCGTCGTCGCCTTCCTCGTCGCCGCCAATGTGGCGATCGCCGCGATCGTGGTGCCCGCCACCGATTTCTTCCGCCTGCTGCCGACGCGGATCGGCCGCATCCAGCACAATCTGGCGCCGCTGCTCGAACTCTATTCGAGCCTCGAGAAATATGTGAACAAGACGCTGCGCACCGTCGCGGCAGCACCCATACGCCAGGCGCCGAGCACCGCCACCGCGCCGCCCAGCTCGATCCTCGAACTCGCCGCGACATCGGCGCCGACGCTGATCGTGCAGTTCCTGTTCGGGCTGCTGATCGTGTTCTTCTTCCTGTCCGGCTGGACGCGGATGCGGCGGCGCACGATCACCGGCCGCACCAGCTTCGACGGCGCGATGGCGACGGCGCGCGTGATCCAGGAGGTGGTGGACGACGTCTCGGCCTATCTCGGCACGATCACCGTCATCAACCTGACGCTGGGCGTCATCACCGGCTTCGCGCTGTGGATGGTGGGCATGCCCTATCCCGCGATGTGGGGCGGGATCGTCGCCATGCTCAACTATATCCCCTATTTCGGCCCGGTGATCGGCGCGCTGCTGCTGGCGGTGGGCGGGCTGATGACCTTTGCCGACATCTGGCGCGCGCTGCTGCCGCCGGCGATCATGTACGGGCTGCACCTGATGGAGGCGAACGTCATCACGCCGCTGGTGGTGGGGCACCGGCTGACGATCAGCCCGATCATGATTCTCATCTCGCTCAGCTTCTGGGGATGGGTGTGGGGCACGACGGGCGCGCTGCTCGCGGTGCCGCTGCTCATCATCCTGCAGACCGTGCTGCGCGCCGCGGGCAAGCCCGATATCGCCGGTTTCCTGTTCGAACACGGCACGCTGGTGCAGCCGCCGCGCGGCCGTTCGCGCCGGGCGAACGAAAAGGATGAAACACTTGGTTGACAGGGTTGGAGGCCTCGCCTAGTTGGCGCCTCCACGCTGCTTCAGCGGGTGTAGCTCAGTTGGTTAGAGCGCCGGCCTGTCACGCCGGAGGTCGCGGGTTCGAGCCCCGTCACTCGCGCCAGCGCGCACGCAAATAGCGAAGC
This sequence comes from Sphingomonas sp. GC_Shp_6, assembly GCF_026540835.1. NCBI lineage: Bacteria > Pseudomonadati > Pseudomonadota > Alphaproteobacteria > Sphingomonadales > Sphingomonadaceae > Sphingomonas > Sphingomonas sp. GC_Shp_6. The sequence goes on along the minus strand of NZ_JALNUO010000004.1, from coordinate 254,040 downwards.
TGTTTGCGAGACGCGTCAGCGCGGCCGGCGGCGCCATGCCCCGTCCGACGATGCGGGCTTTGCCCGCTGCGCGATCCGCCCCAGCCGCGGGTTATTCTCACAAGCCATTCCTTGCTCACGCTCGCAATAACGGTCCAGCGACCCGCTGGGACTGTCGAAGCGTTCGCTCCGCAAGCACCGCGCCGCGCGGTACAGGCCCTTCGACAAGCTCAGGGCGAACGCAGAAGAGGTGACGTCTTCAAACCATCCCCGTTCGTGCTGAGCCGGTCGGAGCACCTGCTTCACAGCCAGCCCCCGCATTCGCTACACCCGGTGTTAACCAAGCGCGGCAACGCCTCGGAACTTCAGCGAAACCGCCCGCCACCCTGGGCGCCCCCTATCGCCAGCGCCCCGTCTCCATCCACCGCAGCAGCGGCTTGAGCGGCGCGATCCAGATCATTCCCATTACCAGATAGAACAGGAGCTGCGCGACCCAGTGCCAGCGGCCCACCATCGGCGACAGGCTGGCGACGAGCCCGCACCAGAACAGGATCAGCGCCAGGATCGCGAAGATTCCGGCGGGTTTTCGCCAGCTTGGCGTCATGGCACGATCCAGTCCTGTTCGGTGGCGATGGCGTGAAGTGGCACGTCCCATGGATCGGGCACGAGGCGGTCGACCCGCTGCACGCTCCACGCCACGCCGACGCGCCAGGCACCCGGATGGGCGGCGAAGGCGCGGTCGTAATGGCCCGCGCCCTGGCCCAGCCGATGGCCCGCGGAATCGAAGCCGAGCAGCGGGGTGAGGATGATCGCGGGCACGCGCTCGGCGGCCTCTGGCGCGGGTTGCCGCAGCCCGAACGGACCCGCGGCAAGCGCAATCTCCGCGTCCCAATCGAGAAACCGCAGCGGCGTCGCGCGATCCACGACATGGGGCAGCGCGAGGATGCACCCCGCGGCGCGCGCCGCCTCGAACAGCGGCGCTGGATCGGCCTCGCCCCCCACCGGCACATAGCCGGCGACGACGAGGCCCGGCGACAGGCGTTGCAGAAAGGCGTCGTCGACGCGAATCGCGCCGCCGGGATGCGACAGGCGCAGCGCGCGCAGGTGGCGGCGGAGAGCGACCTTGGCGCTCATGCGGGGTGGCTGCGGGGCGGGGTGGCGGGCCCACCATGGCCGTGTGCCGGGTTATCCACTGACGCACGGTACGTCAGGTGGGAACCATGTACGTCGGACCAGGGTCCGGGCAGGGACAGTCCCCTTTGGATGATGAATAGCCTCAGGGATAATAAAGGCTCGATACCGGGCAGAACCCGCCGCTTGCCTATCTAGGCGCTCGGCGGGGTTTGCTCAAGGGCGGCGGCAAGGCTTTCGAGCCGTTCGGCGATGCGCGCGAGCGCGGCCTCGCTCACCGCGGCGCCCGCCGGCGGGCGGTGGAGCGAATCGTCCAGATCGTCCGCGAGCATCATCGCCACGAAGAACATCGCACGTTCGGGGCTGAGCCCGCCCGCCGCACGCTGCGCCATCGGCCAGCGTTCGGCGATCATCGCGCCGAGCAGGTCGACGCGTGCCTCTTCGCCGTCGCGGCAGGCGACGCTGTAGCTGCGGCCGCCGAAGGACAGGGTTACCTCGGCCATCAGCCGGTGCTCCCGCGCGCGATCACGTCGTCGAGCGCCGCGACCGCCTCCGCCATCCGGGCCTTCAGCGCATCGTGGCGGCGCGCCAGCGCATCGGCGCTTGCCGCGCGTGCCGCGATCGCGCCCTCGATCCGGGCGATCGCGGCGTCGACGCGCGCGGCGGCCGAATGCGGGTCGTCGGAAATTTCGTCTGCCATCAGCCGGGGATAGGCATGGCGGCGGCGGCGGGCAACCGGCGATTGCGGCGGGGCGGTTGACATGCGACGAGCCGCCCGCGAAGGCGGGGCGCCGATCGCGCGGGCGCCGCGTGGCGCGCGCTGGCCGCGCCGTCACACCCCGGGTGCGCGAGATCGTCCGGCACGAATATATTGTGCAATATCAAAGGTTTGACGGGGAGTTCTGCCATGACGGTGAAGGTTGCGATCAACGGATTCGGGCGCATCGGCCGCCTCGTCGCGCGCGCGCTGCTCGAAAAGGGCGGCGAACTGGAACTCGTCGCGATCAACGATCTGGCCGACGCCAAGTCGAACGCCTGGCTGTTCAGCCGCGACAGCGTGCACGGCCGCTACCCCGGCGACGTGTCCGCGGACGGCAACGACCTCGTCGTGGACGGCAAGCGCATCCGCGTGACCGCCGAGCGCGATCCGGCGAACCTGCCGCATGCCGAACTGGGCGTCGAGATCGTGCTGGAATGCACCGGCTTCTTCACCGATCGCGCCGGCGCACAGAAGCATATCGATGCCGGCGCCAAGAAGGTGCTGATCTCGGCGCCGGCCAAGGGCGTCGATCTCACCGTCGTGTACGGCGTGAACGACGACAAGCTGGAGGCGGGGCACCACATCGTCTCCAACGCGTCGTGCACCACCAATTGCCTGGCGCCCGTCGCCAAGGTGCTGAACGACGCGATCGGCATCGAGCGCGGGCTGATGACGACCGTCCACGCCTACACCAACGACCAGAAGATCCTCGACCAGATCCATCCCGATCTGCGCCGCGCGCGCGCTGCCGCGATGTCGATGATCCCGACGACGACGGGCGCTGCGCGCGCCGTGGCCGAGGTGCTGCCGGAACTGAAGGGCAAGCTCGACGGCTCCGCGATCCGCGTGCCCGTGCCCGACGTCAGCATGATCGACCTGACCTTCACCCCCTCGCGCGATACGACGCGCGACGAGGTGAACGCGGTGCTGAAGGCCGCGGCCGAGGAGGGGCCCCTGAAGGGCATCCTCGTCTATACCGACGAGCCGCTCGTCTCGATCGACCTGATGCATTCGCCGCAAAGCTCGACGGTCGACAGCCTGGAGACCGCGGTGATCGACGGCAAGCTCGTGCGCGTGCTGAGCTGGTACGACAATGAGTGGGGCTTCTCGAACCGCATGGTCGACACCGCGACCGCGATGGCCGCGTTCGTCTGAGGCCGGGCTGGTGACGGGTCGCCTGATCGGCATCGCGCGCCATGGCCGCCCCAAGGGGCCGATGGAGACGGTCGAGACGGTCACGGTGACGGTGGAGGGCGGGATCCAGGGCGATTTTCGCGGCACGATCAAGCCTGGCGGCAAGGGCCGGCGGCAGGTGACGCTGATCGAGCGGATCGACTGGGAGGCGGCGATGGCGGAGGTGGGCCACACCATCGCCTGGTCCGAACGGCGCTCCAACCTGCTCGTCGAGGGGCTGGACCTGCCGCAGGTTCCAGGCGTCCGGCTGCGGATCGGCGCCGAGGTGGTGCTGGAGATCACGCGCGAAACCGATCCGTGCGAGCGGATGGAAGCGCTGGCGCCCGGCCTGAAGGCGGCGTTGCTGCCCGATTGGCGCGGCGGCGCCTGTGCGCGGGTGAAGGTGGGTGGCACGATCGCCATCGGTGATGCAATCGGGATCGAAGAACCATGACCAAGCCGTTCAAGACGCTCGATGATATGGGCGAGATCGCGGGCAAGCGGGTGCTCGTTCGCGAAGACCTGAACGTGCCGATGGCCGAGGGTCAGGTGACCGACGACACCCGGCTGCGCGCCACGGTCGCGACCGTCACGGAGCTGGCGGACCGGGGCGCGATCGTGCTGGTCCTCGCGCATTTCGGCCGCCCCAAGGGGCAGCGTCACCCGGACATGTCTCTGGCGATGGTGGTGCGTCCCTATGCCGGGTTGCTCGGGCGGCCGGTGCGCTTCGTCGACTGGGACGGCGCCGAGGATGCGGTGGCCATGATGCAGCCGGGCGACATCGCGGTGCTGGAGAACACCCGCTTCTTCGCAGGCGAAGAGACGAACGACCCGCAAGTGATTGCGAACATGGCAAAACTCGGCGATTTCTACGTCAACGACGCCTTTTCCGCGGCGCACCGCGCGCATGCCTCGACCGAGGGGCTGGCGCATGCGCTGCCCGCCTTTGCCGGCCGCGCGATGGAGGCCGAGCTCGACGCGCTGCAAAAGGCGCTGGGCGCGCCCGAGCATCCGGTGGCGGCGGTGGTCGGCGGGGCCAAGGTGTCGAGCAAGCTCGCGGTGCTGAAGCATCTGGTCGGGCAGGTGGATCACCTCATCATCGGCGGCGGGATGGCCAACACCTTCCTCGCGGCGCGCGGCGTGAACGTGGGCAAGTCGCTGTGCGAGCACGATCTGACCGGCACCGCGGATTCGATCCTCGACGCCGCGGAGCGCGCCGGCTGCACCGTGCATCTGCCGTACGACGTGGTGGTGGCGAAGGAATTCCGCGCCGACCCGCCGACGCGCACCGTCAACGTGCACGAGGTGGCGGCCGACGAGATGATCCTCGATATCGGGCCCGCGGCGGTCGAGGCGCTGGGCGACGTGCTGAAGAATTGCCGCACCCTGGTGTGGAACGGTCCGCTGGGTGCGTTCGAGACCACACCTTTCGACGTGGCAACGGTGGCGCTCGCGCGGATCGCCGCGGCGCTGACGCAGGACGGCACGCTCGTGTCGGTGGCGGGTGGCGGCGATACGGTGGCGGCGCTCAACCATGCCGGGGTGGCGGGCGACTTCACCTTCGTCTCGACCGCGGGCGGCGCGTTCCTCGAATGGATGGAGGGGCAGGCGCTGCCCGGCGTCGCGGCGCTGATGGGCTGATTCAGCCCGCCGGCGGCGCCTCGCGCAGCAGCGGCACGAGCAGCGCGTTCAGATCGTCGAGATCGAACGCGCCCGTCTTGGCGTAGCGGATCGTGCCGGCGCGATCGATGACATAGTTGGTCGGCAGCGCGCCCATCACGCCATAGGGCCCCTTGATCCGGCGCGCCGACTGGATCGTCATCTTCGCGAACAGCGGCTTCAACTGATAGGGCGACAGCGAATCCTCGGTCGCCACCGCGAACACGCGCAGGCCGTTCGGCTTGCGGAGCTGGTAATAGGAATCGAGCAGCGGCAGCTCGCGCTTGCACGGGCCGCACCATGTCGCCCAGAAGTTCAGCACCACCACCTGTCCGCGCAGGTCGGCCAGATGGACCTTGCTGCCGTCGATCAGCGTCATCTCGAATTCGGGCGCCGCGTCGCCGACGCGCGGCTCTTTCGCCGGCAGCGATGCCGATGACGCCAGCAGGAGCGCCGCGGCGATGAAGCCCATTCTCGTCATGATCGTTCCCCCGGCGCGCAGGATGATCCGCGGGGCCGCCGCCGTCAACACGGCGGCGTTGCGGCGAGCGGAGCGCGTCGATAAGGCGGGACCACCTGGCGGACGAGGGTGACCCCTTCGCGACCATCGAGAGGGATCGACCATGACTTCGCAGCACGACGTAATGATGGCGCAGATGGTGAGCGGTGCGGGCTTCATCGCCGCGCTCGACCAGAGCGGCGGCTCCACCCCCGGCGCCCTGAAGGCTTATGGCGTGCCCGAGGATGGCTGGTCGAACGACGAGCAGATGTACGACCTGATCCACCAGATGCGCGTGCGGATCATCACCGCGCCGTCGTTCACCGGCGCGCGCATCCTGGCGGCGATCCTGTTCGAGCGCACCATGGACGGCGAGGCCGACGGCGTGCCGGTGCCGACCGCGCTGTGGAACCGTGGCGTCGTGCCGATGCTGAAGATGGACAAGGGGCTGGAGGACGAGGCGGACGGCGTTCAGCTAATGAAGCCGATCCCCGGGCTCGATCCGCTGCTGGCGCGCGCCAAGAGCCTGGGTGTGTTCGGCACCAAGATGCGATCGGTGGTGAAGAGCGCCTCGGCTACCGGCATCGCGGCGATCGTCGCGCAGCAGTTCGAGATCGCGGCGCAGATCGCCGGCCACGGGCTGATGCCGATCCTCGAGCCCGAAGTGTCGCTCAAAAGCCCCGATCGCGCCGCCGCCGAGACGATGCTGCACGACGAACTGCGTCGTGGGCTCGATGCGCTCACGGGCGACGCGCGCGTGATGCTGAAGCTGACGATCCCGGCCGAGCCCGACCTCTATGCCGATCTGATCGGCCATCACCGCGTCGCCCGCGTCGTGGCGCTGTCGGGTGGCTATTCGCGCGACGAGGCCTGTGCCGAACTCGCCAAGAATCATGGCCTGATCGCGAGCTTCAGCCGCGCGCTGCTCGAGGATCTGCGCCACGGGATGGACGACGCCGAATTCGACCGCACGCTCGCCACCGCGATCGGCGCGATCTACCGCGCCTCGACCGTGAAGATGTAACCGCGGATGGAAGAGCAGCGGTTCGACTATCACCGCTCAGTGGCGCCCATGCTCTGGGTGCTGGCCGGGATCTCGATCCTCGAACTGCTGCTCGTCCATCTGCTCGTCTCGCTGCTGCTGAACGCGGCGGCGGCGGCATTGCTGTCGCTGCTCACGGCGGCGGGCGTGATCTGGCTGGGCGTCGCGATCGCCGCGATGAAGCGGCGGCCGGTGCTGCTCGATGCCGAGCGGCTGGTGATGCGCGTCGGCACGTTCAAGTCCGTCACCATACCGGTATCGACCATCGCTGGCCTCCGCACCGAATGGGACGCCCAGGCGCTGAAAGCGCGCACGCTGCTGAAACTCTCGCTCGTCGCCTTCCCAATGTGATCGTCGACCTGACCGAACCGCGCCCCGGCCGGCACGGAATCATCGCGATCGCGCACCGGCTGGACGATCCCGCCGCTTTCGTCGCGGCGATCGAGCGGCTTTCGCCGGCCCCTTCGAGCCGCTAGGCGGGCGGGATGACTGAAGACGATCCCCTGGGCCCGCTCGATCCCGAATTCGCCGCGGCCTTCACGCGCGACATCCGCCGGCCGCCGTGCCAGCTCTATCTCGTCTCGCCGCTCGCGGTGGGCGACGGCTTTCCCGATCGACTGGCGCGCGCGCTCGACGCCGGGCCGGTGGCGGCGTTCCAGTTCCGCGTGAAGGATGTCGACCAGCACGCCGCCGCGGCGCTCGCCGAGCCGCTCCAGCGGATCTGCGCCGACCGCGACGTGGCGTTCCTCGTCAACGACAGCGTGGCGCTGGCCAAACGGCTCGGCGCGGACGGCGTCCATCTGGGGCAGGACGATGGCGATCCGCGCGAGGCGCGGCTGGAACTCGGCCCCAACGCCCAGATCGGCGTCACCTGCCACGACAGCCGCCATCTCGCGATGGAAGCGGGCGAGGCGGGGGCGGATTATGTCGCGTTCGGAAGCTTCCATCCCACGGTGACCAAGACGACGAGCCACACCCCGGATCGCTCGATCCTGTCCTGGTGGGCGACGCTGTTCGAGATGCCGTGCGTCGCGATCGGCGGGATCACGCCCGCCAATGCCGCGCCGCTGGTGAAGGCGGGCGCCGATTTCCTCGCCGTCAGCCATGCGGTGTGGGGTGGGGACGAGGCCGCGGCGGTGCAGGCGTTCGCCGCGATCCTCGGCTGAAGACGTTTCGCCGCGGAAACAAGCGGCGGCCCCGGTTGTTGTCGCTCCGGATAAAATGCGAAGGGGTGGACGATGTTGCGTATGATGACGGCCTTGGCGACGGGGGCGGCTGCGATCGCCGCGGTGGCGATCCCCTTGGCGGCGCAGCAGCCGGCCGCGACGCCGGCTGCCGCCGCGTCCGCGCAGCCGACGCCGGGCGGAAAGCCCGCGCTCGATCCGTCGATCCTGCACGTTCAGGTGATCCTCGATCATCTCGGCTTCTCGCCCGGCATCCTCGACGGGCGCGAGGGCATGTCGCTCACCGCGGCGCTGAATGGCTTCCAGGAGAGCCGCGGCCTGCCGATCACCGGCAAGATCGATCCCGAGACGCTGAAGGCGCTCGCGGCCTATCGCGACATCCGGCCCACCGTGACGGTGACGCTCGATCCCGCGATCCTCGCCGGCCCGTACACGCCCAACATCCCGCATGGCGAAGACCAGCAGGCGAAGCTGCCGGCGCTCGGCTACCGCGATCCGATGGAGAAGCTGGGCGAGATGTTCCACACCACGCCCGACGTGATCCGCGAGCTGAACGCGCCGGGCACGAAGCTGGCGCCGGGCGTGAAGGTCGTCTTCCCCGACGCTGTGACGACGGGCCGCGCCTATGACCCCAAGCTGAAGCCGGAATGGCGCGAGACGCTCGCCATGCTGAACGTCGATTCGACCCAGCCCCAGGCCGCCAAGGTGGTCGTGTCCAAATCCAAGAAGGTGCTGCGCGTGCTGGATGCGCAGGGCAAGCTGGTCGCGCAGTTCCAGGTGACGACGGGCAGCACGCACGATCCGCTGCCGCTCGGCACGTGGAAGATCTACGGCGCCGACACCAACCCCAAATTCCACTTCAACCCCGCGCTGTTCTGGGATGCGAAGAAGGGCGAGAAGAAGGCGATGCTGCCGCCGGGGCCGAACGGCCCGGTCGGCGTGGTGTGGCTCGATCTCTCCAAGGAACATTACGGCATCCACGGCACGCCCGAACCCTCGCTGATCGGGCGGACCGCGAGCCATGGCTGCGTGCGGCTGGCCAATTGGAACGCGGCGCGGCTGGCCCTGATGGTCAAGCCGGGCACCCCGGCGGTGTTTGAGGAATAGCCGCGTGACTCGGCTCGGCTGGGGAATATTGGGGCTGATCCTGGTGACGCTCGTCGGCTTCCTGTCGCTCACCTCGTTCGGGGTGACCGACGGAAGTCGCATCCGTGCGGCGCTGACGCGGGCGCCGGCCCCGGTGCCCGCGTCCGTAGCTGCCGCCCCGGTGCCGGGCGGACCCGGGCTGATCGTTCCTGTCTCGGGCGTGGCGCGGGCGGCCTTGTACGACAGTTGGGGCGATGCCCGCGACGGCGGCACGCGCCAGCATCACGGCACCGACATTCCGGCGCCCGCGGGCACCCCGGTGATCGCCGCCGCGCCCGGTCGCGTCGAGAAACTGTTCCAGAGCGCGGCGGGCGGCACCACCCTTTATGTCCGTTCGCCAGACGGGCGCTGGACCTATTACTACGCGCATCTGGCGGGCTATGCGCCGGGCGTGCATGAAGGGATGGCGGTCAGGACGGGGGACTCGCTGGGCTTCGTCGGCGATACGGGCGATGCCGGCGCGGGCAATTTCCACCTCCATTTCGGGATGGCGCGGATGCAGCCGGGCGAGCATTGGTGGCAGGGGACGGACGTCGATCCCTTCCCCCTGCTTGCCGCCGGGCGGCTCCCCGGCTAAGGCGCCGCCTTCGGGTTTTTCGTGACAAGCGGAACGCCCCCTCGCTCTTTCCAGCAGGTATCCCATGAAGATCAGCGGCGTGGACATCCGTCCGGGCAACATCATCGAATATGAAGGCGGCATCTGGCGCGCGGTGAAGATCCAGCACACCCAGCCCGGCAAGGGCGGCGCCTATATGCAGGTCGAGATGAAGAACCTCATCGACGGCCGCAAGAACAACGTGCGCTTCCGCTCGGCCGAGACGGTGGAGCGTGTGCGGCTCGACACCAAGGATTTCCAGTTCCTGTTCCGCGACGGCGACGCGCTGACCTTCATGGACAAGGACAATTACGAGCAGATCACGCTCGACGCGGGCATTCTAGGCGACGCCGCGGCGTTCCTGCAGGACGGTATGGATGTCGTGCTCGAACTCTATGACGACAGGCCGATTTCGGTCGAGCTGCCGAGCACGATCGAAGCCACGATCGTCGAGGCCGACGCGGTGGTGAAGGGGCAGACCGCCTCGTCCAGCTACAAGCCCGCGGTGCTCGACAACGGCGTGCGCGTGATGGTGCCGCCGCATATCGGCGCTGGCACGCGGATCGTGGTCGACGTCTACGAGCAGACGTACGTAAGGCGCGCCGACTGATCCCCAGCCGCCTACCGTGCGGCTGTTTACTCCGTTCGTGCTGAGCTTGTCGAAGCACATGCCGTCAGGCGCCACCGCGCTTGGCAGGCCGTTCGACAGGCTCAGAGCGAACGGGGATACAATGTTTTCGCCAGGAGCGATCCATGCCTTCCCATTCCGGTATCATGACCGTCATCGAGCGCGCCGCACGCAAGGCCGCGCCGAAGCTGCGCCGCGACTTCAACGAGGTCCAGCACCTGCAGGTGAGCCGCAAGGGGCCGGCGGATTTCGTGTCCATGGCCGACAAGCAAGCCGAGCAGACGATCTACGAGGAACTTTCGCACGCGCGCCCCGATTGGGGGTTCCTGATGGAGGAGCGCGGCGAGGTGGCGGGCGATCCCTCCAAACCGCGCTTCATCGTCGATCCGCTCGACGGCACGTCGAACTTCCTCCACGGGCTGCCCCATTTCGCGATCTCGATAGCGGTCGAGGAGGTGTTGCCGAATGGCAAGCGCGAGGTGACCTCGGCGCTCGTCTACCAGCCGCTGACCGACGAGAGCTTCTGGGCCGAAAAGGGGCGCGGCGCGTGGCTCACCGACCAGCGGCTGCGCGTGTCGTCGAGGCGCGAACTGCCCGATGCGCTCATCGCCACGGGCATTCCGTTTCTCGGCCATGGCGATTTCGTCCAGTGGAGCCGCATCTTCGGTGCGGTCGCTCCCGAAGTGGCGGGTATCCGCCGGTTCGGCGCCGCTGCGCTCGACCTCGCCTGGGTCGCGGCGGGGCGATATGACGGCTATTGGGAATCGGGGCTGAAGCCCTGGGATACCGCGGCGGGCGTGCTGCTCGTCAAGGAGGCCGGCGGCTTCGTTACCGATTTCCGCGGCGGCGACCGCGCGAACGAGCGCAACGAGTATCTCGCCGCGAACGACCAGATCCATTCGCGCCTTCACAAGCTGGTGGCGGGCGCGCTGCGCTGATCGGGCGGGTGTCGGGCCGGTGGTGTTGCGAGTGATTCTCACGGCCTCCAGCCTTGCCCGCACCCGGCCATTTGCCTAAAGCCGACGCATCACTTCGCACCTGCGAGAAACCCTTTGGTCGACCTGTCGCAATATCTGCCCATCCTGCTGTTCCTCGGCGTGGCGCTCGCGCTGTCGAGCGCGTTCGTGCTGCTGCCGATGCTGGTGTCGCGCCTGACCGGCTCGCATAAGCCGACCGTCGCCAAGCTGTCCGAATATGAATGCGGCTTTCCCGCGTTCGAGGATCCGCGCAGCCAGTTCGACGTGCGCTTTTATCTCGTTGCCATTCTGTTCATCGTCTTCGATCTCGAGGCGGCGTTCCTATATCCTTGGGCAGTCAGCGTTTTTTCGCTGGGTTGGACGGCCTGGATCTCGATGATGGTGTTTATTGCAGAGCTTGCGCTGGGCCTTGCCTATGCCTGGAAGAAGGGAGCCCTCGATTGGGAGTAGAGCTCACGCCCGCACCCGCCGTTCGCGGTGAGGTGTTGCCGCCGGATCAGGGCTTCTTCGACAGCCTGAACGGCGAGCTGACCGACAAGGGTTTCCTCGTCACCTCGACCGAGGAGCTGTTTCAGTGGGCGCGCACGGGCTCGCTGTGGTGGATGACGTTCGGCCTCGCCTGCTGCGCGGTCGAGATGATCCACGTCAACATGCCGCGCTACGACCTCGAGCGTTTCGGCGCGGCGCCGCGCGCTTCGCCGCGCCAGTCGGACGTGATGATCGTGGCGGGCACGCTGTGCAACAAGATGGCGCCGGCGCTCCGCAAGGTCTACGACCAGATGTCGGAGCCCAAATACGTCGTCTCGATGGGCAGCTGCGCCAATGGCGGCGGCTATTATCATTACAGCTATAGCGTCGTTCGCGGTTGCGACCGGATCGTGCCGGTGGACATCTACGTCCCCGGCTGCCCGCCCACCGCCGAGGCTTTGCTATACGGTATCATGCAGCTTCAGCGGAAGATCCGCCGCAGCGGGAGCATCGAGCGATGAGGGCGCCGGCACCCGCCTGGGCCGCGGACCTGAACGGCGCGACGATCGAGGCCGCACGCGGCGCGATCGGCGCGGCTTTGCTCGACGCGGTTGAGCATGTCGGCGAGGTCGCGCTTCATGTGCGCCGCGACGCGCTGGTCGCGGCGATGATGGCGCTACGGGATACGCCGGGCCTCGAATATCAGCAGTTGATGGAAATCGCGGGCGTCGATTACCCCGATCGCGGCGCCGAGCGGTTCGAAGTGGTCTATTGCCTGCTCTCGCTCACGCGCAACCATCGTCTTCGCGTGCATGTCGCGGCGGACGACGAGAACCCGGTGCCGTCGGTGACGGGGCTGTGGCCGGTCGCCGGCTGGCTCGAGCGCGAGGTCTATGATCTCTACGGCGTGTTGTTCGCGGGCAACGCGGATCTGCGCCGGATCCTGACCGATTATGGTTTTCGGGGCCATCCGCTGCGCAAGGACTTCCCGATGACGGGCTATGTCGAGCTGCGATATTCCGAGGAGGAAAAGCGCGTCGTGTACGAGCCCGTGCAGCTCGCGCAGGATTTCCGCACCTTCGACTTCATGAGCCCATGGGAAGGCGCCGAATATGCGCTGCCCGGCGACGAGAAGGCGGCGCTGCCGGAGGCCAAGGGTGCGCCGACGCCGCTCTCGGCCGATGCGGTCGGCAAGGCCGATGCCGCGCAGAGCGCGACCAAGGCGCCTGCTGCGCCGAGCGAGGGCTATGCCAAAAAGGACGTGGGCGGCTCGGATCAGACCGGTGCCGGCCAGGCGGGTGCCGATGCGGCGCCCAAGCCGGTCGATCCCGACGTGACGCCCACCAAGGGCGCAGGACAGAACCAGTGAGCGATACCATCACCACCGACGCGAGCGGCGGCATCGGCACCTATGTCGATCAGGTGCTCCACGAGACCGATGCGGCCGATCCGACGACCGGCGACGTAACGATCCAGAACTACACGATCAATTTCGGCCCGCAGCATCCCGCCGCGCACGGCGTGCTGCGGCTGGTGATGGAGCTGGACGGCGAGATCGTCGAGCGCGTCGATCCGCATGTCGGCTTGCTCCACCGCGGCACCGAGAAGCTGATCGAGTACAAGACCTACACGCAGGCGCTGCCCTATTTCGATCGGCTCGATTATTGTTCGCCGCTCTGCATGGAGCATAGCTACGTGCTGGCGGTCGAGAAGCTGCTCGATCTGGAGGTGCCGCTGCGCGCGCAATATCTGCGCGTGTTCTTCGCCGAGCTGACGCGCATTTCCAACCATATGCTCAATCTGGGCTCGCACGTCATGGACGTCGGCGCGATGACGCCGAACCTGTGGCTGTTCGAGATCCGCGAAGACTGCATGAATTTCTTCGAACGCGCCTCTGGCGCGCGCATGCACGCCAATTATTTCCGGGTCGGCGGCGTGCACCAGGACGTGCCGCTGAAGCTGCTGACCGACATTGCCGACTGGCTCGACACGCGGCTGCCGCGCCTGTTCGAGGATGCGCTGAGCCTCGTGGTCGACAATCGCATCTTCAAGCAGCGCAACGTCGACATCGCGACGGTCAGCCGCGACGATGCGATCGCCTGGGGCTTTTCGGGCCCGATGATCCGCGCGGCGGGCATTCCCTGGGATCTGCGCAAGTCGCAGCCCTATGACGTGTACGACCGGATGGAGTTCGACGTGCCGGTCGGCACGCGCGGCGATTGCTACGACCGGTTCATGGTGCGCGTGGAAGAGGTCCGCCAGTCGGCGCGGATCATGAAACAGTGCCTCGCCGAGATGCCCGAAGGTCCGATCATGACGCTCGACCGCAAGGTCGGCCCGCCCAAGCGTGGCGACATGAAGCGGTCGATGGAAGCGCTGATCCACCATTTCAAGCTCTACACCGAGGGTTATCACGTCCCCGCGGGCGACGTATATGTCGCGACGGAAAGCCCCAAGGGCGAGTTCGGCGTGTATCTGGTCGCCGACGGGTCGAACAAACCCTATCGCTGCAAGATCCGCCCGACCGCGTTCAGCCACCTCCAGGCGGCCGACTTCATGATGAAGGGCCATATGCTCGCGGACACCACCGCGGTGCTGGGCGCGATGGACATCGTTTTTGGTGAATGTGACCGCTGATGGCTGAAGCACCCAAGATCCCCGACGAAGCCGAGATGCGCGCGCGCTGGGGCGGCTTTGCCTGGACCGACGCCAACCAGGCCAAGGCAAACGAGATCCTCGGCCGCTATCCCAAGGGACGCGAGCAATCCGCCGCGCTGCCGCTGCTCGATCTGGCGCAGCGCCAGGTGGGGGCGGAGACGCAGACGCAGGGATGGTTGCCCGTGCCGGTGATCGAGTTCGTCGCGCGCCAGATCGGCGTGCCCTATATGCGCGTGTACGAGGTTGTCACCTTCTACACGATGTTCAACCTGGCGCCGGTCGGCCGCTATCATGTTCAGGTGTGTGGCACGACGCCGTGCATGCTGGCGGGTAGCGACGACGTGCTGGCGGCGTGCAAGAATCGCGGACTGGTCAAGGGCGGCACCACCCCCGACGGCCTGTTCACGCTGACGGAGGTGGAATGCCTCGGCACTTGTGCGAACGCGCCGATGGTCCAGATCAACGACGATAATTACGAGGATCTGGATTATGATCGCACCTTGGCGGTGCTCGATGCGCTGACCAAGGGCGAGCACCCCAAGCCCGGCTCGACGATCGGCCGCCAGACGAGCTGCCCCGAAGGCGGCCCGACCTCGCTGAAGGCGATGGTCGATGCGAACCACGATTATCGGGGGGAGTGGGCCTGATGCTAGCCGACAAGGACCGCATCTTCACCAATCTCTACGGCTTTCAGTCCTGGAAGCTGGACGCGGCGCGTGTGCGTGGCGATTGGGATGATACCAAGGCGCTGATGGCCAAGGGCCAGGATGCGATCATCGACGTCATCAAGGCGTCGGGCCTGCGCGGCCGCGGCGGGGCGGGCTTCCCGACGGGCACGAAATGGTCGTTCATGCCCAAGGAGCCAAAGCCCGATCGGCCGAACTTCCTCGTCATCAACGCCGACGAGAGCGAGCCGGGCAGTTGCAAGGATCGCGAGATCATGCGCCACGATCCGCACAAGCTGATCGAGGGTGCGCTGATCGCCGGCTACGCGATGCGTGCGCGGGCGGCGTATATCTATATCCGCGGCGAGTATATCCGCGAGGCCGAAGTGCTCTTCGCCGCGGTCGCCGAGGCGTATGACGCGGGGCTGATCGGCAAGAACGCGTGCGGCTCTGGCTATGATTTCGACGTGTTCGTCCATCGCGGCGCGGGCGCCTATATCTGCGGCGAAGAGACCGCGATGCTCGAAAGCCTGGAGGGCAAGAAGGGCCAGCCGCGCCTCAAGCCGCCATTCCCGGCGGGGGCAGGGCTCTATGGCTGCCCGACGACGGTCAACAACGTCGAATCCATCGCGGTCGCGCCGACCATCCTGCGCCGCGGTGCGGATTGGTTCGCCAGCTTCGGCGCGGAGAACAACAAGGGCACCAAGCTCTTCCAGATCAGCGGCCATGTGAACACGCCCTGCGTCGTCGAAGAGGCGATGGGCATCACCTTCCGCGAGCTGATCGAGACGCATTGCGGCGGCATCCGGGGCGGGTGGGACAATCTGCTGGCGGTGATCCCGGGCGGATCGTCGGTGCCGCTGGTGCCGGCCGCCGAGATCATGGATTGCCCGATGGATTTCGACGGGCTGAAGAAGGTGGGATCGGGCCTGGGCACCGCGGCGGTGATCGTGATGGACAAATCCACCGACATCGTCCGCGCGATCAGCCGCATCAGCTATTTCTACAAGCATGAGAGCTGCGGCCAGTGCACGCCGTGCCGCGAGGGCACCGGCTGGATGTGGCGCGTGATGGAGCGGATGCGCACCGGGGATGCCGACCTGTCCGAGATCGACATGCTCCAGCAGGTGACCAAGCAGGTCGAGGGCCATTCGATCTGCGCGCTGGGCGATGCCGCCGCGTGGCCGATCCAGGGCCTCATCAAGCATTTCCGCCCCGAGATGGAACGCCGCATCACCGCGAACCGCGGCGGCGACCTGTCGCCGATGATGGAAGCCGCCGAATAATGCCAACAGTCAAAGTCGATGGCGTCGAGATCGAGGTGCCGCAGGGTGCCACCGTGCTGCAGGCCTGCGAGCTTGCCGGCAAGGAGATTCCGCGTTTCTGCTATCACGAGCGCCTCAGCATCGCCGGCAATTGCCGGATGTGCCTGGTCGAGGTGAAGCCCGGGCCGCCCAAGCCGCAGGCGTCGTGCGCGCTGCCGGCGGCGGACAAGCAGGAGATCTTCACCAATTCGCCGATGGTGAAGAACGCCCGCGAGGGCATCATGGAATTCCTGCTCATCAACCATCCGCTCGATTGCCCGATCTGCGATCAGGGCGGCGAATGCGATCTGCAGGACCAGTCGATTGCCTATGGCCGCGGCCATTCGCGCTATGACGAGAACAAGCGCGCGGTTACCGAGAAATATATGGGGCCGATCGTCAAGACGGTCATGACCCGCTGCATCCAATGCACGCGCTGCATCCGCTTCGCCGAAGAGGTGTCGGGCGTCGAGGAGATCGGCGCGATCTACCGCGGCGAGGACATGCAGATCACCTCCTATCTCGAAAACGCGGTGAAGAGCGAACTCTCCGGCAACGTGGTCGATCTGTGCCCGGTGGGCGCGCTGACCTCCAAGCCTTATGCGTTCGAGGCACGGCCCTGGGAACTGCGCAAGACGCTCACGATCGACGTGATGGATGCGGTCGGCACCAACATCCGGCTCGACAGCCGTGGCCGGCAGGTGCTTCGCTGCGTTCCGCGGATCAACGAGGACGTGAACGAGGAGTGGGCGACCGACAAGACGCGCCATGCGATCGACGGGCTGGTCCGCCGCCGGCTCGATCGCCCCTATGTCCGCGTGAACGGCAAGCTTCAGCCGGCGAGCTGGGACGAGGCGTTCGCCGCGATCGTCGCGGTGAATGCGGGCAGCAGCGTCGCCGCGATCGCGGGCGACCTGGTCGATTGCGAGACGATGTATGCCGCCAAGGCGCTCCTCGCCAAGCTCGGCTCGACGCTGCTCGAGGGGCGGCAGACGGGGATGGCGTACGATACGTCGAGCCTGGCCGCGGTGAACTTCAACACCACGATCGCGGGCACCGAGGATGCGGACGCGATCCTGCTCGTCGGCACCAATCTGCGCTGGGAAGCGCCGCTGGTGAACACGCGCGTGCGCAAGGCAATCAAGAAGGGCGCGAAGGTCTTTGCGATCGGGCCGGAAACCGACCTGACCTATAAGGTCGAATGGCTGGGCGACGATCTGGCGCTGCTGGGCGCGCTGCCCGATGCGGTGACCAAGGCGTTCGAAGGTGCGACCAAGCCGATGGTGATCGTCGGCGGTGCGGCCATGAAGGGCGGCCACGGTGCCGCGCTCGCGCTGGTGGAAACGCTGGGGTTGATAAAGGACGGGTGGAACGGCTTCAACGTCGTCCATATGGCGGCGTCGCGGATGGGCGGGCTGATGCTCGGCTATGCGCAGAAGGGCGGCATCGCCGACGTCATGGGGGCGAAGCTCGGCTTCTTCCTCGGCGCCGACGAGGTCGATTACACACAATTCGCCGGCTTCAAGGTCTACATCGGCCACCACGGCGACAAGGGCGCAGCCGCGGCCGACGTCGTGCTGCCGGGCGTCACCTATGCCGAGAAATCGGGTACCTGGGTGAATCTGGAGGGCCGCGTCCAGCGTGGCGAGCGCGCGGTGTTCGCACCGGGCGACGCCCGCGAGGACTGGACGATTTTGCGTGCGCTATCCGAGGCGATGGGCGCGACGCTGTCGTTCGACAGCCTGGCGGGGCTTCGCGAGGCGATGTACGCCGCGGTGCCCGCGCTGCGCGATCAGGCGCTCGTTCGGTTCGACTGGCAGGTGCCGGCGAACGACACCAAGGGCGAGGGCACGCTGGCGGGTTATCCGATCAAGGACTTCTATCTGACCAACGCGATCTGCCGCGCATCGCCGACGATGCAGCGCTGCTCGGCCGAACTGCTCCACGGCGAAGACTTCGCGGAGGCGGCGGAATGACCGAGTGGATCCAGGGCGGGCTCGGCTTCGGCTTCGGATGGTTCGTCGCGCACCTCATCTACATCCTCGTCATCGCGCTGCCGCTGATGCTGTCGGTGGCGATGATTATCTATGCCGACCGCAAGATCTGGGCGGCGATGGCGCTACGCCGCGGACCCAATGTGGTCGGGCCGTTCGGCCTGCTGCAAAGCTTCGCGGACGGGCTGAAGGTGTTCCTCCAGGAAACCATCATCCCCTCGGCGGCGAACCGCACCCTGTTCCTGCTCGCACCGATCATCACCTTCACGGTCGCGCTGATCGTGTGGGCGGTGGTGCCGTTCCAGGCCGGGGTGGTGCTGGCGGACATCAATGTTGGCCTGCTCTACGTGCTGGCGACCTCGTCGCTCGGCGTCTACGGCATCATCCTGGCGGGCTGGGCGTCGAACTCGAAATATCCCTTCTACTCCGCGCTTCGCGCCGCGGCGCAGATGGTGAGCTATGAGGTGGCGATCGGCTTCATCCTCATCTCGATCGTGCTGTGGTCGGGCACGTTCAACCTGTCGGGCATCGTGCTGGCGCAGAAGGGACTCTATGGCTGGGCGAACGGCTTCGCCGCCAACCCGCTGCTCTTCCCGATGGCGGTGATGTTCCTGATTTCGAGCCTGGCCGAGACTCAGCGCGCGCCGTTCGATCTGGCCGAGGCCGAGAGCGAGCTCGTCGCGGGCTACCAGACCGAATACAGCTCGATGAGCTTCGCGCTCTACTGGCTCGGCGAATATGCCAACGTGATCCTGATGTGCGTGCTCAATGCCACGCTCTTCTGGGGCGGATGGCTGCCGCCGCTCGACTGGGCGCCGCTCTATTACGTGCCCGGCATCGTGTGGCTGCTGCTCAAGATGCTCGGCTTCTTCTTCGTGTTCAGCTGGATCAAGGCAACCGTGCCGCGGTATCGCTACGATCAGCTGATGCGGCTGGGCTGGAAGGTCTTTCTTCCCGTCTCGCTGTTCTGGGTTTTCCTCGTCTCGGGCGTGCTGATGGCGATGCGCGTAGGGTTCGGATCATGATCGCGCGATATATCAAGGCGTTCACCCTCTGGGAGTTCGTGAAGGCGCATGCGCTGACGTTGCGCTACTTCTTCAAGGCGAAGGCGACGATCAACTATCCGTTCGAGCGCAACCCGGTGTCGCCGCGGTTCCGTGGCGAACATGCGCTGCGCCGCTATCCCAACGGCGAGGAACGCTGCATCGCGTGCAAGCTGTGCGAAGCGGTGTGCCCGGCGCAGGCGATCACGATCGAGGCCGAGCCGCGCGACGACGGTTCGCGGCGCACGACGCGTTATGACATCGACATGACCAAGTGCATCTTCTGCGGCCTGTGCGCCGAGGCCTGCCCGGTCGACGCGGTGGTCGAGGGGCCGAACTACGAATATTCGACCGAGACGCGCGAGGAGCTGATCTACGACAAGGCCAAGCTGCTCGATAATGGCGACCGTTGGGAAAGCGCGATCGCGGCGAACCTTGCCGCCGATGCGCCGTACCGGTAATGGCCGCGTCGTTCGAATCATGGGCAGTCGGGGGGCCTGAAGCGTGATCCAGGCATTCGCCTTCTATCTGTTCGCCTTCGTCGTCGTGGTGAGTGCCACGATGACCATCGCCTCGCGCAATCCGGTCCATTCGGTGATGTGGCTGATCCTGGCGTTCTTCAACGCCGCGGGGCTCATGGTGCTGGTGGGTGCCGAGTTCATCGCGATGCTGCTCGTCATCGTCTATGTCGGTGCGGTCGCGGTGCTGTTCCTGTTCGTGGTGATGATGCTCGACATCGACGTGGCGACGGTGCGCGGTGGCGTGGCGCGCTATTTCGGCATCGGCCTCGCCATCGCGGTGGCGCTCGCCGCCGAAGTGTTCATCGCGGTGGGCGCGTGGAGCACCGGCCCGATCCAGCTCGCGCGCCGCGCGGCGCCGATCGATGCCGCCGTGCCCAACATCCAGGCGATCGGCAATTTGCTCTACACGCGCTATCTGTTCGTGTTCGAAGGTGCGGGGCTCGTGCTGCTCGTCGCGATGATCGGCGCGATCGTGCTGACCCACCGCCAGCGCGGCGGCGTGAAGGCGCAGAACATCAGCCGCCAGGTCGCGCGCCGTCCGCAGGATGCCACGCGCAACATGAAGCCCGTCGTGGGCCAAGGAATGGATTTGTGATCGGGCTCGTCCACTATCTGGTCGTCGCGGCGATCCTGTTCACGCTCGGCGTGCTCGGCATCTTCCTCAACCGGAAGAACCTGATCGTCATCCTGATGGCGATCGAGTTGATCCTGCTCGCGGTGAACCTGAACCTCGTCGCCTTCTCGGCCTATCTGCACGATCTGGTCGGGCAAGTGTTCGCGATGTTCGTGCTGACCGTCGCGGCGGGCGAGGCCGCGATCGGCCTGGCGATCCTGGTGATCTATTTCCGTGGCCGCGGCACGATCGCGGTCGACGACGTCAACCGGATGAAGGGGTAACTCGGTTGATCGAGCTCATCGTTTTCCTGCCGCTGCTCGCGGCCGCCATCGCCGGGTTCGGCAACAAGGCGCTGGGGTTCACGCCGACCAAGTTGGTGACGACGGGCGCGTTGTTCGTCTCGTGCGCGCTCTCCTGGCCGGTGTTCATCGGTTATCTGTCGGGCCATAGCGCCGCGACCGTGGTGCCGGTGCTGGAATGGATCCACTCGGGCGACATGGACGTATCGTGGTCGCTGCGCGTCGACGCGCTCACCGCGGTGATGCTCGTCGTCATCACCAGCGTGTCCGCGCTCGTCCACCTCTATAGCTGGGGCTATATGAGCGAGGACCCGGACCAGCCGCGCTTCTTCGCCTATCTGTCGCTCTTCACCTTCGCGATGCTGATGCTCGTCACCGCGAACAACCTCGTCCAGATGTTCTTCGGCTGGGAGGGCGTGGGGCTCGCCTCCTATCTGCTGATCGGTTTCTGGTTCCGCAAACCCTCCGCCAATGCCGCCGCGATCAAGGCGTTCGTCGTTAACCGCGTGGGCGATCTGGGCTTCATGCTGGGCATCTTCGGCACGTTCCTGGTATTCGGCACGGTGTCGATCCCGGCGATCCTGGCCGCGGCGCCTCACATGGCCGGTTCGACGATCGGCTTTCTCTGGTTCCGCGCGGATACGATGACCGTGCTCTGCCTGCTGCTGTTCGTCGGCGCGATGGGCAAGTCGGCGCAGCTCGGCCTTCACACCTGGCTGCCCGACGCGATGGAGGGGCCGACGCCGGTCTCCGCGCTGATCCATGCCGCTACGATGGTGACGGCCGGCGTGTTCATGGTGTGCCGCCTGTCGCCGATGTTCGAGACGTCGCCCGTGGCGCTCGGCGTGGTGACCACGATCGGCGCGGCGACGTGCCTGTTCGCGGCGACCTGCGGCCTGGTGCAGACGGACATCAAGCGCGTGATCGCCTATTCGACCTGTTCGCAGCTCGGCTATATGTTCTTCGCCGCCGGCGTTGGTGCCTATGGCGCGGCAATGTTCCACCTGTTCACGCACGCCTTCTTCAAGGCCTTGCTGTTCCTCGGCGCGGGTTCGGTGATCCACGCGATGCATCACGAGCAGGACATGCGCTATTATGGCGGCCTGCGTAAGCAGATCCCGGTGACGTTCTGGGGCATGATGGCGGGCACGCTCGCGATCACCGGCGTCGGCATCCCCGGCATCTTCGGCCTGCCGCAGATCGGCTTTGCCGGCTTCCATTCGAAGGACGCGATCATCGAGGCGAGCTGGGCGGCGGGGCAGCCGGGCGTGTGGTTCGTCGGCGTGCTGGTGGCGCTCCTCACCAGCTTCTATTCGTGGCGCGTGATGTTCCTGACCTTCTGGGGCAAGCCGCGCTGGGCCGCATCCGAGCATATCCAGCATGCGCTGCACGACGCGCATGGTCATGGGCATGATGCGCACGGCCACGACGCGCACGGCCACGACGCGCACGGCCATCATCCGGACGAGGCACATGGCAATCCGGCGCAGGTGGAGGACTCGGGCGATCATCCGTCGGAACATGGTCCGTCGCAGCATGACCTGCCCGCCGGCACCGGCGGCTATCATCCGCACGAGAGCCCATTGCCGATGCTCGTGCCGCTGATCCTGCTGTCGATCGGTGCGGTTGCGGCGGGCTTCGTCTTCCACGGCTATTTCATCGAGCCGACCGCCGGCGAGGATTACTGGAAGGGCGCGATCGCGTTCCGCGAGCATCTGATGCATGCGATGCACGGTGTGCCCGTGCCGGTGAAGCTTTCGGCTACCGCCGCCATGCTGCTGGGGCTGTTCACCGCCTGGTATGCCTATATACGCGCACCGGATTTCCCGGCGCAGGTGACCGGGCAGTTCGGCATCCTCTACCGTTTCCTCCTCCACAAATGGTATTTCGACGAGCTGTACCATCTGATATTCGTGCGCCCCGCGTTCGCGATCGGACGGCTGCTCTGGCACCGCGGCGACGAGAAGACGATCGACCGGTTCGGGCCCAACGGCTCGGCCTGGGTCGTGCAGATCGGCTCGCGTGTCGCCGGCCGCTTCCAGACGGGATATGTCTACACCTATGCCTTCGTCATGCTGATCGGGCTGACCGCCGCGGTCACTTGGGCGATCGGATCCTTCCGATGACCGGTTTCCCGATCCTCTCCGTGATGCTGGCGATCCCCATGATCGCCGCCATCGTCTGCCTCTTCCTGTCTGCGGAAGGCGCGCGGCGGCTCGCACTTGCGGCCACGCTGGTCGACTTCGTGCTCGGCATCGTGATGTGGGCGCATTACGACATCGGCGGTGCGCAGTGGCAGTTCGTCGAACATGCCGATCTGTTCGGCAGCTTCGCCTGGGCGCTGGGCATCGACGGCTTTGCGCTGATGCTCATCATGCTCAGCGTGTTCCTGATGCCGATCTGCATCGGCGCGAGCTGGCGTTCGGTTACGAACCGCGTTCCTGAATATATGGCCGCGTTCCTGTTCACCGAGGTGCTGATGATCGGCACCTTCGCGGCGCAGGACCTGTTCCTGTTCTACGTGTTCTTCGAGGCCGGGCTGATCCCGATGTACCTCATCATCGGCATCTGGGGCGGCGCGAACCGGATTTACGCGAGCTACAAATTCTTCCTCTACACGCTGCTCGGTTCGGTCGTGATGTTCATCGCCATGCTCTACATGGCGATCGACGCAGGCACGACGAGCATCCCGCTGCTGCAGGCGCACGACTTCCCCGCGCATGTGCAGACCTGGTTGTGGCTCGCCTTCTTCGCGTCGTTCGCGGTGAAGATGCCGATGTGGCCGGTGCACACCTGGCTGCCCGACGCGCACGTGCAGGCGCCGACCGCGGGTTCGGTAATCCTGGCGGGCGTGCTGCTGAAGCTCGGCGGCTATGGCTTTCTGCGCTTTTCGCTGCCGATGTTCCCAGAAGCCTCGGGCCAGCTCACCTGGCTGATCTTCGGCCTGTCGGCGATCGCGGTGATCTACACGAGCCTCGTCGCGCTGGTGCAGAACGACATGAAGAAGCTGATCGCCTATAGCTCGGTCGCGCATATGGCGATCGTGACTATCGGGCTATTCGCGTTCAACCGGCAGGGGCTCGAAGGCGCGATGCTGATGATGCTCAGCCACGGCCTCGTCTCGGGTGCGCTCTTCCTGTGCGTCGGCGTGATCTACGATCGGCTGCACACGCGCGAGATCGCACGCTATGGCGGCCTCAGCATCAACATGCCGCGCTACGCGCTGTTCTTCCTGTTCTTCACGATGGCATCGATCGGGCTGCCGGGGACGAGCGGTTTCGTCGCCGAATTCCTGTCGCTGATGGGCACCTATCAGATCTCGACCTGGATCGCGCTGCTGTGCACGACAAGCATCATCCTGGGTGCCGCCTATATGCTGTTCCTCTACCGTCGCGTCGCGTTCGGCGAGATCCGCTCGGACGAGGTGCGCGGCATGGCCGATCTCTCGAGCCGCGAGCTGTGGCTGCTGGCACCGATCGCGGCGGTCGTGCTGTGGATGGGCGTCTATCCCGAAAGTTTTCTCAGCCCGATGCGCAAGGATATCGGCGTGCTGCTCGCGCGGGTCGACCGCGCGACGCCGCCGAGCGACTCCCGGCCGACATCCGGCCATCCCACCACGCCTGACGCGCATGCGGAGGCGCACTGATGGATTACGCCGCAAATCTGGCGATGACGCTGCCCGAACTCGTGCTGGCGCTCGGGGCGATCGCGCTGATGCTCGTGTCCGCCTGGGGCGGGCAGGGCTCGACCCGCGTGGTTTCGATCGCCTCGGTCTTCGTGCTGGCAGGAGCGGGGATCGCGCTGGTGGGGCCGGCATCGTCCGGCGCCTCGGCGTTCGGCGGCCTCTACCGTGCCGATGCGTTCGCCGCCTTCGCCAAGGTGCTGATCTATATCGCGTCGGGGGTGGCGATCATGATGGCGCCCGATTTCTTCCGCCGCACTGCGGGTGACGATCTGAAGCCCGAATATCCGGTGCTGATCCTGTTGTCCGCGGCGGGCATGGGAATGATGGTGTCGGCGGGCGACATGCTGACGCTCTATGTCGGGCTCGAACTCCAAAGTCTGGCGGCCTATGTGCTCGCGAGCTTCATGCGGCAGGACCAGCGTTCGGCGGAGGCGGGGCTCAAATATTTCGTGCTCGGCGCGCTGGCGAGCGGGATTCTGCTCTATGGGATCAGCCTCGTCTACGGTTTTGCCGGTACGACGCTCTTCAGCGGCATCGCGCAGGCCTATGCGGGCTCGCGGTCGCTCGGCCTGTTGTTCGGGCTGGTCTTCGTGTTCGCGGGCATCGCGTTCAAGATCTCGGCAGTGCCGTTCCACATGTGGACGCCCGACGTGTACGAGGGCGCGCCGACGCCGGTCACCGCCTTCTTCGCTTCCGCGCCCAAGGTCGCGGCAATGGGCCTCGCGGTGCGCGTTGCGGTCGGGGCGATGGGGCCCGCGGCCGACCAGTGGCGCCAGATCGTGATCTTCGCCGCGCTGGCCTCGATCGTGCTCGGCGCGGTGGCGGCGATCGGGCAGACCAACATC
Organism: Sphingomonas sp. GC_Shp_6; assembly: GCF_026540835.1. Classification (NCBI taxonomy): domain Bacteria; kingdom Pseudomonadati; phylum Pseudomonadota; class Alphaproteobacteria; order Sphingomonadales; family Sphingomonadaceae; genus Sphingomonas; species Sphingomonas sp. GC_Shp_6. The sequence goes on along the minus strand of NZ_JALNUO010000004.1, from coordinate 229,169 downwards.
AAGCGGCTGCTCGCCTATTCGTCGATCAACAATGTCGGCTTTGCGCTCGTCGGCCTGGCGGCGGGCACGCCCGAGGGTGCGGCGTCGGTGCTGATGTACCTGACGATCTATGTCGCGATGACGCTCGGTTCGTTCCTGATCGTCCTCCAGATGCGCGCGCCCGACGGCACGCCGGTGGAAGACATCGCGGCGCTCTCCGGCCTGTCGCGGACGCGGCCGGGGCTCGCGGCGGCGCTGGCGATCTTCATGTTCAGCCTGGCCGGCATCCCGCCGCTGTTCGGCTTCTACGCCAAGTTCGCGGTGTTCCACGCCGCGGTCGCCGCCGGGCTGTTTCCGCTGGCGGTGGTGGGCATCGCGGCCTCGGTGATCGGCGCCTATTATTATCTGCGCGTGGTGAAGACGATGTATTTCGACGAGCCGGGCGCCGACTTCGCGCGGCTCGACAACCGGGTCGAGGGCGGGCTGATCGCGCTGGCGGCGCTGTTCAACTCGCCGATCGGCTATCTGGCGATACCTTTCCTGGGGGCGTGGAGCATGACAGCGGCACGCGCACTGTTCTGAGTATCGTCCGCACGGTCGCGGATACCGGATCGACCAACGCCGACCTGCGCGACCTGGCCGCGTCCGGCGCCGAGGACGGGCTGTGGCTGCGCGCCGAGCGGCAAAGCGCGGGACGCGGACGGCTCGGGCGGGATTGGGCGTCGCCGGCGGGCAATCTCTATGCGAGCCATCTGGTGCGGCTGCGACCCACCGATCCGCCCGCACCGACGCTGGCGCTGGTGGCCGCGGTGGCGCTCGAGGAGGCGGTGGACATCGTCGCGCGATCGCAGGGCCGGACGGTCGCGGCACGGCTCAAATGGCCCAACGATTTGTTGATCGACGCCGTCAAGGTTTCGGGCATCCTGCTGGAACGGGCCGGGGACTCTGTCGTGATTGGGATCGGCGTCAACCTGGCGCACCACCCCGATCTGCCCGATCGGCCGACCACCAGCCTGGCCGCACATGGCGTGGATGTTACGCCGGCCAAGCTATTGGAATCGCTTGCGGAGACGATGGGCCGCTGGATCGCGGCATGGCGCGCGGAGGGGCTCGCCCCGGTGCGCAGCCGCTGGCTCGAGCGCGCGCACCCGATCGGCACCGCGCTTGGCGTGAACCTGCCCGATGGCGATGCGGTAACCGGCGCGTTCGACGGGCTCGACGCGAGCGGTGCGCTGCTACTCCGCCTTTCGGATGGTGGACGGCGCATCGTCCACGCCGCCGACGTGTTTCTGGCATGAGCGCGGCGCCGGCCGACCGGACGCGGTGGCGCGGCGCTCGAGCCGACCCGCACGAACCGAAGGATTGACGCCGATGCTGCTCGCGATCGATGCCGGCAACACCAATGTCGTGTTCGCGCTCGTGGACACGGGGCTCGTCAAGGCGCGCTGGCGGATCGCCACCGATCCGCGGCGCACCGCGGACGAATATGCCGTGTGGCTCAGCCAGTTGCTGACGCTCGCCGGCTATGATCGCGGCGTGGTCGACGGCGTCATCATTGCCACCGTCGTGCCGCGCGCACTCCACAATCTGGAGGTGTTGGCGACCAAATATTTCGGCCGCGCGGCGCTGATCGCAGGGCGGGGTGCGGTCGAATGGGGCATCGCGATCGATGTCGACGAGCCTGCATCGCTCGGCGCCGACCGCGCGGTGAACACGATCGCGGCGCATGCGCTCCATGCGGGCGACCTGATCGTGATCGATTTCGGCACCGCAACGACGTTCGATCTGGTCGACTATTCAGGCGCCTACAAGGGCGGGATCATCGCGCCGGGCATCAACCTGTCGCTCGATGCGCTTGTCACGGCGGCCGCCAAATTGCCGCGGATCGCGATCGAAGCGCCCGAAGAGACCAGCGTGATCGGCCGTAACACGGCGTCGCAGATGCACATCGGCATCTATTGGGGCTATGTCGCGATGATCGAGGGGCTGGTACACCGCATGAAATCCGAAGTGGGCCGGCCGGTGAAAGTGATCGCAACCGGCGGATTGGCCACGCTTTTCGAAAAACAGACCGACGTGTTCGACGCGATCGAGCCCGATCTGACCATACAGGGGCTGGCGATGCTGTGGGATCGCGCCCATATCGAGACGGCAGCGCTCGCGCCGTGATGGCCCGCGGGCGCAACATCATTTCCTAGAAAGCAAAGAATGACTCCCAAGAACGAACTTCTCTTCTGTGCGCTCGGCGGTTCGGGCGAAATCGGCATGAACGTCAACCTCTATGGCACCGAAGGCAAATGGGTGATGGTCGATCTCGGCATCACCTTCGCCGATCCGGGCTATCCCGGCATCGACGTGATCCTGCCCGATCTGCAATTCATCGAGGAACGGCTGGATGATCTGGTCGGCATCGTGCTGACCCACGGCCATGAGGATCATATCGGCGCGCTGCCCTATCTGGCCGAGGATCTGGGCGTCCCGCTCTATGCCACGCCCTTCACCGCGGGGCTGATCCGCGGAAAGCTGGAGGAGGAGGGCATCGCCAACCGCGTGAAGCTGCGCGTGATCGAGCCCGGCACCGACTTCAAGGTGGGGCCGTTCGGTTTTCAGTTCGTGCCGATGTCGCATTCGATCCCCGAGGCCAATGCCCTGCTGATCGATACGCCGCACGGCCGCGTGTTCCACACCGGCGACTGGAAGATCGACGCCGCGCCGGTGATCGGCAACCCCGCCACCGCCGCGCAGCTCGCCGCGATCGGCGACGAGGGCATCGACGCGCTGGTGTGCGATTCGACCAACATCTTCAACGCCGACGCCTCGGGATCCGAGAGCAGCGTGCGCAAGGGGCTGGCGGAATCGGTCGCCAAGGCCAAGGGGCGCGTGCTCGTCACCTCGTTCGCATCGAACGCGGCGCGGCTGGTAACGCTGGGCGAGGTCGCCAAGGAGACGGGACGCAAGCTGTGCGTCACCGGCCGTTCGCTCGATCGGATCCTGAAGGTTGGCCGCGCCTGCGGCTATTTCAAGGATTTCCCCGAGACGGTCGATCCCGAGACGGCGATGCGGCTGCCGCGCAACAAGGTGCTGATCGTGGCGACGGGCGGGCAGGGTGAGCCGCGCGCCGCGCTCGCGCGCGTGGCCGACGGCAGCCACACCATCACGCTCGAACAGGGCGACACGGTGATCTTCTCCTCCAAGCAGATCCCCGGCAACGAAGTGGCTATCGGCCGCATCCAGAACACGCTGGCCGGCCGGGGCGTGTTCCTCGTCACCGAGCGCCAGGCGCACGTCCATGTCTCGGGCCATCCGGGCCGCCCCGAACTCGCGCAGATGTACGATTGGATCCGGCCCGACGTGCTGGTGCCCGTGCATGGCGAGATGCGGCACCTGATGGAGCATGCGCGCTTCGGCAACACCGAGGGCGTGCCGCAGAGCTTCGTGCAGACCAATGGCGACGTGATCCGGCTGGCACCGGGCCCGGCCAAGAAGATCGGCACGGCGGCGATCGGCCGGCTGGTGCTCGACGGCGACGTGATCCTGCCCGCCGACGGCAATTCGATCAACGAGCGTCGCCGGATCGCGATCAACGGCCAGATCTCGGTCGCGCTGGCGACCCGGGGCGGCCAGTTGATCGGCGATCCCGAGGTGCGCGTGCAGGGCGTGCCGGTCGAGGAGGATCGCGCGGCATTTCTGGTCGAGGCGGTCGATGCGGTGCGCGCCACGCAGCGCGGCGGCCCGCGCGACACCGAAAAGATGCGCGAGGCGATCCGGCTGGCGGTGCGCAAGGTCGCGGTGCGCTGGACGGGGAAGAAGCCGATCGTCGACGTCCTGATGATCCAGGCCTGAGGCGGGGCGGGCGGCAATGCGCTGGACGTCGGCGGTCGCGATCTACGTCCTGTTCTGGGCGTTTTCGGTGTTCCTCGTCCTGCCGTTCGGCGTCCGTACGACGGACGAGGTGGGCGGCGAACACATCCCCGGTCAGGCGGAGAGCGCGCCCCATGAGTTCGACATGAGGCGATTGGCGAAGCGCGTGACGTTGGTGGCGACGATCCTGTTCGTGCTGTTCCAGGTGAACTATCACTTCGAATGGATCACGCCGCTGTCGTTCGATTTCTTCGGGGCGCAGCGGGCGCTCGCCCGGTGACGGAAATGCCCGTCGCAGTTTAGAGCGGAGTGATATGAGCTTGATCGGATCACGAAATCCGTTCGTGCTGAGCTTGTCGAAGCACGCTTTCTGCGCGCGCCTTTGCATTCTGAACAGGCCCTTCGACTAGCTCGGGGCGGGCGGAATAAAGTAACGCCATCAAACTCTAGCGGATTGATTTACGCGGATTTTACCTGTGACGGGCATGAAGGGCGGATGCGATGCTCCCTTCCGGTCCTGTTTGCCCTTCAGGGGGCGGTGACGATCAGCGGTCTGTTCGCGCTGGCCGTCCAGCCGGCGCCCGATGCGGCGCTGCTGGCGGTGCCTCTGTCCGACGCTGCGGCGGACGGGATCGTCCGCATCGCGACGCACCATGGCGCGCAATTGATCGGCACCGGGCCTTTGGCCGGCTGGATCGTGCTGCGCGGAGGCGATGACGGGTTGCGCGGCGCGCTCCGCAGGATCGGCGTATTGCTGGTCGCGGCGCCGCCGGCCGGTTGCGGAACGGGAACGCCGGCATGATCGCGCTTGCCCCCGCTTTGTCCCATCCGGCCCTCGCAGATCTCACCGGGGTCGATCCCGTGATGGTCGATCGGCGCGCCCCGATCGCACCGATCGATCAACTGCGGCAGCGCGGGGTGGCGGGGATCGCGGTCGCGGGGTGGGCCACGCTCCTGGTGCTCGTCCTGACGAGCATGGCGCTCGGGCACGACTCGGCAGGCGGCGTCGCGCTGGTCGGATGCGCGCTCAATCTCGTGCCGAGCTGGGTCGCGCTGCGCGGCCGGTACGATGCCGAGGCCCGCGCGATCGTGGGAACGCTGGCCGCCTCGATGCCCGCGCTGCTCGTCTATGTGCTGCAGGGCCAGGCGTGGCAGATGGACGGGCACATGTATTTCTTCGTCGCGCTCGCCGCGCTGACGGTGCTGTGCGACTGGAAGCCGATCGCCATCGCCTCGACGCTGATCGCGGTCCATCATCTGCTGCTGGAATGGCTGGTGCCGAGCTGGGTGTTCGCCGGATCGGGCAATTTCGCACGCGTGCTGTTTCATGCGCTCGCGGTGATCCTCCAGTGCGGGATCCTGGGGTGCGTGACGCTTTGGCTAGAACGCCTGCTGAACGGCCAGGGGGCCGCAGTCGTGGCGAGCCGGGTGTCGGCGGCCGAGGCCGATGCCGAGCGGTTGATCGCGCGCGATGCGCTGCGTCAGGCGCGCGACGCGGAAGCGATGGCGCTGTCCGAGCGCAGCCGGTCCGACACGATCGAGGCCGACGCCAATCTGCGGCGCCGCGCCGAGGTCGAGGAGGTCGCCGCCCAGTTCGAGGCAAGCGTAGCGGGCGTGGTGGTGGCCATGGAGGCCGCCGCCGCGCAGCTCGAGGGGTCGGCGATCCATCTGAACGAGCTTGCGGGCGATGCCGGCCAACAGGCGAGCGCCGCGGCGGTCGGCGCGGCGGCGGCTACGGCCGACATCCGCCAGGTCGCGGCATCGATCGCCGATCTCGGCCAATCGGTCGGGACGATCGCGATCGCGGCCGAGCGGCAGGACACGCTCACGCGCACCGCGCATGATTGTGGCCTCGGTGGCGGCGAGACGATCGCGCTGCTGCGCGAACAGGCGGAGCGGATCGGGACGTTTCTCGAGGAAATCCGGCGCATTGCCAGCAAGACCAACCTGCTCGCCCTGAACGCCACGATCGAGGCGGCACGCGCCGGCGAAGCGGGGCGCGGTTTTGCGGTGGTCGCCAACGAGGTGAAGTCGCTGGCCGGCGACGCCGCACGCGCGAGCGGGCAGATCGGAATGCTGCTGGAGACGATCCGCACCGGCGTCGGATCGTCGACCGCGGCGATGAAGACGGTGACCGGCGTCGTGGCCGAGGTGGCGCAGGCGGCGGGCGGGATCGCGCTCGCGACGATCGACCAGCGCGGCTATGTCGAGGCGATCGGCGAAAGCGCCGCGCGGGCGACCGCCAGCGCGGACCATATCGAGCAGCGCGTCGGCGGGGTGGCCGCCGTCGTCACCACCGCGAACCTGTTATCGGCCGAGGTGCGGCGAAGCGCATCGGCGCTGTCGGCCAATGCGCGCGATCTCCGCTCGTCCACCGACCGCTTCGTGGATGCGCTGCGCGACGAGGCCTATCGCAGCCGTTCGATCGCCTGAGCCAGCGCCACGTACAATTTGCCCATATCGGACGAAAGCAGGGTAACGCCCAGCGGAGAGCCGTCGCGCTGCGCCAGCACGCCGCGCAGCATCGATTCGAAATCGTGGATGTAGCGGTTCACCGACTCGCGAAAGCCCGCATCGTCGTCGTAGAAGCGCGCGATGTCGCGCGCGTCGCCCGCGTCGAGGATCCGCACCGCACGCCGGGTGAACACCCCGCGGTCGCCCTTGAGATAGGCGGCCCAGGCGCTGTCGGACACCTCGATCGACAGGTTCTTGGTGATGTCGATCGAGGCGGAGTTGAGCGATTCGATCAGCAGCGAGGCGCGCCGCGCGAACGTATCGCGATCCGCCTCCTCGCGTTCGATCCGCGCATCCTCGACGCGCGTTTCGAGGATCGCGCTGTGATCGGCGATCGTCTGCACCTCGGCGGCGAGCCGCGCGGTCGCGCGCGTCGCCGCATCGACCGCGGCGTTCGTCGCATCGCCGATCGCGCGGACCTGACGCTCGACGGTGTCGCCGGTGACTCGGCGCATCGCCTGCGCGGCGGCGCCCTCCAACGCGGCGGCGGCCTCCGGGATCACGTCGGCGAGCGTCTCGCGCGCCTTGTCCGCCGCCGCCGACGCGGTGTCGCGGACGCGGAGCAGGGCGTCGATCAGCTTGGGCGCGGCCTCCTCCGCGAAGCGTTCGGTGCGCTCGATCGTCTCGTCCACCATATGGCCGATCGCGTCGGCCTTGCTGCGCCCGGTGGTCAGCGTCGTCAGCAGCGTGGCGGACAGGTGATCGAGCGTGCGGCGCTGCTCGCCGATCACGCCGGCGATTGCCTCGATCGCGTCGTGCGTGCTTTCCGCCGCCGTCACCAGCGCGAGCAGTTCGGGCCGCGCCTGCACCACGATCGCGCGGCTGGCGCCCACGCGCTGGTCGAGCCGGGCGAGTGCGTCGGGCAGCGTCTCGTCGATCTCGCGCGCCGCGGCGTCGAGCGCGATGAGCAAGGTTTCGGTCGTGCCGATCGTCCGCGTCGCCATCGTGTCGCCGGCGCGCAGCGCTTCGGTCATCGCCTCCGCCGATCCGCCGAGCGCGCTGATCGAGGCCGCGAGCATCTGCGACCGGTCGATTCCCTGATGGTGGAGCGAATCGATCTGGCGTTCGACGCGCGCGATCCCGCCTTCGAGGTCGCCGACCATCGCGTCGCCGGCCACGCGCTGCGACTCCAGCCGCTCGCCGATCCGCTCGATCACCGCCTCGGCGGCAGTCATCCGCGCCGCGAGCGCCTCGGCGCCGTCGCGCATCGCATGGTCGAGCGTCGCCTGATTGGCGCCCAGCATCGCGAGCATCGCATCGCCCTGAACGGCGATGCCGTGGCGCGCCTGGTCCACCGCATCGGCGGTGCGGTCCATCAGCGCGTCGACGGCGCTCGCCATGTCGCCGGTGACCGCCTCGAGCCGCGCGCCGGCCGTCTCGCTCGTCGCCTCCATGCGGACGATGTGCGCGGCCAGTCGCTGTGCCGCGCCGCCCGCCAGCGCCTCGGCCTCGCGCCCGCGTTCGGCGAGTGCCACGAGCTGTGCGTCGAGCGCGGCGGCATGTTCGCCCGCCGACAGCGCCGCCTGGTCGAGCGCGATGGTGACCGCTTCGATCTCGCCCTGCGCGCGCGGCAGCGAGGCGAGCAGCACGCCCAGACTGGCCTGCGCGTCGGTCGCGGCCGCCGTCAGCCGCGCGGTATGCGCATCGGCCTCGGCGATCTCCTGCCCCAGCGCGCGGCCGATCGTGGCGAAGCGATCCTGCGCGGCCTCGCCCGTTGCCATCAATTGCGTGATCTGTTCGGCCAGCGCGCGGCGGTTGCTATCGAGCGCGCGTGCGATCCCGGCCGCGCTCCGCTCCAGGCTTTCCGCTTCGGCACGCATGCCGCGGGCGGTCGCACTGAAACGCCGCGCCTCGGCCCGGCTCGTGCGCTGCGCCAGCAGCCAGAGAATGCCGATAAGCGCCGGAACGACCGCCAGCGCGGCCAGGAATTCGGTCAGCGCCACCGCATCGAGCGCCGCCAGCCGGCCGCGGCTGAGCCAGACCATCGCGGCGACCCAGCCGAGCGCGAGCGATGCCGCGGCCAGCGGCGCGATCCACCGGGGCGGGGGCACGGATTCGGGTTCGTCGTACACCGGTTCGGCATAGGGCTCGTTCGCCAGATCGAGGACGGGATCGAACCGCGCGTCGGACATCGACGGCTCGCCCAGTTCGGCACGCATGTCCACGATCGTACGAACCCCCTGATAGCCCCGGCGGCGTTTACCATGAATTTCCGGGGCGGGGAACGCCTGCGCAACCATGCCTTAAGGCTGTCCGGTGCAGGATGCGGCGATGGCCTATGATCCCGGAGCAATCGATGCCGCGCTGGCGGCCGCGGTGGGCGATGCGCCCGCGCTGATCGCTGAGCTGCGCCTGGCGTTTCGTGACAGCGCCGAACTCGCGCTCGCGGCGATGGCGCACGCGGAATCGGGCGATGCGTGGCGCGTTGCCGCCTTTCGGCTGAAGGGGCTCGCCGCGAGCTTCGGCGCGGTGCGGCTGATGGCGCTGGCCGGTGAAGCGGCGGCAGCGCCGGTGCACGACCGTGCGGTGCTCGCGAAATTGAAACGGGCGGTGGCGCGGCTGTAACCGCCGATCACGCGGGATCACGCGGCAGGGCGCATCGGACTCTATGCACCGCGGGCCGAAATGCTTAACAGCCGCTCCATGATTGCCGGCCTGCTGTTCGCGACCCACGATGCCGAAGATCGGCCCGCCACCCTTACCGCCACGCTGCCGTTCGGCGGCGTGACGTTGATCGAATATCAGGCGCGGCTGCTGATCGCGGCGGGGGCCGCGCAGATCGTCGTCGTCGTGTCGCGGCTCACCCCCGAATTGCTGGGCGCGATCAGCCGGATCGGTCGGCGCGGCGTCGCGGTCGATCCGGTGCGGTCGGCGGCGGAAGCGGCGGAGCGGCTCCATCCGCTGGCGCGCGTGCTGATGCTCGCCGACGGGCTCGTCACCAGCCAGGCCGCGGTGGCGTTGCTGGCAGGCGACGGGCTGGCGGCCGAAGGCGGCGATGCGTTGCTCGTGGTGGACGAAGACGACGCCGCGCACGGCTATGAGCGCGTCGGCGGCGGTCTTGCCTGGGCGGGCGCGGCGCGGCTGGATGCGGCGCGCATCGGCGAGGTCGCGGCGCTACCGCGCGACTATGATTTCCAGGCGACGCTGATCCGCGTGGCGGCGCAGACCCCGGCGCAGGTCATCGCGCTGCCGCGATCGGTGATGCGCGCCGGGCACGGCATCGAACAGGGCGCGCTGGGGCTCGATCGGCGGGGCCGTGCGGCGTTGACGGCGACGGTGTCCGATCGGCGCGGCTGGTTCGACCGCTATGTCGCGGCGCCCGCGATGCGGCTCGCGCTGCCGCCGCTGGTCGCGCGGCGGATCGGCGGCGCGGTGTTGGGCGTGACCGCCGGCGCGATCGGTGTAGTGAGCCTCGGCGCGATTGGCCTGGGGTTTGTCGCGACCGGTCTGCTGCTGGCACTGGTCGGCAGTATCGGCCTCGCGCTCGGCGCGACCATCGGCGACCTGCGCGACGAGGCGAGCGCACCGGCGATGCGGATCGCCGCGGGGGTGTTGCCGGCACTCGCGGCTTTGCTGCTCGGCTTCCATCAGAGCGCCGTCAGCGGCGACGGCGCGGCGCGCGTGATCGCGCTGGCGCTGGTGATCGCGGGTGCGCTGGCGGAGCGCGCGATCCGGCCGGCGCGCCGCTGGCTCGCCTGGGGCAGCCCCGGCGGCTATCTGCTGATCGTGGCGCTCGCCGCGCTTCTCGGGTTGCCCCGCGTCGGGCTCGCGCTGGCCGCGCTCTACGCGGCGGCGACGCTGGCGGGAGCGATCGAGGATTTGCGCACAAAGGCTTAGTGTCGTTTTAACGACGGAGCGGCTAGCAGGACGCATGTCGGTCGAACCAGACACCTCAGAGCCGCGCGGCGCCAGCGCCCCGGTCCGCGTGCGCGCCGCCCGATCGCGCGCCGATGCGCGACTGTCCGGTGCGATCGCGGATTATTTCCTCGCCGATTCGGATCGGCTCGACGATCGGACGCGGGCGATGATCGCGCGGCTGCTGAATGCGCTGATCGAGGGGCTGGCATTTGATATCCGCCGCCACGCCGCGCGCCTGCTCGCCACGCGCGGTGCGCCCGCGCTGGGCGAGGCGGTATTGAAGGCGCGCGGCGATATCGCTCAGCGGCTGACGCGCGCGGGGCTGCTGCGCGACCGTGCGCTGATGGACGAGCTGATCGCGCGCGTCCGCCAGGATCTGCTCGGCGACGCGCTGCCGTCGGCGGTGGGTGGCCCCGACGAGGCGAGCCTGCTCGTGCGGCTGATCGAGGGGCCGGATACGATCGTGGCGGCCACCGCGTCCGCGCTGCTCGCCGCCCAGTCGCGCCGGCGCTCGGCGAACATCGGCGGGACGGTCGCGCCGAACGAACTGCCCGCCGAGCTTCATCACCGCCTGGTCTGGTGGGTGGCGGCGGCGCTGCGCAGCGACGATGACGGCGCGGTCGACCATGCGCTCGCCGAGGCGGCGCAGCGCAGCCTGGGGGCGCATGACGAGGGCGAGCGCGTCGAGGCGGTGGCGATGCGCCTAGCCGCGGCGATCGATGCCGCGCCCGAGGAGCTCGCCATGTTGCTGACCGACTCGCTCGGCGATCGGCAGCCGGCGTTGTTCGCGGCGCTGCTGGGCCATGCGCTCGGCTATGATTACGACGCCGTCCGCGCGCTGATGATCGAGCCCGAGGGCGAGCGGCTGTGGCTGGCGCTGCGCGCGGTGGCGTGCGGGCGCGAGACGCTGGCACGCGTGGCGCTCGCGCTTTCCGAAGCCGATCCGCGCCGCGACATCGAGGCCTTCGCCGATGCGCTGGACGACATCGCTGCGGTGGACCCCCATGTCGCCCGCATGGCGCTGGGCCCGCTCGCGCTCCACCGGGACTTTCGCGAGGCGATCGACTCGCTCGCACGTTGTGAGACGCCATGAACGCACCGATCGCCCATCCCGTCGCGCATGCCGTAGTCGATGCCGATGGCCATCTGCTCGACGCCGATCCCGCCATCGTGACGCTGAACGCGCGCGCCGGCGGCACGGTGGGCGAGGCGCTGGCGGTGCCGCAGCTCGCGACGATCGCGCGGCTGGCGCGGCGGTTGGGGATCGTGGTGTCGCGCGGTGTGATCGTGTCGGACGACGAGGCGGATATCGATCTATGGGTGCGCGCGCAGCCGCAGGGCGACCTCATCCGGCTGTCGGTCAGCGGCTGGCGCGAGCTCCAGCCGTGGCGGAGCGGCCCGCGTGGCGCGCAGGCCGAACTGGATTTCCAGCATGCCGATGCCGACTGGCGCTGGGAGACGGACGCGGCGTTGCGCCTCACCTTTCTCAGCCTCGATGCGGGGCCGCGGCACGGCTTCGACGCGCTGGCGCTGCTCGGCCGCCCGCTGACCGCGCTGTTCGCGCTCGACACCGATGATGGCGAGGCGATCCCGCTGATCGATTCGCTTGCCCGCCACCGGCCGCTCGATGCGCAGCCTGCGCGGCTGAAGGGTTCGGGGCGGCCCCTGGTCCTCTCGGCCGTGGTGCGGCAGGATGCGCACGGCGCGTTCGCCGGCTTTTCCGGGTCGGTGCGGATGGCGGAGACTGCGCTCGCCGCGCCGCCGCAGCCCGAGCCTGCGCCACTATCCACCACCTTCACCGAAGGGCTGGACAAGGTGCTGCGCTCCCCGCTCGCGCGGATCATCGCCAATGCGGACAGCATCAACGCGCAGGCCGACGGCCCGCTGCGCCAGGATTATGTCGATTACGCCGCCGATATCGCGGGGGCGGGGCGCCACCTTCTGGGGCTGGTCGACGATCTGGTCGATCTCCAGGCGATCGAGCGCCGCGATTTCGCGCTCCCCGTCGAGCCGATCGACCTGGCCGATGTGGCGCGCCGCGCCGCCGGCCTGTTGTCGGTGCGCGCCGCCGATGCCGGGGTGACGATCAGCCGCCCGGCGGCGGGCGACGGGCTGTCGGCGCAGGGCGATTTCCGCCGGACGCTCCAAATCCTCGTCAACCTGATCGGCAATGCCGTGCGCTATTCGCCACCGGGCGCGTCGGTCGACGTGGCCGTCGCGCGCGCGCGCGGGCAGGCTATCGCGACGGTGACCGACCGGGGCAAGGGGATCGCGCCCGACGATCAGGCGCGAATCTTCGAGAAGTTCGAGCGGGTCGACACCAGCGAAGTCGGTGGCAACGGCCTCGGCCTCTATATCGCCCGGCGGCTCGCGCGCGCGATGGGCGGCGATCTCGATGTGGAAAGCGCGCCCGGCGAAGGCGCGCGCTTCACCCTCACGTTACCGGCGGCCGATCCGGCGCGCGGCGAGTATTAGCGCCAACCCGATCACCGCGAGTGCCGCACCGCGATCCGCCCAGGCCCGCTGTTCGAGCATGAAGCTCGAGGCGGGCCAATGGACGTAACCCAGCCCCTGGCCGATCCAGAGCAATCCCATCAGCGTGGCCAGCACGCCGATGACGATCAGGATCGGCCGGAGGCGTGCCATCACCGCTTGTCCGCCGGCACATATTCGCGCTGCGTCGGGCCGGTGTAGAGCTGACGCGGCCGGCCGATCTTCTGGTCGGGATCGGTAATCATCTCGTTCCACTGCGCGACCCAGCCGACGGTGCGGGCGAGCGCGAAGAGCACGGTGAACATGGACGTCGGGAAGCCGATCGCCGACAGGATCACGCCCGAATAGAAATCGACGTTCGGGAACAGCTTCTTCTCGACGAAATAGGGATCGTTGAGCGCCAGTTCCTCGAGCTGCAACGCCACGTCGAACACGGGATCATTGACCTTCAGCTCGGCGAACACCTCGCGCACCGTCTGCTGCATCACGGTCGCACGCGGATCGTAATTCTTGTACACGCGGTGGCCGAAGCCCATCAGGCGGAACGGATCGTTCTTGTCCTTGGCGCGCGCGATATATTCCGGGATGCGATCGACCGTGCCGATCTCGCGCAGCATGTTGAGCGCGGCTTCGTTCGCGCCGCCATGCGCGGGCCCCCACAGGCAGGCGATGCCGGCCGCGATGCATGCGAACGGGTTCGCGCCCGACGATCCGGCGAGGCGGACGGTCGAGGTCGAGGCGTTCTGCTCGTGATCGGCGTGGAGGATGAAGATCCGGTCCATCGCGCGCTCGATCACCGGGTTCACGACATAGGGCTCGGCGGGTACGCCGAACGTCATGCGCAGGAAATTGCCCGTGTAGCTGAGCGAATTGTCGGGATAGAGGAAGGGCTGGCCCAGGCTGTACTTGTAAGCCATCGCCGCCAGCGTCGGCATCTTGGCGATCAGCCGGTGCGAGGCGATGGTGCGCTGTACCGGATCGTGGACGTCGGTCGAATCATGGTAGAAGGCGCTAAGCGCGCCGACCACGCCGCACATGATCGCCATCGGATGCGCATCGCGGCGGAACCCGCGGAAGAAGGTCGCGAGCTGCTCGTGCACCATGGTGTGACGCGTGATCGTGCCCGTGAAGGCGTCGAGTTCGTCGGCGGTGGGCAGTTCGCCGTTCAGCAGGAGGTGGCACACCTCCATGAAGTTCGACTGTTCCGCCAGCTCGCCGATCGGATAGCCGCGGTGGAGCAGCACGCCCTCGTCACCGTCGATATAGGTGATTTCCGAGCGGCAGCTCGCCGTCGAGGTGAAGCCCGGATCATAGGTGAACGCGCCGGTCTGGCCATACATCTTGCGGATATCGACCACATCGGGGCCGATCGTGCCCGACAGGACCGGATATTCGAAGTCCTTGCCGTCGAGGGACAGTTTGGCTGCGTCGCTCATGATCGTGATCCTTCCTCGCTTTACGGAGCCATCCGGTCGGCGATCCGGGCCAGGCTCTCGTCGCGCCCGAGCAATGCGAGCACGTCGAAGATGCCGGGCGACGTCCTGCGTCCCGTCAGCGCGACGCGGAGCGGCTGGGCAGCCTGGCCGAGCTTCAAGCCCCGCTCTTCCGCCACCCGGCGTACCGCGTCTTCGAGCGCCTCCGTATCCCAGTGGTGCACCGCGTCAAGCGCGGCGTGCAGCGCCCCCAGCGTCGCCGGCGCGTCGCCCTCCAGCAGCGGGGCCGCATCGGCATCGATCGCGAGCGGTCGCGTGGCGAAGAGGAAGGCGGCGCCGTCCGCCAGCGCGTTCAGATTGGCCGCGCGCGGCTTCATCGACGGCATCGCGCGGGCAAGCAGGTCGACCGTATCCGGCCGGCCGATCCGCGCGGCGACGAGCGCCGCGAGCCGCGAATCATCCGCCTCGCGAATATAATGGCCGTTGAGATTTTCGAGCTTCTTCAGATCGAAGCGCGAGGGGCTCTTGCCCACGCCCGACAGATCGAACCAGGCGATCGCCTGATCCCGGCTGATGATCTCGTCATCGCCATGCCCCCAGCCGAGGCGCAGCAGATAATTGTCCATCGCCTCGGGCAGGATGCCGAGTGCGTCGCGATAGGCGTCGATCCCCACCGCGCCGTGACGCTTGCTGAGCTTTGCGCCATCCGATCCGTGGATCAGCGGGATGTGCGCATAGACCGGCTCGGGCCAGCCCATCGCGCGGATGATGGGCAATTGGCGGAACGCGTTGTTGAGATGGTCGTCGCCGCGGATCACGTGAGTCACGCCCATGTCGTGATCGTCGACCACCACTGCCAGCATATAGGTGGGCGTGCCATCCGAACGCAGCAGGACGAGATCGTCCAGCTCGGCATTCTGCACAGTCACCGCGCCCTGCACGCGATCGACGATCGTCGTTGCGCCCTCGGTCGGTGCCTTCAGGCGGACCACATAGGGCGCGCCATCGGGCGCTGCGTTTGGCGCGCGGTCGCGCCAAGGGCTGCGGATGCGCAGCGGCTTCTTTGCCGCCTCCGCCTCGGCGCGCATCGCGGTCAGTTCGTCCTGGGTCATGTAGCAGCGATAGGCATGACCGTTCGCGACCATAGCATGCGCGACCTCGGCATGGCGCTCGGCACGCGCGGCCTGATAGACGGGCGGCTCGTCGGGCGCGAGGCCCAGCCAGTCCATGCCGTCGAGAATGGCGTCGATCGCCTCCTGCGTGGAGCGTTTGCGATCGGTGTCCTCGATCCGCAGCAGGAACTTGCCGCCGTTCGCGCGCGCATAGAGCCAGTTGAACAGCGCCGTGCGGCCGCCGCCCAGATGCAGATAGCCCGTCGGCGACGGCGCGAAGCGGGTGACGACCGCGGCGTTGGGGGCGGCGGCGGACGGGGCTCCGCCAATCCCGGTATCGGTATCGGTTGCGCTCAAGCGCGCCTACTCCCAGACTGTTTGATCGATGGCCTCTTTCGCCGCGGCAGCCCCTAGCATGCGCGTTTCGCGCCGACAATTCGGCGCGCGGGCGGGCGATGCGCTCGAACGCTGGCTGGAGGCGGAGCGCGACCAGCTCGCCTTGTGGGTGCCGGTCGCGATGGGGGCCGGGGTGGCGGCGTGGTACGCGCTGCCCGATGCGGCGGCATGGACGGCGGCGGTGCTGGCGATGCTCGGTCTCGGCCTCATGGCGTTGGCGGTCGGCCGGGGCGGGCGCGCGGCGCGGGCGGCGGCGATCGCGCTGTTGATGGCGGCCTTGGGGGCGATGCTGATCTGGGCGCGCGCGGAGCGTGTCGCCGCCCCGGTGCTCGGCGCGCCCGCCATCGCCAGCTTCGCCGGCATGGTGGAGCGCGTCGAGCCGCTGCCAGCGCGCGACCTCGTGCGGCTGACGCTGGCGCCGCGCGCCGGTGCGACGGGCGTGGACGGCGAACCGGTCGCGCTGCCGGCGCGCGTACGCGTGAACCTCGCCACCGCCGACGCGCCCCGGGGCGTGACGCCGGGCGCGGTGGTGGCGCTGCGTGCGCGGTTGATGCCGCCGGCCCCCCCGACCGTGCCCGGCGCCTATGATTTCGCGCAAGCCGCCTGGTTCGCGCGGATCGGCGCGACCGGGCGCGGCTTCGCGCCGGTGCGGCTGGTGGCGGCCGGGGCGCCGGGATCGGGGCTGCGCGCCAGCCTTTCGGCGCATATCGAATCGAAGATCCCCGGCAGCGCGGGCGGCATCGCCTCCGCACTCGCGACCGGCGACATGGGCGCGATCACGCAGGACGATTCGGATGCGATGCGTAAGGCTGGGCTGGCGCATCTGCTCTCGGTGAGTGGGTTGCACATCACCGCCGCGGTGGCGGCGACGATGCTGATCGTGATGCGGCTGCTCGCGCTCAGCCCGACGCTGGCGCTGCGCGTCCGACTGCCGATGATCGCGGCGCTGGCGGGCGCGGCGGCGGCAATCGGCTATACGCTGCTCACCGGCGCGGAGGTGCCGACGATCCGGTCCTGCGTGGCGGCCTTGCTGGTGCTGGCGGCGTTCGCGCTCGGGCGGCAAGCGATGACGCTGCGGCTCGTCGCGACTGGGGCGGTGGTGGTGCTGCTCGCCTGGCCCGAGGCGGTGGCGGGACCGAGCTTCCAATTGTCGTTCGCCGCGGTCACGGCGATCATGGCGCTGCACGAACATCCGCGCATCCACGCGCTGTTCGGCCCGCACGAGGAGGCGCGGGGACGGCGGATGCTGCGCGAGGGCGGATCGCTGCTGCTTACCGGGCTGGTGGTCGAACTCGCGCTGATGCCGATCGCGGTGTTTCACTTCCATAAGGAGGGGGTGTACGGCGCGATCGTCAATCTGGTCGCGATCCCGCTGACCACCTTCGTCGTCATGCCGCTGGAGGCGCTGGCGCTGCTGTTCGACGGGGTGGGGCTGGGCGCGCCCTGGTGGTGGCTGACGGCGCGGTCGCTCGATCTGCTGCTGTGGATGGCGCGCGCCACCGCGGCGGCGCCGGGATCGGTCGCAGCCCTGCCGGCGATGCCGACCGGCGCCTATGCGCTGACGATCGTCGGCGGCTTGTGGATCGCGCTGTGGCGGACGCGGGTGCGGCGTCTAGGCGTCATCCCGCTTGCGATCGGCGCGCTCTGGGCGGTCACGACGCCCGCGCCCGATCTGCTGGTCACCGGCGACGGACGCCATGTCGCGATGCGCACGCCGGAGGGCGGCCTCGCGCTGCTGCGCGACCGCACCGGCGACTATACCGCGACGACGCTCGGCGAGAATGGCGGCGTGCTGGGGCTGCCCGAATTGCTGTCCGATCGGAACGACGCCCGGTGCAGCCGCGACGCCTGCATCGCCGATCGTGTGGCGGCCGGCCGCCACTGGCGCATCCTCGCGACACGCAGCGGCTATCGGCTGGAGGCGCCCGAGCTGATCGCGGCGTGCGCGACGGCGGACATCGCGATCAGCGAGCGCTGGTTGCCCAAGGCGTGCCGCCCGCGCTGGCTGAAGCTCGACAAGCCAGTGCTCGTGAAAACCGGCGGCGTGGCGATCACGCTTGGGCGCGGGGTCATGACCGTCCGCGATCCCGCCGATCGCCACCCCTGGCGCGATGCGCCGACGCTTACGGTCGTGCGCCGGGACCGTTGGCCCGCACGGCACGGCTGGCGTGTCAGCGATCCGCGCGCCCGCGAAGGCCGTTCGCCTCAATCGTAGCGGCGCAGGATCCCGGACAGTTTGCCCTGTACGCGCACCTGCGCGGGCGCATAGCGCTGCGGATCATAGGCGCGATTTGCCGGGTCGAGCCGGACCATCGCGCCCTCGCGACGGAAATATTTGAGCGTCGCCTCGCTGTCCTCGATCAGCGCGACCACGATCTCGCCGTCACGCGCCGTCTCGGTGCGGCGGATGAGCGCGTAATCGCCGTCGAGGATCCCCGCCTCGACCATCGAATCGCCCGAGACTTCGAGTGCATAATGTTCGCCCGAGCCCAGTAGCGCTGCGGGCACCGCGAGCATCGAACTGCCCTCGAACGCCTCGATCGGCACACCGGCCGCGATCCGGCCGTGGAGCGGGATCTCGATCACGTCGTTGGCGGCCTGCGGCACCGGCTTCAGCTCGGGCGCCTTGGCGGGCTTGGTCGCCGCCTTCTTCTCCGGCCGTTCGGGCATGCGTAGCACCTCGAGCGCGCGCGCACGGTTCGGCAGGCGGCGGATGAAGTTGCGCTCCTCGAGTGCCGAGATCAGCCGGTGAACGCCCGATTTCGATTTCAGGTCGAGCGCCTCCTTCATCTCCTCGAACGACGGAGAGACGCCCGTTTCGTTCAGGCGATCGTTGATGAAGCAGACGAGCTCGTGCTGTTTGCGCGTGAGCATGGCGATCCTCCGTCCAGAACAGACGTCGAACTTATACGGAACATAAAAATTGCCGTCAAGCGATGACGAGGATTTCCGCCGAGTCGCCGGCGCGGGCCGCGGGGGCATTCGCCGCGCGCACGATCAGGCAGTTCGCGCGCGCCAGCGTCAGCAGCATCGAACTGTCCTGGATCGACGACGCGTAGGCGAGCCCGTCGCGAAGCTGTCCGCGCAGATAATCGGTGCGCGCGTTGTTGGCCGGCAGATCCTCGCCGAGCGTCGTGCGAACGGTGGGCGGAAAGGGATCGGCCGCCCCGGCCAGATGCGCGACGAGCGGCTTCACGAACAGCACCGCGGTGACGAACGCCGAAACGGGATTGCCCGGCAGCCCGAGCAGCACGGCGTCGCCCAGCCGCCCCGCCATCATCGGCTTGCCGGGGCGAAGCGCGATCCGCCAAAAATCGATCGTTCCGCCCGCCGCCTCCAGCGCGGGGCGGACGAGATCGTGATCGCCGACCGACGCGCCGCCGGTGGTGACGAGCAGATCCGCTTCGACCGAGGCGAACGCATCGCGCAGCGCGTCGAGCCGATCGGGCAGGATGCCGAGATCGATCACATCGACGGGCAGGTCCGCCAGCATCGCAGCGAGCATCGCGCCGTTCGACTCGGGCAATTGCAGCCCCGTAAGCGTCGATCCCGGCGGCACGAGTTCGTCGCCCGTCGCCGCTACCGCCACGCGGACCCGGCGCCTTACGTGCAAA
Organism: Sphingomonas sp. GC_Shp_6; assembly: GCF_026540835.1. Classification (NCBI taxonomy): domain Bacteria; kingdom Pseudomonadati; phylum Pseudomonadota; class Alphaproteobacteria; order Sphingomonadales; family Sphingomonadaceae; genus Sphingomonas; species Sphingomonas sp. GC_Shp_6. The sequence continues at coordinate 209,909 of NZ_JALNUO010000004.1, read as the reverse complement.
ATGCCGCGGCCGCTCGTCGCCGCCACCGCGATCCGCGCGGGCGTCAGCCGCTCGCCCGCCGCCACGAGCCGGTCGCCGATGGTGAAATCCAGGCCCTTGCGCCGCGTGTTGCGCCCTTCGGTCATCGGGCCTTCGCCGTCGAGCATCACCCGGTCGCCGTCGCGCGCGGCCTCTTCCTGGATCAGCACGGTGTCCGCGCCTTCGGGCATGCCGGCGCCGGTGAAGATCCGCACCGTCTCGCCCGCGCCGACATGGCCGGCAAAGGGCCGCCCCGCCGCGCTTTCCCCGATCAGCCGCCAGGGGCCGTGCCGGTCCGCGAACCGGATCGCATAGCCGTCCATGGCGGACAGATCGGCTGCCGGCTGGGTGCGCAGCGCGGTCACGTCCTCCGCCGCCCAGCGGCCCGCTGCCTCGCGCAAGCCGACGCGTTCGGTGGGTAGGCGCGGCGACAGGGCGAAGAGCCGCGCCTGCGCCTCGGCGACGGGGACGAGCGTCACGCCTGCCAGTGCCCGGACTTGCCGCCGCGCTTGGCCAGCAGACGGACGCCGTCGATCGTCATCGCCTTGTCCAGCGCCTTGGCCATGTCGTACACCGTCAGCAGCGCGACCGAGACGGCGGTGAGCGCCTCCATCTCGACCCCGGTCTTGCCGTCCGTCGCCGCGGTCGCGGTCGCGGTGACGCCGCCGTCGTCGAGCGCGAGATCGATCGACACGCGGGTGAGAGGCAGCGGGTGGCAGAGTGGCACGAGGTCGCTGGTGCGCTTGGCGGCCATGATGCCGGCGACTCGCGCCACCGCGAGCACGTCGCCCTTCTTCACCGCGCCCGCCGCGATTGCCGCGGCGGCGTCGCGTGCCATGGAGATCCGTCCGGTCGCCACCGCCTCGCGCGCGGTGGCCGCCTTGGCGCCGACATCGACCATATGCGCGGCGCCGTCGGCGTCGAGATGCGTCAGGCCGGTCATCCGATCAGCGCGCGCGTGGCCGCCTCGACATCGTCGGCACGCATCAGCGCTTCGCCGACCAAGAAACAATGGATGCCGTGCGCGGCCATCGCGTCGAGATCGGCGCGGGTGGTGAGACCGCTTTCGGCGACGAAGGTGCAATCCTTGGGCGCATGGCGAACGAGATCATAGGTGCGCGCGAAATCGACGCTGAAGTCGCGCAGATCGCGGTTGTTCACGCCGATCAGCCGCGATTTGAGCTTCAGTGCGCGCTCCAGTTCGCGCGCGTTATGCACCTCGACCAGTATGTCGAGATGGCATTCGCGTGCCGAGGCCTCGATCTCCGCCAGCACGCCGTCATCGAGCGCGGCGACGATCAGTAGGATCGCGTCCGCGCCGAGCCCGCGCGATTCGGTCGCTTGCCAGGGATCGACCATGAAGTCCTTGCGGATCACCGGCAGCGAACAGGCGGCGCGCGCCTCGACCAGATCGGTGTCGCAGCCCTTGAACCATTCCTCGTCGGTCAGCACCGACAGGCACGCGGCGCCCCCGGCCTCATAGGCGCGGGCATGCGCGGGCGGATCGAAATCGCTGCGGATCAGGCCCTTGGAGGGACTCGCGCGCTTGATCTCGGCGATGAGCGCCGGGCCGGACTTCGCATCGAGCGCGGCGCGAAAGCCGCGCACCGGGGTGGCGGCGGCGATCCGCTCGTCGAGCACCGACAGCGGCGTCGTCGCCTTACGCGCGGCCACTTCGGCGCGCTTCGTCTCGAGGATTCGTTGCAGCATGTTCATCGGTAGGCGATCCATCGCTCGAGCAGCGCAAGCGCCGCCCCGTCATCCAACGCCGCGCCTGCGGCTTCGGCTCCGGCGGCCAGCGAGCCGCTGTGCCCCGCCACCATCAATCCCGCCGCGGCATTCAGCAGCACCGCGTCGCGGTATGCGCCGCGCTCCCCCTCCAGCAGCCGGCGGAGGGCCGCGGCGTTATAGGCCGGATCGCCACCGCGGATCGCAGCAATCGGGGTGCGGGGCAGGCCGGCATCCTCGGGCGCGACGCGTGCGGGCAAGGCGACGCGACCGACCGCGCGGACGACGCTGGGGCCGGCGGCCGACAATTCGTCCAGCCCCTCCTCGCCCGAAACGACCAAGGCCGCCTCGGTGCCGAGCTGTTCGAGCGCGTCGGCATAGACGGCCACGTAATCGGGCCGCGCGATCCCGATCAGCTGGCGCGTGACGCCCGCTGGATTGGCGAGCGGGCCCATCAGGTTGAAGATCGTCCGCCGCCCGATGCGTATGCGGATGGGGGTGATGCGCGCCATCGCCGGATGGTGGTTGGCCGCGAACAGGAACGCGATGCCGATGGCGTGGAGGCTCGCCTCGGCCGAAGCGCCGGCGCGTTCCATGTCGAGGCCGAGCGCCTCCAGGGTGTCCGCGGCGCCCGCCTTGCTGGAGGCGGCGCGGTTGCCATGCTTGGCCACCGGCACGCCGCATGCCGCGACGACGAGGCTGACCGCGGTGGAAACGTTCAGCGTGTGATGACCGTCGCCGCCGGTGCCGCACACGTCGATCGTGCCGGCGGGCGCCGTGATCGGGATCAGCCGGGCGCGCAGCGCACGCGCGGCCTCCGCGATCTCGATGCTGGTCTCGCCGCGCTCGGTCAGCCCGATCAGGAACGCGGCGATCGCGTCGTCCGAGGCGCGGCCCTCGAGCAGATCCTCGAACGCGGCGCGCGCGCTTTCGCGCGACAGCGGCGTCGTCGGATCGGGCAGCAGCGTGGTCACCGTCATGGCCTGGGCGTCAGTCGTTCGGGCAGCGTGTGAGCGATGCCCGCCAGCCGCAGGAAGTTCGCGAGCATCGCATGGCCGTGTTCGGTGGCGATGCTCTCGGGGTGGAACTGCACGCCGTGGATGGGCAGCGTCGCGTGGCGGAAGCCCATGACGATGCCGTCCACCGTGCGGGCGTTGACGACGAGCGTGTCGGGCGCGTCGTTCACGATCAGCGAATGGTAGCGCGTCGCGGTGAAGGGCGAGGGCAGGCCGGCGAACAGCCCGGTGCCGTCATGGTCGATCGGCGAGGTCTTGCCGTGCATCAGCCCGCCGCGCTCGACCCGGCCGCCGAAATGCTGGCCGATCGCCTGATGGCCGAGGCACACGCCCAGCAGCGGCCGGCCGCTGTCGGCGGCCGCAGCGACGAGGTCGAGCGAGATGCCCGCCTCGTTGGGCGTGCACGGCCCCGGCGACAGCAGGAATGCCTGGGCCCCCGAGGACAGCGCCTGCCCAGCGGACATCGCATCGTTGCGCACCACCTCGACCTCGGCCCCCAGCTCCATGAGATAGTGGACCAGGTTCCAGGTGAAGCTGTCGTAATTGTCGACGACGAGGATCATGGGGCGCGCTTGTAGACGAAGGCGCCGGGCGTGCAACGGCTGGTTGCGGTGGTGAAATCCGCACGCGCGCTGGCGGTGGTGGACGGCGCACCCATATTCGTTGCGGAGCTATGCGCGTTTTGCGACGTTACGCCTTCAAAGGAGAAGCTCATGTACCGGACCCTGCTCGCCGCCGCCCTCATTCTCGCCCCCGGACTGGCCGCCGCGCAGGACCAGCAGGCGGCCACCGGACAGCCGCCCAAGCGCATCCGGAGCGTGTCGCTGCTGCCCGACCAGAAATGCCCCGCTTCGACCGCGACCGAGGTCGTGGTGTGCAGCCCGATAGGCAACCCCTACCGCATTCCCAAGGCGCTGCGCGACACTGGCCCGATCGCCGCCTCCAACCAGAGCTGGGTGAACCGCACCGCGACCGCGGACCAGATCGGCCGAGTCGCCGGAGGCCTGCCGGACACCTGCTCGCCGGTCGGCACGGGCGGGCAGTCTGGCTGTTCGATCCTGCGCAACCAGGAATATGCCGCCGATCGTCGCGCGCAAAAGGCTGGCGCCGACAGCGTTCCCTGAGCTGCCGGATCTAACTTACTGGCCGAAGCCCGGATCGGCTGCCCGCGCGGTCGCGTCGCGGGCGGCGGCCAGGATCGCACCCGCCTTCGCCTCGCACTCGCGCTGTTCGGAGGCGGGATCGCTGTCTGCCACGATCCCGGCGCCAGCCTGCGCATGGACGACGCCGTCCTTCACCACGGCGGTGCGCAGCACGATGCACGAATCCATCGATCCGTCGGGCGAGAAATAGCCGACGCCGCCGGCATAGGCGCCGCGGCGTTCGGGTTCGAGTTCGCCGATGATCTGACACGCGCGTACCTTGGGCGCACCGCTCACCGTACCCGCCGGAAAACCCGCGAACAGCGCGTCCAGCGCATCCTTCTGCGGCGACAGCGTGCCCACGACGTTCGACACGATGTGCATCACATGGCTGTAGAGTTCGACGGTATAGCTGTCGGTCACGCGCACGCTGCCGGGCGCGGCGGCGCGGCCGACATCGTTGCGGCCGAGATCGAGCAGCATCAGATGCTCGGCGCGTTCCTTGGGATCGGCGAGCAGGCTGGTGCGGTTCGCGTCGTCCTCGGCCGACGTGCGTCCCCGCGGCCGCGTGCCCGCGATCGGGCGGATCGTCACCTCGCCGTCGCGCACCCGCACCAGGATCTCGGGGCTCGACCCGATCAGCGCGAAGCCCGGCAGATCGAGATGGTAGAGGAAGGGCGAGGGATTGATCCGCCGGAGCGAGCGATAGAGTTCGAAGGGCGGCAGCGCGAAATCGGTGCTGAAACGCTGCGCCAGCACGACCTGAAAGATATCGCCCGCGACGATATAATCCTTCGCGCGCGCCACCATCTCGCCATAGCGACCGGGGGGAAGCGCCGGGGTGTAGACCGGCTCCGCCAGCGGCGCGCGTACCGGCGGGGGCAGGGGCGTGTTCGCCAGCCGGGCGGCCAGCGCGTCGAGCCGCTCTTCCGCTTCGGCGACGATCGCGGCCGGGTCGCGCTGCGCATCGGGCCAGGCCGGCGCGACCGTGTAGAGCGTGTCGGCCAGCCGATCGAACACCAGCACGACCGAGGGCCGCACGAACATCATGTCGGGCAGGCCCAGCGGATCGGCCACGGGCTGTGGCAGCGTCTCGACCAGCCCAACCGTCTCATAGCCGAAATAGCCGACCAGGCAGGCGAGCGCGCCCGGAAGCCCCTCGGGCACCTCGGCGCGGCATTCGGCGACCAGCGCGCGCAAGGCGGCGAGCGTGGGAATGCCTGCCGGTTCGAAAGCACCGCGATCGGTCGCCCAATGGCGGTTGATCGCGGCGTTGTCGCCCTCGGCGCGGAAGACGAGATCGGGGGCGAGGCCGATCAGACTGTAGCGCCCACGCGTCGCGCCGCCTTCCACCGATTCGAGCAGGAAATCGCCGCGCCCGGGCTCGATGAGCTTCAGCGCCGCCGCGACCGGCGTCTCGGTATCGGCCACTGCGCGCCGCCAGAGCAGCGCCGGGCGGCCGCCCTGCAGCGCGGCGTGCGCGTCAGTTGGCAGCGGAGCCACCCTGGCCGAGCAGCCCGGCGCGCACGCGGGCGACCGCGGCGGCGTCGATCTTCACGCCCATCTGCGCGCGGACGGCCTTGGCGAACTGCTCGACATATTCGCGGCCCACGCCGCGCGCGAGGTCGCTGCGCGTGGCGAGCAGCATCGCCTGGTTGCCGGCCGCATCGCCCGGCACGATGGTGTCGAGCTTGATGACGTACCAGCCGGCGCCGTTCGGCGCCTCGAGCAGCTTGGCGCTGCCCTTGGCCATCGAGAACATCAGCGCGAGAGGCGGCGGCACGCCCTGGGGGTTGGCCGCCAGTTGCGCGCGCGACGCGGCGATCGGGCGCGACGGCGGCAGCGCCGTGCCGCTCTGCGCGAGCGCAGCCTGGAGCGGCGTGCCCTTGTTCACGCTGGCCAGCACCGTGCCCGCCACCTTGCGCGCGGCGATGCGGGCGCGATCGGCCTGGATGTCGGCGGCGACCTGTGCCTTCACCTGCGCCAGCGGACGCGGCGCGGCGGGCACGATCCGGCCGAGCGCCACGACCGCGAAGCTGCCATCGGCGCCGGTCTGCACGAGCTGCGGCGCATCGCCGTCGCGCGCGGCATAGCCGGCGGCATAGACCTGCGCGAGCGTGGGGTCGGGCTTGGCCTCGGGATGATCGGGATCGACGCCCGTCTGGAGGACGCCGGGCGTGGTCTGCGGGCTGAGCTTCTGATCGGCGATCACCTCGTCGAACGTGGCGTTCTTGCCGAGCGAATCGTCGATCGAGTCGTGGATGGCGGACAGCGCTTGGAGCGTCTTGGTCTTGCCGAGTTTGGTCGCAAGCGCGTCGTGCGCCTGGGCGAGCGTCTTGCCCGGATCCTGCCGCACCGCCTCGACGCGCGCGACCGTCCAGCCGAGCGCACCGCGGATCGGGCCGACCACCGCGCCCTTGGCGGCGGCGAACACCGCATCCGCCACGGCGGGGGCGGTCGTGCCGGCATAGGCCGGTTTGGTCACGTCGGTCTGGGTGGAGGCTTCGAGCCCCGCCGCGCGGGCGGCGTCGGCGATCGGCGTGCCGGCCTTCACCTTGGCGGCGATGGCGTTGGCACCCGCCTGGTCGATCGTCACGACCTGGACGATCGTGCGCTTCTCGGCCGGCGCGAAGCGGGCCGCCTGCGCCTTGTAGGCGGCAGCGATCTCGGCATCGGTGGGCGTCGCGCGCGTCTTCATCGCATCGGCGGTGATGACGGCATAGCGGATCACGCGGCGCTGCGGCACGGTGTAGCGCGCGGCGTTGCGCTGATAGAAGGCGGCGATCTCGCCGTCGGTCGGCATAGCGCCCTTGGCCATGGCGGCGGCGGGGACGAAGCCGATCGAACCGGCGCGCTTTTCGAGCAGCAGCGAGGCATAGGGCAGCGCCAGTTGCTGCGGCACCTGCGTCGCGCCCATGTTCGGCTGGATGAGCTGTTGCGCCAGCGTGTCGCGCGCGATGTCGCTGCGAATCTGCATGTCGGTCAGGTGGCGCTGCTGGAGCAACTGCTGATAGATCTGCGGCGAGAATTTGCCCGTGGGGCCCTGGAGGCCGGGGATGCTGGCGATCTGCCCGTCGACCGCGCGGCGGCTGACGACCATGCCCTGATCAGCGCCGAACTGATCGAGCGCGAGCGAGGTGACCGAGCGTTCGAGCGTGCCGTCGAGCCCGCCCTGCGTGACGAAGGTCGCCATGTCGAGCGTCGGCTGCTGCTGGCGGAACGTCTCCATCTCGTTCTGCACGCGGGCGCGCAGTTCGGCGGCGGTCAGCGTCGTCTTGCCCACCTTCGCCACGTCGTCCGCGGTCATCCCGCCCGCGCCGTTGGTGCGCAGCCCGGTCACGTCGCCCGCCGCGAACGCCAGCGCGATCACCCCGAGCACGATGAAGGTGACGACGATGCCGGCCTTGGAATTGATGATGCGGCGAAAGAAACCGAGCATGGACGACCGATCGTGATGGAGAATGCTCCGCCGCTTTAGGGGGCAGGGCAGCGGGCTTCAAGCGGGCGCCTGCATGCGCTACCGGGCGGGATCGAACGAGAAGGGGATGGGAATGGCGCGTCGCAAGCTGGTGGCCGGCAATTGGAAGATGCATGGATCGCTCGGCAGCCTGTCGGAGCTGGACGGCGTGGCGGCGGCGGCGCGGCAGGCGCCGGGCATCGACGTCGCGGTGGCGGTGCCCTTTACGCTGATCGCGCCCGCCGCGTTGCGCGTGCCGGGCTTGGCGATCGGCGCGGAGGACGTGCACGAGGCCGAGCGGGGCGCACATACCGGCTGCGTCTCGGCGGCGATGGTGAAGGAGGCAGGCGCCACCTTTACGCTCGCGGGGCATAGCGAACGCCGCGCCGATCAGCACGAGACCAGCCACGACGCCTGGGCGAAGGCCGCGGCGGCGCACCGCGCGGCGCTTCGCGTCATCCTGTGCTGCGGCGAGACCGAGGCGGAGCACAATGCCGGCCGCGCCGAGCGCGTCGTCCAGTCGCAGATCGAGAAATCGGTGCCCGACGATGCGGATGGCGACTGGTTCACGCTCGCCTATGAACCGCGCTGGGCGATCGGCACCGGCCGCACGCCGACGCTGGAGCAGATCGGGGCGATGCACGCGATCGCGCGCGCCAAGCTGGCCACGATGATCGGCGATCGCGCACAGGCGGTGCGGATTCTCTATGGGGGATCGGTGACCGGCGACAATGCGGGCGCGATTCTTGCGGTCGAGCATGTCGACGGCGCGCTGGTCGGCGGCGCGAGCCTCACCGCGGCGAAGTTCGTGCCGATCATCGAAGCGGCGGCGGTTGGCGCCTAGGCCGCCGCCGCCGCCACGCTCAGCCATAGCGCGCCTTCAGCACCGCGAAAGCGGCGCGCAGGCCGTAAGCCTCGCCACCCTTGGGCCGGCCGGGCTTTGCGGTTGGGCGCCAGGCGAAGACGTCGAGATGCGCCCAGGGTATGGTGGCCGGCACGAAGCGGCGCAGGAACAAGGCGGCGGTGATCGCGCCGGCAAAGCCGCCATCGGGCGCGTTGACGAGGTCCGCGACGTCCGATTTCAGCAGCTCGTCATAGCCGTCCCATAAGGGCATCCGCCACAGGGGATCGGTCTCGGCCGTGCCCGCCGCGATCAGTTCGGCGGCCAGCGCCTCGTCATTGGCGAAGGTAGGCGGCAGGTCCGGCCCGAGCGCCACGCGCGCGGCGCCGGTGAGCGTGGCGTAGTCGAGGATCAGCGCGGGCTTGTCCTCCACCGCCCTGGCCAGCGCGTCGCCCAGCACCAGCCGCCCCTCGGCATCGGTGTTGGTGTTCTCGACCGTGAGCCCCAAGCGCGTCTTCAGCACATCGCCGGGGCGGAAGGCGTCGCCGGCGATGCTGTTCTCGACCGCGGGGATCAGCAGGTGCAGCCGCACCTTCAGCCGCGCGGCCATTACCAGACCGGCGAGCGCCAGCGCATGCGCCGCGCCACCCATGTCCTTCTTCATCAGCCGCATGCCGGCCGAGGGCTTGATGTCGAGCCCGCCGGTGTCGAAGCACACGCCCTTGCCGACGATCGCGATCCGGGGATGTTCGGGGGCGCCCCATTCGAGTTCGATCAGGCGCGGCTCGCGGCCCTTGCCGGCGGCCTGTCCCACCGCCTGGATCATCGGATAGCCCTGCACCAGCGCGTCGCCGCGCGTGACCGTGACGGTCGCGCCATGGCGTTTCGCCAGCGCCTCCGCCTCGGCCTCCAGCGTGGCGGGCCCCATGTCGGACGCGGGGGTGTTGACCAGATCGCGCACCAGCGCGGTCGCCTGCGCGATCCGCACGCTTTCGTCGATCGCGGCCGGATCGGTGGTGAGCAGCACGCGCGGCCCCGCATCCTCCGCCTTGCGATAGCGGTCGAAACGGTATTGGCCGAGCATCCAGCCGAGCGCGCCCGCCGCCGCGTCGCCGCCCGTCAGCCGGTAACGCCCTTCGGGCAGCGCCTCGGGCAGTTTGGCGAGGCTCCACGGCCCCGCCTCGGCGATCGCGGCGACCATGTGCCAGTCCGTATCGCCGGCGATCAGGATGTGGCTGCCCGGCTTGCCGGTGAAGCGCTGCGCCGCCACCGCCATGCGGGTGGCCGCCGGCTGCCGCGCGAGCCAGGTGTCGAACTCGGCCGCCGTGACGATCTCGATCGCATGCGCGCTCTGCCCGCGATCGGGCTGGAGGAGGGTGGCGTAATCCATCGTCAATTCACCGGGCTCAGCAGAAATTGTTCGTAGCGGCCGGACCAGCCGGGTTCGGCATAGGTGGCGAGCGCGAAGCTTCGGTCGCCATAGGTGACGCGGTAGTTGCGGTTGACGAAGCCGCCGCGCAGCCGGGGCTTGCCGCGCTGTTCGAAGACGCCGGGCACCCCCAGCGGCGCGAGGCTGGTGCGATAGTCGCCGAGCGTCACCGGGGTGAAGTAATAGTTCGCATCGTCGGTCAGGCGGGTGCGATCGAGCGTGCCGTTCGTCAGTTGCGCGAGCAGCGCCTTGGCGCCCGTCAGCGCGGCCGCGTCGCCGGCGTCGGGCGCGGCGGGCGGCAGCACGACGGCGGCGATCCCGCTGGCAATGGCGGTGAAGGCGTCGCCCGACCAGCTGTTGGTCAGCACCACGATCGCCGCCTTGTCGTCGGGATAGACGATGTTTTCGCTGAGAAAGCCGACCGCCTCGCCGCTATGCTCCACGATCCGCCGGCCGTCGCGCGTGCCGATCGAGACGCCGAGGCCATAGCCGGTGGTCGTGCCGTCGGCCAGCTTCACCGGCGTTTCCTGCGCCTGCCAGTCGGCGGGGGTGAGCAGCGTGCGGTCGAGCCGCGCGATATCCCATTTGGCCAGATCGGCGGCGGTCATCGCCAGTTCGCCCGCGGCATAGAGCCAGCCGCGCGCGGGCGGCTGCACGGCGCGCACCGGACCCAGCGCGGCGCGGCCATAGCCCTGCGGATAGGCCTTGCCGATCGCCAGATCCTGGTCGATCGGCGTCATGCCCAGCGGCTTGAAGATATGGGTTTGCAGAAAGGCGAGCAGCGGTTCGCCCGAGACCTTCTCGACGATCAGGCCGGCGACGACATAGCCGGTGTTCGAATATTGCCACTGCGTGCCGGGCGCGAAATCGAGCGGCTTCTTCGCCCAGCGATCGACAATGCCCTGCGGGGAGACCGGCGTCGCCATCGCCTTGAAGCTGTAATCCTGCGGCCAGTAATCCTGCAGTCCGGAGGTGTGGCTGAGCAGTTCGCGGATCGTGATCGTGTCGCCGCCGCTGATGCCGGGCAGATATTTGGCGACGGTGTCGTCGAGGCTCAGCTTGCCCTGGTCCGCCAGCAGCAGCACCGCGGCGGCGGTGAATTGTTTGGAGATCGACGCGATCTGGAACGGCAGCCGCGCATCGGCCTGCGGGATCGCTTCGGACGCCTTGCCATAGGCCGTGGCCAGCACGATCCGGCCGCCGCGCACCACCGCGATCGACACGCCGGGCGTGCCCGTCTTCGCCAGCGCGGTCGCGACGACGCCGTCGATCCGCGCGGTTTCGGCCGGGCTGAGCTGCTGCGCCGTGGCGGGCGCGGCGAGGACGAGAAGCCCGGCCAGCGCGAGGCGAAGTGGAGGAAGTGGAGGCGTGCGGCGGGTGTTCCACTTCGCTGCAGGGGGCGGGGCGGATCGACGGGGCTGGGACGCATTCATCGCGCCAGTCTGGCATGGGATGCGCCTGTAGGACAGACCCCGCGCGCGTGTTTCCCGGCGAAGGCGGGGTGGTAAACACGAGGTCTGATTGGACGATGTTTTTTAGGGATTGGTCCGGTCATGCGTCCGCCGATGCTCACGTCGATGGTTGGCGGCCGGATGTCGCAGAGCGTTGGCTCAGTCCCGACGTCCGGTTAGCGCTGTACGTCTTAGTTTAGGTGGGGAGTGCTCGGGCAGGTTTCGGGAGCGGCCATGGCCAAAGCAGACATTCCGCAACGGCCTTATGCAACAGCTAAGTCTTTGATCTCACGGCCGTAGCGCACCGTTGCGGAGGGAAACCCTTTCGCAACAACGAGTCCTATTCACTGTATCGTGATTCGGTCGTATGCTGCGGTATGGAACCGCTTCTGATCGGTGCTGCTTTGATAGGCGGCCTGGGCGCTGGAATAAACTATATCATCGCCAGGTGGGCTCCTCCTGCCGCTGGTCGCGTTGCTTTGTTTATGTCCATAGTCTCGATGTTGGGCCTCTTAATCTATTGTGGTATTAGATTTGGGCTGGCCATACAAACGAATGACATGCGGTATGTGGGCGCCGATATGGCGCTAGGAATTGCGCTGATCATCACGTTGGTTTGGGTGCCGAGCGTCTGCTTGGGGGCATGGAAGGGGCGATCCGAAAGGTAAGCAAGTGACTGATCGGCGTTGCAGAAGGTAGCCTTTTTGCAACGGGAACGACGACCGCTTACAGGCGCGATGAAAAGCGCCGCGAACGGCGACATTTGGGCGTTTGCCGCCCGGCAGCTTTTACCCCCGCGAGAAAGAGTTGAGCCAGTTGGTATCGAATGGCATCGACCCATCGCCGCCAACCCGACCGCTCCTATGGTCACGAGACGGTAAGGACGGCAGGCGGCGTGTGACGAACGATGGTAGACGGTGTCGCTCCATCCGATGTCGTGTTTATAGCCGGCGAGGGCTGGGGCCCACTCGGGAAGGTCCATGCAACATGCGCGGCGCGTCGTCACGATCGTGCTCCAACTGGGCCCCGGCCTTCGCCGGGGAACGATGGAATTATACCGGCACGCCGTACAGATCGTGGTCGTCGGCATGCTCGATCGCGACGGGCACGATGTCGCCCACCGCCAGATGGCCGGCGTCGCGCAGGAAGACCTCGCCGTCGATTTCGGGCGCATCGGCCTGGCTGCGGCCGGTGGCGCCGCCCTCGTCGTCCACCGCATCCACGATCACCGGCAGCGTCCGGCCGATCTTGGCGGCGAGCTTGGCGGCCGAGATCGCGGCGGTCTTTTCCATGATCCGGGCGTAGCGTTCTTCCTTCACCGCCTCGGGCACGGGATCGGGCAGCAGGTTCGCGCTGGCGCCCGCCACGGGTTCGAAGCGGAACGCGCCGACGCGGTCGAGCTGCGCCTCGTCCAGCCAGTCGAGCAGATACTGGAAATCGGCCTCGGTCTCGCCGGGAAAGCCGACGACGAAGGTGGAGCGGATCGCGATGTCGGGCGCGATCGTGCGCCAGCGATGGATGCGCTCCAGCACCTTGGCATCGTTCGCCGGGCGCTTCATCCGCTTCAGCACCGCAGGCGCCGCATGCTGGAACGGAATGTCGAGATAGGGGAGCACCAGCCCCTCCGCCATCAGCGGGATCACGTCGTCGACATGCGGATAGGGATAGACGTAATGGAGCCGCACCCAGGGCGCGATCCGGCCCAGTTCGCGCGCCAGATCGGTCATGTGCGGCACGACTTCGCGGCCCTTCCACGGGCGCGGGGTGCGGCGGATGTCGATGCCGTAGGCGGAGGTGTCCTGGCTGATGACCAGCAGCTCCTGCGTGCCCGCCGCGACCAGCTTTTCCGCCTCGCGCAGGATCGCGTCGGGCCGTCGGCTGACGAGATCGCCGCGCAGCGACGGGATGATGCAGAAGGAGCAGCGATGGTTGCACCCCTCCGAGATCTTCAGATAGCTATAGTGGCGCGGCGTCAGCTTCAGCCCGGCATCGGGCACCAGATCGAGATAGGGCGACAGGCCCGGCGGCGCGGCTTCGTGCACCGCCTCCACCACCTGCTGATATTCGTGCGCGCCGGTGATCGCGAGCACCTGGGGGAAGCGCGCGCGGATCGCCTCGGCTTCCTTGCCCATACAGCCCGTGACGATGACGCGGCCGTTCTCGGCCATCGCCTCGCCGATCGCCTCGAGGCTTTCCTCCTTCGCCGAATCGAGAAAACCGCAGGTGTTGACGAGCACGACGTCGGCGCCGGCATAGTCGGCGGACATCGCATAGCCGTCCGCGCGGAGCTGCGTCAGGATGCGTTCGCTGTCGACGAGGTTCTTCGGGCAGCCGAGCGAAACCATGCCGACTTTCGGCGGGGAGGGGAGGATGGTGGCCATGGGAGGCGCCGCACATAGGCGATCGGTGGCGATTTTGCCACTCTCGCTTCACTTCATGGGGCAGGCGGCGGCGTTGGCCGCAAACCGCCTGGCGGATCGATCGACAGCGGTGCGATCGCGCGCCATGGAAAGCGGCGTCTGGAGGAGCGGGATATGCGTGCGATCGGCCTTATGTCCGGAACCTCGCTCGACGGGATCGATGCGGCATTGATCGAGACCGATGGCGAGCGCCAGGTGATGCCGATCGCCTTTCGCGGCGAGCCCTGGTCGGATGCGGCGCGCGCCGAACTGGCCGAGGCGACGCGGATAGCGCTCACCTTCGAACGGCCGCGCGCCAGCCCGCCGATCGTCGCGGCGTCCGATCTCGTCACGCGGGCGCATGTGTTCGCGGTGCGCAAGCTGATCGCCGAGGCGGGGCTGACGCCCGCCGACATCGACGTGATCGGCTTTCACGGCCAGACGATCGCCCACCGCCCCGATCGCGGCTGGACCTGGCAGATCGGCGACGGCGCGCAGATGGCGAACGCCTGCGCGATCGTCACCGTCTCCGATTTCCGCTCGGCCGACGTGGCGGCGGGGGGGCAGGGCGCGCCGCTGCTGCCGGTCTATCATGCCGCACTCGCCGCGGATCTGGCGGGGCCGGTGGCGGTGCTGAACCTGGGCGGCGTCGCGAACGTCACCTGGATCGGCGACGGCCGCGTGATCGCGTTCGACACCGGGCCCGCCAACGGGCTGATCGACGATTGGGTGGGGCAGGCGACGGGCGCGCGGTTCGATGCGGAGGGGGCGCTCGCCGCCACGGGGCGCGTGGACGAAAGCGTGCTGGGCGCGATGCTCGACCACCCGTTCTTCGCCGAGCCCGGCCCCAAATCGCTCGATCGCGGCGACTTCACGATCCAGCCGGCGCGCGGGCTGTCGGCGGGCGATGGCGCGGCGACGCTGACCGCCTTCACCGCCGCCAGCGTGGCGATCGCGATCGACCAGTTGCCGCAGCGCCCGGCGCGGCTGCTGGTGGCGGGCGGCGGCCGGCACAATCCGACGCTGCTGGCGATGATCGCCGCGCACACCGGGCTGACGCCGGAGCCGACCGACCGGCTGGGGTGGAATGGCGATGCGCTGGAGGCGGAAGGCTTCGCCTATATGGCGGTGCGCACGCTGCGCGGGCTGCCGATCAGCTTTCCCGGAACCACCGGCGCGCCGAGCGCGATGCCGGGCGGGGTGGTGCACCGCCCCGGCTGAGCCGCGATCCGCCGCCCCGGAACGCCGGGGCGGCGGAGAAGGATCAGGCGGCGTCCGCCTTCTTGTCGGGCTTGCCCTTGGGCGCCGGCTTCTTGCCCGGACCCTTGCGCTTGGGCGGCTTCTCGCCGGCGGTCTTGCGCGCCAGCACGGCGGGCACCGCCACCGCGGCGGCGATCCCGGCGACCACCGCCGCGCCGAGCGCGATGGTCACGGCCGGATGCGCGCCGGCCGCATGCTTCACCGCACGTGCGCCGTCCCTAGCCTTGTCCGCCGCGCCATGATCGGGCTCGTCGTCGTGCCGCGGCGCGGGCTTCGCTCCATCCTTGTGCTCGTGCCCGTGGCCATGCTCGGGTTCGTGCTCGGGATGCGGATGAGCCTTGGCATGCGGCATGGCGGATGCGGGAATGGACGACATGGGGACGCTCCTGATACGATGGGTGACCCGATACGGTGGGCGGGGCGACAACCTGCGGGTAACACAGGTTGTTCCGCGCGGCGAACTCACCGTTTGCGCGTCAGTTCGCGCATCGCCGCGTCCAGCCCGGCGAGGCTCAGCGGATACATGCGATCGGCCATCAGGTCGCGGATGATCCGGATGCTTTGCGAATAGCCCCATTGCTCGCGCGGGATCGGGTTCAGCCACACCGCGGCGGGATAGGTGGTCGTCAATCGGTGAAGCCAGGTCGCGCCCGATTCCTCGTTCATATGCTCGACCGAGCCACCGGGATGCGTGATCTCATAGGGGCTCATCGACGCGTCGCCGACGAACACGCACTTATAGTCATGGCCGTATTTGTGGAGCAGATCGGCGGTCGGCGTGCGCTCGGCGAAGCGGCGCCGATTGTCCTTCCACACGCCCTCATAGGGGCAATTGTGGAAGTAGAAGAATTCGAGATTCTTGAACTCGCTGGTCGCGGCCGAGAACAGCTCCTCGCACAATGTCACGAACGGATCCATCGATCCGCCCACGTCGAGAAACAGCAGCAGCTTCACCGCATTGCGCCGCTCGGGCCGCATTCGCACGTCGAGCCAGCCATGGCGCGCGGTGCCGTCGATCGTGCCGTCGATGTCGAGCTCGTCCGCCGCACCCTCGCGCGCGAAGCGGCGCAGGCGGCGCAGCGCCACCTTGATGTTGCGCGTGCCGAGTTCGCGGCTGTTGTCGAGGTTGCGGAACTCGCGCTGGTCCCAAACCTTCAGCGCGCGCTTGTGAACGCTCTCGCCGCCGATCCGCACGCCCTCGGGATTGTAGCCGCCATTGCCGAAGGGCGAGGTGCCGCCGGTGCCGATCCACTTGCTGCCGCCCTGATGGCGCTCGCGCTGCTCCTCGAGGCGCTTCTTCAGCGTCTCCATGATCTCGTCCCAGGATCCGAGCGACTGGACCTTGGCCATCTCCTCCTCGCTCAGGAACCGTTCGGCGATCGCCTTCAGCCAGTCGGCGGGGATCTCGGCACCCTCCGGCCCAAAGCGGGTGGCGATGCCGCGGAACACCTTGGCGAACACCTGGTCGAACCGGTCGAGCAGCCCCTCGTCCTTCACGTACACGGCGCGCGAGAGGTAGTAGAAATCCTCGGGCGTACGGCCGATCACCTCGGCGTCGAGCGCCTCGAGCAGGAGCAGATGCTCCTTGAGGCTGGCCGGGATCCCGGCCGCGCGCAATTCGTCGAGAAAGTCGAGGAACATCGGATTACTTCACGCCCCCCGCCATGGCGGCGGCGGCCGGCACGACGGGCAGTTCGATCGCGCTCGCCTGGGCCGGGCCATGATAGACCGCGATCGTCGCCTTGCGGTAATCGCCGGGCTTCGCGTCGAAGATGTTGGGCACGAAGGTTTGCGGGTTGCGGTCGTAGAGCGGGAACCAGCTCGACTGGACCTGCACCATGATGCGGTGGCCGGGCAGGAACACATGGTTCACGTTCGGCAGCACGATGGCATAGTTGAGCGGCCGGTTGGGCGTGATCGGCACGGCATGTTCGGGGCTCTGGCGGTAACGCCCGCGCAGGATGTCCATCGCGACCGCGAGCTGATAGCCGCCCATTTCCGGCTTGGCGGGATATTCGGCCGGGTAGACGTCGATCAGCTTGGCGACGAAATCGCCGTCGGTGCCGGTCGTGCTCGCGATCAGATCGACCACGGGCGCGCCCGAGATGGCGACCGCCTCCTTCAGCACGGGTGTCTCGTAGCTCAGCACGTCGGTCCGGTCCGAGAAGGGCCGCTGATCGTCCACCAGCCACTGCCGCCAGGTCGATCCGGTCGCATAGGTCGGGCGGATCGGGCGGATGCGATAGGGGATCGGCTTGGCCGGATCCGAGACGTAATCGTCATGGCCGTTCGCCGTGGGGGCGGTGGGAGCGAGGCCCCCGGCGGGCTGGAACCAGTAACGCTGCATCGGCGCGGCGCAGGTGCCCGTGCCCGTGCCCGCGCAGACGGGTGGCCAGGCGGCGAGCCTCTGCCACCGGTTGGCGCCGGTCTGGAAGGCGAGCACGGGGGGCAGATCGGCGACTGGCGCGCCGGGCTTCAACTGCGCGTCGAGGAACGGCAGCAGGATGTTGGTGCGAAACCACAAGGCGGTATCCGAATCGAAGCGAATCGCGCCAAGCGTCGATCCATCGCCGTTCCAGCCGCCATGCGCCCAGGGGCCGATCACGAGATGTTCGAGGCCCGCCGGCGCCACCTTGGCCAGCGCCTGATAGGCGGCGACCGCGCCGAACATGTCCTCCTGATCCCATTGCCCCGCCACCCAGAGCGTGGGGACGGTCTGCGGCAGACGCGGCAGGATCTCGTCGAGCGCCTGCGCCTTCCAGAACGAATCATAGGCCGGATGATCGTGCATCCGCCGCACCCAGCCGAGCTGGTCGAGCCCCCGGCTCTTCACGAAATTGCTGGCCGAGCCCGCGCGCAGGAAGGTGTCGTAATCGTCATACGCGTCGCGCCACAGATCGGCGCCGCTGCCCTTCACGCTGTCCTGGCTGAAATAATAGTCGTAGCCGATCAGCCGGAACGCACCGCCGTGGAAATCATCGTCGTTGTGATAGGTGTTGATGACCGGGTTCATCGGCACCGCCACCTTCAGCGCCGGGTGCGGGTTGACGAGGGCCATCGCCGCCATCATCCCGTCATAGCTGGTGCCGATGATGCCGACGCGGCCGTTGTTGCCGGCGACGTTCTTCACCAGCCAGTCGATCGTGTCGTAGGCGTCGGTCGAATGATCGACCTTGGTGCCGTTCAGCGGGCCGATCAGCGGCCGTTCGTTGACGTAATCGCCGCCCGATCCGTATTTGCCGCGAACATCCTCGTACACGCGGATATAGCCCGCATCGACGAGCGTCGAATCGAAGCCGCGCGCGAGCATGTCGGCATGGCCGCTCTCGTTGTGGCTCAGCTCGCTTTCCGCGCCATAAGGGGTGCGCTGGAGCACGATCGGCGCGTCGGTGAGCCCCTTGCGGCGCAGGATCACGGCGTGCAGCTTCACGCCGTCGCGCATCGGGATGTCGACCGACTGTTTGTCGAAATCGAAGCCGGCATCGGCGGTCTTGAACGTCTTGGGGATGTCGGCGGGCAGCGACTGCGCGCCCGCGGCACCCGCCAGCAGCAGCGCCGTCGCCGCGATCGTCAGCCTTGCCCGCATGTGCCGTCCTCGAACCAGTGTCAGACGAACGCCGTGACACAGGGACGGTGGTGGAAACAAGCGTCAGCGCACCGCGTAACGCCCGCCGCCGGGAACATAGGCATCGATCAGCGCACCGACATCGTCGGGCGCGCGGCCGGACAGGCCCTCGACGGGGCGGGAGTGGCCATAGACGAAGCCCTCGACCGGATAGACCGTGCTGCCGAGACCGTTCGAATCGCGGAACCAGACCTTCACGTCGGACCAGTCGTTGCCGGGCGACACGTCGAACAGCGTCACGTCCTGTTCGGTATGGCCGCGTTCGCCGTTCTGGCGCGACCAATTGGCATGGGTGAGCATCACCACGCGGCGTTCGACGATCCGGCTGACCACCGCCACATGGCCGAGGGGGAGGCGGCCGCTGCGCGCGAAGACGATGACCGCGCCGACGCGGGGTCGATGCCCGCGGTCGTAGCGGCCTTCCGCCTGGCTCCACCATGTCCAGGCATCGCCATAGATGTCGATGCCCGAGGCCGCGCGCGCGAACGGCACGCATTGCCCGACATAGCCGAGGAGCGAGGCCGCCGACGCGGCGGGGGTGGCCGCGGTGGCCAGGAGGAGCGCGATTTCGGTAAGCCACTGTCGCATCACGCTTGTGTAGAGGCGCCGACCTCACCGCCCGGTTGCCGATCGTGGTTAACGATGCGTTGCGGGCGGAACCGCGACGCGCGCTGCGTGTTCAATCCCGCGAGCCCGGTGACCGTCCGCCCCCTCCCCCCAAAGGCCGGCGGTCACCGGGTTTCCTGTCAGTATCGAGGATCGGCGCGTTGCCACCAGCCAACAAGGATCAGCGCGAACGCGTGGCCGCGATCGGCAAGGCCCTGCGCAAGGGCATCGCCACGCCGACCGACACGCTCATCACCGGCGACATCCCGCTGCTGCTCACGCGATTGTCGCAGGTGTCGCGGCCATCGTCCCACGACGCGAGCGAAGACGAGGGCTGACGGGGGGGGGCGCCGTCAGGGACGGTTCGTCTGACGCTTGGCCATGAAGGCCAGGCGTTCAAACAGCATCACGTCCTGCTCGTTCTTGAGCAAGGCGCCGTGCAGCGGCGGGATCGCCTTGGTGGGATCGCGGTTCTGCAGCACCTCGAGCGGCATGTCCTCGTGCAGCAGCAGCTTCAGCCAGTCGAGCAGTTCGGACGTGGAGGGCTTCTTCTTCAGGCCCGGCACGTCGCGCACGTCGTAGAACATGTCCATCGCGCGGGTGACGAGCAGCTTCTGGATGCCGGGGAAATGCACCTCGACGATCCGCTGCATCGTCGCGCGATCGGGGAACTTGATGTAGTGGAAGAAGCACCGGCGCAGGAACGCGTCGGGCAGCTCCTTTTCGTTGTTGCTGGTGATGACGACGATCGGCCGCTCCACCGCGCGCACCGTCTCGCCCGTCTCGTACACATGGAACGCCATGCGATCGAGTTCCTGGAGCAGGTCGTTCGGGAATTCGATATCGGCCTTGTCGATCTCGTCGATCAGCAGCACCGGGGGCTTGTCGCGGGTGAAGGCCTCCCACAGCTTGCCGCGGCGGATATAGTTGCCGATGTCGTGGACGCGCGCGTCGCCCAGCTGCCCGTCGCGCAGCCGCGCCACCGCGTCATATTCGTACAGGCCCTGCTGCGCCTTGGTGGTGGACTTGACGTTCCATTCGATCAGCTCGGCGCCGACCGCCTCGGCGATCTCATAGGCGAGCACCGTCTTGCCGGTGCCGGGTTCCCCCTTCACCAGCAGCGGCCGGCGCAGCGAGACGGCGGCGTTGACCGCGACCTTCAGATCGTCGGTCGCGACATAATTCTCGGTGCCTTCGAAGCGCTTCATCGCCGAAACTCCCTGCGGATCTGTCGTCCGCGATAGGGGCTGCGGGCCGGCGCGTGCAAGCCTTGTGCGGGATCTATGCCCGGTCGCGCGCGCTGCAGCGCGCGTCGAGCAGGTCCCAGAAGCCGCGATGTTGTGCAAAGAGCTGCTGCGCACCGAACACGATCGCGCGTTCGCACGCCGGGGTGTCGCCCAGCCCGGCGATCACCATCGCGGTTTCGGCATCGTCGGGCAGGCGCTCGGCGGGCGGCGTCTCGCCGAAGCGTTCGGCGGCGCGGTCGAGCACCCGGCGCGTCGCATGCCAATCGAGCATCAGCGCCGCCACCGCCCCCGTCGCGCAGCCCCCGCGATCGGAGCCCGCCAGCATTTCGAGCGCATGGCGCTGGGCGGCGAACGCCCCTTCGGCGACCGCCTGGCCGGGGGTGGAGGGCAGGGGGCCGACCGCCGCGGTCAACCGGGTGAGATAGGCGCGTTCGTTGGCGAAGGCGCGCGATGCCGCCTCCAGCCAGTCATGCGCGGCACGCTGCGCGCCGCGGTTCAACGCCGCGTCGATCATGCCGGGATAGCGGCCGTGCACCACGCACAGCCCATGCACCGCATCCGCCAGATCGCGCTGTTCGACACGGCCGTCGAGCAGCGCGCGCACATGCGCATGATTGGCGACGCCGTCGGTCTCAGCGAGGCGCAAGACCAGATCCCAGGCATTCGCCTGCCGCGCGGAAGTTGCTGTGTCCGAGTTCATCGTGTCGTTCCTGATGTGCCGCGGCATTTTCGAGGGCGCCGCGCTGGGTCGGGGCGATCCTCCTCCCCCCCGTCTAACCGAAGCACGTAAAGACGGGGTTTATGCCGCGTTTACCCGATCGGCGCTGGCGTCGCGGACTTTACGCGGTGCGCACCGCCCGCGATAAGGCGCGCGAGCGGAAGCCAATTTCGCGGCTGGAGACGAACGGATGCGCGCATGGATGCTGGCTATGGCTCTCGCTTCGGTGGGGAGCGCCGCTTTGGCCGCTGACGTGCCGCCCATATCCCAGCCGCTGACGCTCGACCGCGTGTTCGGCAATCCCGATCTGTCGGGCACGCAGCCGCGCGCGCTGCGCCTGTCGCCCGACGGCACGCTGCTCACCGCGCTGCGGCCGCGCGCCGACGAGCGCGAGCGGCTCGACCTGTGGGCCACCGACACGCGCACCGGCGCCGAGCGGATGCTGGTCGACAGCCGCAAGGTGGGCAGCGGCGCCGAACTCTCCGAAGCCGAGAAGATGCAGCGCGAGCGGGCGCGGATCGGCGGTTCCAAGGGAATCGTCGCCTATGACTGGGCGCCCGACGGCAAGACGATCCTCGTGCCGCTCGACGGAGATCTGTATCTGGCGTCGCTGGACGGCACCACGCGCAAGCTGACCGATACGCCGGGCGGCGCGCTCAACCCCGTCGTGTCGCCCGGCGGCCGCTATGTCAGTTTCGTGCGCGATCAGAATCTCTGGGCGATCCCGCTCGCCGGCGGCGCGGCACGGGCGATCACCACCGGCGGCGCGGGCACCGTCCATTTCGGCGAGGCGGAGTTCGTCGCGCAGGAAGAGATGGACCGCCGCACCGGCTATTGGTGGTCCCCCGACGAAGCGCACATCGCGGTCGAGCGGTTCGACGACAAACCCGTCCACGTCTTCACGCGCACCGCTATCGGCGCGTCGGGCACCAAGGTGTACGACCAGCGCTATCCCGCTGCGGGAACGCCTAACGCGCTGGTCGAGCTCTATGTGATGAAGCCGGATGGCGGCACGCCGGTGAAGGTGGATCTCGGCACCGATCCCGACATCTATCTGGCGCGCGTCGACTGGCTGCCCGACGGCTCGGCGCTGCTCGTCCAGCGCGAGAGCCGCGACCAGAAGAAGCTGGAGATGCTCCGCGTCGATCCCACCACCGGCAAGAGCGTGGTGCTCTTCACCGAGAAATCGGGGGCCAAGAGCTGGCTCAACCTGTCCGACGCCTATCGCCCGCTGAAGAATGGCGGGCTGATCTGGCGTTCGGAGCGTGACGGCTATGGCCATCTCTATCTGTTCGCCAAGGGCCGCTGGACTCAGCTCACCAAGGGCAAATGGGTCGTCACCGGGCTCGTCGGCGTGGACGAGGCCAAGGGGCGGTTGTTCTTCACGGGCAACAAGGACGATGTGCTGGAGCAGCAGCTCTATTCGGTCGACATCGCGCACCCCAATGTCATCACGAAGCTGACCGAGGCGGGCTGGTGGAACGGTGCGACGATGGATGCGGCGGCCAGCCGCCTGATCGTCTCGCGCTCCAGCCCCAACCAGCCGACGCAAAGCTATCTGGCGGATGCGGACGGCAAGCGCCTGTCGTGGATCAACGAAAATGCGGTCGTGGCGGGCCACCCCTATTACCCCTATCTCGCCAGTCATCAGCCGACCAAGTTCGGCACGTTGAAGGCCAAGGACGGCACGACGCTCTATTACGAGATGATTACCCCACCGCTCGTGCCAGGGAAGAAGTATCCCGTGTTCTTCCAGCACTATGGCGGCCCCGGCACCGGCCAGCAGGTGACCCGCGGCTGGCAGGGCGCGCTGCCGCAATATCTGGTGAGCCAGGGCTGGATCTTCTTCCAGATCGACAACCGCGGCTCGTACAACCGCGGCAAGGCCTTCGAGGACCATATCTACCACGCGATGGGCACGGTCGAGGTGGAGGACCAGCTTGCCGGGGCGAAGTTCGTCAAGGCGCTGCCCTTCGTCGATCCCGACAAGGTGGCGACGTTCGGCTGGTCCTATGGCGGTTACATGTCGCTGAAGATGCTGGAGAAGACACCGGGCGTCTATGCCGCCGCCGTTTCCGGCGCGCCCGTTACCGACTGGCAGCTCTACGACACGCATTACACCGAACGCTATCTGGGCGATCCCGCGAAGGATCCGCAAAGCTATGCCACGTCGCAGGCGTTCCAGGACGCAAACCTCATCAAGGATCCGCTGCTGCTGATCCACGGCATGAGCGACGACAACGTCTTCCTCGACAATTCGCTGAAGGTGGTGGCGCGGATGCAGGCCACCGACACGCCGTTCGAGATGATGTTCTATCCGGGCTACACCCACCGCGTCGGCGGGCCGGGGATCAGCGAGCATCTCTGGAACACGATCCTGAACTTCCTCGATGCCAAGGTGAAGGACAAGCCGGCCATGGCCACCGCTCCGCGCCCCGCGCGGTAACGCGCGCGTGCGGTTCCTCGCGACCTTTCACCTCTGGCCGTTCCTCGACACGGTCGTCAGCTATCTGGCGGCGTTCGTCTTCGGCACGCTGATCGGCGCGGAGCGGCAATATCGCCAGCGCACCGCAGGGCTGCGCACCAACGCGCTCGTCGCGATCGGCTCGGCGGCGTTCGTCGATCTCGGCCAGCGGCTGGGCGGTGACGTCGAATCGATCCGGGTGATCGCCTATGTCGTCTCGGGGATCGGCTTCCTGGGCGCGGGCGTCATCATGAAGGAGGGGATGAACGTCCGCGGGCTGAACACCGCGGCCACGCTCTGGTGTTCCGCCGCGGTCGGTTCGATCGCGGGCAGCGACATGCTGGCGGAGGCGGCGCTGCTCACGCTGTTCGTCCTGGTGGCCAACACCGCGCTTCGGCCGCTGGTCGATGCGATCAACCGCGTGCCCATGGTGGGCCGCACGATCGAGGCGACCTATAGCGTGACCGTCACCGCCGCGGCGCTGGACGCCGGGCCGATCGGCGACCTGCTCGTCGAACATCTGGAGGCCGCGCAACTGCTGGTGGCCGAACTCGACGTGATCGAGCGTGGCGAGGACCGGGTGGAGATCGCCGCCACGCTGGTGGCGACCAACGTGGCCACCAGCGAACTGGACGCGATCACCGATCATCTCGCGCGGGTGCACGGCATCGTTCACGCGACCTGGCAGGCGCGCACGCACGATTAGCAAAGCGGTTGGACGCCGCCGCGCAATGACGCTACCGGCGCGCATCATATCGGGAGAATGTCATGGGTTACCGGGTCGTGGTCGCGGGGGCGAGCGGCAATGTCGGACGCGAGATGGTCAACATCCTCGCCGAGCGCGAATTCCCGCTCGACGAGATCGCCGTGCTCGCCTCGTCGCGCAGCCAGGGCGACCAGATCGAATATGGCGACACCGGCAAGATGCTCAAGATCCAGAATATCGAGCATTTCGATCCCGCCGGATGGGACATGGCGCTCTTCGCGATCGGCTCCGAGGCGACCGCGGTCTATGCGCCGAAGTTCGCCGCGGCCGGGTGCACCGTGATCGACAATTCGTCGCTCTACCGGATGGACCCGGATGTGCCGCTGATCGTGCCCGAGGTGAACGCCGCGGCGATCGACGGCTACAAGGCGAAGAACATCATCGCCAATCCGAATTGCTCGACCGCGCAGATGGTCGTCGCGCTGAAGCCGCTCCACGATGCCGCCACGATCACCCGCGTGGTGGTCGCGACGTACCAGTCCGTTTCGGGCGCGGGCAAGGCGGGGATGGACGAGCTGTTCGAACAGAGCCGCAACATCTTCGTCGGCGACCCCGCGACCGCGAACAAGTTCACCAAGCAGATCGCGTTCAACGTGATCCCGCATATCGACAGCTTCCTGGACGACGGATCGACCAAGGAGGAATGGAAGATGGTCGTCGAGACCAAGAAGATCCTCGACCCCAAGATCAAGGTGACGGCGACGTGCGTGCGCGTGCCCGTCTTCGTCGGCCATAGCGAGGCGCTGAACATCGAGTTCCGCGACGAACTGTCGGCCGAGGACGCCAAGCGGATCCTGCGCGAGGCGCCGGGGATCATGCTGATCGACAAGCATGAGGACGGTGGATACATTACGCCGATCGAGGCCGCGGGCGACGACGCCACCTATGTCAGCCGCGTCCGCGAAGATCCGACCGTGGAAAGCGGCCTGTCGCTCTGGTGCGTCAGCGACAATCTGCGAAAAGGTGCGGCGCTGAACGCGGTGCAGATCGCCGAACTGCTCGGGCGGCGGCATCTGAAGAAGGCGTGAGGGCAAGTGGCCGTCACGGTCGATCCTCGGCCGACGGCCCCCGAGCGGCGGTTGCGCGCTATGGGGCGAAGCGCCTATCGCGCGCGGATCATCCCAGCCGAGACCCGTGATGGAACCCAGTTCGACCCGTTTCTTCGACAGCTTCGACGGCACCCGGCTCGCCTGGCGCGAGATGGGCGAGGGGCGGCCGGTGGTGCTGATCCACGGCTATTTCTCCGACGCCGCGACCAACTGGATCCGCTATGGCCATGCGGCGGCGATCGCGGCGAAGGGCTTTCGCGTCGTTATGCCCGATCTGCGCGCGCATGGCGAAAGCGCGAAGCCGCACGACCCCGCGGCCTATCCGCGCGATGCGCTGACGCGCGATGGCCATGCGCTCGTCGCGCATCTGGGGCTCACCGATTATGATCTCGGCGGTTACTCGCTGGGCGCGCGGACGGTGTCGCGGATGCTGGCGACGGGGGCCACGCCGCGGCGCACGATCTTCTCGGGCATGGGGCTGGAGGGGCTGATCGACACCGGCCGCCGCGCCGGGCATTTCCGCAACATTCTCACCCATCTCGGCCAGCATGCGCGCGGCACCCCCGAATGGCTGGCCGAGGCGTTCCTGAAGACCACCAAGGGCGATCCCGTCGCGCTGCTGGGCATTCTCGACACCTTCGCCGATACGCCGCTCGCCACGATCGAAGCGTTCGTCCAGCCAGCGCTCGTGGTGTGCGGCGCGGAGGATGCGGACAACGGCTCCGCGCCGGCGCTGGCCGACGCGCTGCCCGATGCGCGCTATGTCGAAACGCCGGGCGGGCATATGAGCGCGGTGACGAAGCCCGAACTGGGGCGGGCGATCGCCGCCTTCGTCTCCGCCTAGGGCGTGATGACGCCACGTTGATCCGGTCGCCCTGAGCTTGACGAAGGGCCAGTGCCGCATGCGAAGCCGCGCGTGGAGAGCGTGCTTCGACAGGTTCGGGACGAACGGATCCGGAGACCGGATCAACCTGACGTCATCAAACCCTGTGGCTTATTCGGGCACCGTGCCTTCGTCGGCGATCCCGGCTTCGAACGATCTGGACGAATCGCTGCCATCCGCCTGATGCGCGCCCTTGCCTGCGGGTGGGGGCGGCGGTGTCGCGGCCTTGGGCTTGGGCGTGCTGCCCTTGAGCGTGAAGAGCGCGGCGGCGGCCGCACCGGCAGCGGCGAGGCCGCCCGCGATCGCGGCGGCGCCCCATTTGCCGCCCAGCTTCTCGGTCGCTTTGGCCGCGCCGGACTTGGCCGCCGGTTTGGCGGGGGTGCGCGGAGTCGCGCGCTTGGTGGAGCGCGGCTTCGGCGTCTTCGCGGCCGCTGGCTTGGTGGTGGCGGGCTTGGCGGCCGGTTCCGATGCGGCGGCCGCCGTGGTCGGGGCCTTTGCGGCGGATGGCTTGGCGGTCGCGGTGCGTGGCGCGGCGGCCTTTACGCCGGTCTTGCGCGGCGCGCGCCGCGGCGCGGTGGGCTTGGGCGTGACCGACTTGGGCGTGTCGTCCGTCGGCGGTTCGGGGGTGTCGGCCATCATGCTACTCCCTGATTGATTGCGCATCCGAAACGCACCACCCGCCCATCGGGTCCGGATCAGCGGAACGGCGGCTCGTCGAACGCCCGCAGCTTGCGGCTGTGGAGCTTGGGACCTTCGCGGCGCAACTGCTCGCACGCTTCGATCCCGATCCGCATATGCTCGCTGATCGCGCGTTCGTAGAAACGGTTCGCCTGGCCCGGCAGCTTCAGTTCGCCGTGCAGCGGCTTGTCGGACACGCACAGCAACGTCCCGTAAGGCACGCGAAACCGGTAGCCCTGTGCCGCGATCGTCGCCGATTCCATGTCGATCCCGACAGCGCGTGACAGCGAGAAGCGCAGCGCCGAGCGCGAATAGCGCAGTTCCCAGTTACGGTCGTCCGTCGTCACGATCGTGCCGGTGCGCAGGCGGCGTTTCAACTCGTCGCCCGACTGGCCCGAGACGATCTCGGCGGCCTTGGCCATCGCCACCTGCACCTCGGCGATGGCGGGCACCGGGATCTCGGGCGGCAGCACGTCGTCCAGCACATGATCGTCGCGCAGATAAGCGTGCGCCAGCACGTAATCGCCGATCCGCTGGCTGGGGCGCAGCCCGCCGCAATGGCCGATCATCAGCCACGCCTCGGGCCGCATCACCGCCAGATGATCGCAGATCGTCTTGGCGTTGGAGGGGCCGACGCCGATGTTCACCAGCGTGATGCCGGTGCCGTCCGCTGCCATCAGGTGATACGCGGGCATCTGGTGGCGCCGCCACGCGCTGTCGCTGATGAGCGCGTCGGGATCGTCGCCCGCGCGCATCATCACCCCGCCCGCGCCCGACAGCGCGGTGTAGCGCGATCCGTCGCCCAGTTGCGCCACCGCCCAGCGAACGAATTCATCGACATAGCGGTGATAGTTGGTGAACAGCACGAAGCGTTGCGTATGCTCGGCAGGCGTGCCCATATAGTGCCGCAACCGCGCCAGGCTGAAATCGGTGCGCAATGCGTCGAACAGCGCGAGCGGCCGGGTGTCGTCGTTCGCGATCCACAGGCCGTCGGCGATCTCGTCGCCGATATGCGCCAGTTCGGTCGCGGGAAAATGCCGCGCGAGGTCGGCGGCGGACACCTGATCGAGGCTGAGCGCATGGCCGGGATCGAGCACATAGGGGAAGGGGATTTCCTGCCGCCCTTCGACCGCCTCTACCGCAACGTCGTAATCCTCCATCAGCAGCGTCAGTTGCTCGATGAGATAATCGGCGAACAGGCCGGGCTTGGTGACGCTGATCCGGTAGTCGCCCGGCGTCACCAGCCGCCCGAACGAGCGCATCGGCGCCGGGCGGCTGTCCTGCCCGCGATAGGTGAGGCGGATTTCGGGATAGGCGAAGCTGCCGTCCGAGCGGGCGACCGGATCGGGCACGGTGCCGGTAGTGAGATAGGCGGTGAGCGCCGCTTGAAGGCGCTCCACCGAGGCGCGGTAGAGACGGTCGAGTTCGGCGACGATCCGGGATGCGGAAACCATCGCGGATCGTTACGCGCGCCACATGACGCTGGCAAGACGGGGGACAAGTCGGGCGCCGGCCGCGGCCGACGCCCGATCGGCTCAGATCTCCTCGAGCAGATGCTCGGCCGAGCTCACCTTGAATTCGCCCGGTGCCTCCACGTTCAGCTGGGTCACCACGCCGTCCGTCACCAGCATCGAATAACGCTGGCTGCGCGTGCCGAGGCCGAAGCTGGAGCCATCCATCGTCAGGCCGATCGCCTCGGCGAAGGTGCCGTTGCCGTCCGCCAGCATCGTCACGCCGTCGGCGTCGTTCTGCTTCGACCAGGCGCCGAGCACGAAGGGATCGTTCACCGCGGTGCACGCGATCTCGTCCACGCCCTTGGCCTTCAGCGCATCGGCCTTGTCGAGATAGCCCGGCAGGTGCTTGGCCGAGCAGGTGGGGGTGAACGCCCCCGGCACCGCGAACAGCGCGACGGTGCGGCCGGCGAAATAGCTGTCGGTATCGACCTGATCGGGGCCGTCGGGGGTCACCTTGACGAGGGTGGTGGAAGGAATGCGGTCGCCGACGCTGATCGTCATGAGGAATCTCCGTGGTCGCCGCGGGGTGGTGCGGCGGCGCCTAGTTCGGGCGCGCGGCGTCGCTTTGCAAGCGTTCGCCGCATGGCCGAGGCAGGGCAGGCGGTGATTCGACGGCAGCGAGCTACGCCAGCCGCCAGTCCCAGCCGAGCGGATCGCCGTCCATCACCTCGACGCCATCGGCGATCAGCCGGTCACGGATCGCATCGGAGCGCCGGAAATCCTTGGCGGCGCGCGCTTCGCGGCGTTCGGCCAGCGCCGCGGCGATACCGGCCTCGTCGATCGTCGCCTGCGCCGGACGGACGCGCAGCGCCGCGCGCGTGAGGTTCGCCAGATCGAGCCCCAGCACCGCGTCGAAATCGGCCAGCGCGGCCATGCGGTCGGCCGCGGCGATCCGCTTGTCGGCCAGCATCGCATCCAGCACCGGCAGCGCGCGCGGGGTGGCGAGATCGTCCGAGATCGCCGCGTCGAGCTGCGCGCGATAGGCGTCGGCGCTCCCTGTCGCGGGGCCCGGCGGCCGGTCGCGCAGCGCCGCCACCGTTTGCGCGAGCCGCTTCAGCCGCGTGGTGGCCGCGGCGAGATTATCCCACGAGAAATCCAGCTCCGACCGATAATGCGCCTGAAGGCACATCAGCCGATAGGCGAGCGGGTGGAAGCCGCGATCGACCAGCGTCTTGAGCGTCAGGAATTCGCCGGCGGATTTGGACATCTTTCCGGTGGCTTGCACCAGGAAGTTGTTGTGCATCCACAGGTTGGCGCCGGTGTCCGCGCAGCCGCAATGCGCCTGGTTTTGCGCGATCTCGTTGGGATGGTGGATCTCGCGGTGATCGATCCCGCCGGTGTGGATGTCGAAGCGTTCGCCGAGATATAATTTGCTCATCACCGAGCATTCGAGATGCCAGCCGGGCGCGCCGCGGCCCCAGGGCGAATCCCATTCCATCTGCCGGTTCTCGCCCGGCGCGCTCGTCCGCCAGATCGCGAAATCCTGCGGATGGCGCTTGCCCGCCACCGCCTCGATCCGCCCCTCGCGCGCGTCGTCGCCGGAGCGTGCGAGGCGCCCGTAATCGGGCACGGTGCTGGTATCGAAATACAGGCCGTCGGGCAGGCGGTAGCAATGCCGATCCGCGATCGCCTCGGCGAACGCGATCATCTCGGCAATGTGGTCGGTCGCCAGCGGAAAGCGCGCGGGCGGCCGGATGTTGAGGTCGGTGAGATTCTGCTTGAAGGCTTCGGTGTAGTGCTTTGCGATGGCCCAGATATCCTGGTTCGCCGCGCGCGCCGCGGCCTCCATCTTGTCGTCGCCGACATCCGCATCCGAGGTGAGATGGCCGACATCGGTGATGTTGATGACGTGGGTGAGCGTGCCCCAGCCCATCGCGGCGGCTTTCCACGTCAGCGTGCGCGACAGCGTGTCGGTGAAGACATAGGCGCGCAGATTGCCGACATGCGCGTAATTGTAGACGGTCGGCCCGCACGAATAGACGCGCAGGTCGGCGGGATCGATCGGCGCGAACGTCTCGGTCGCGCGGGTGAGGCTGTCGTAGAGGGCAAGGGGCGTCATCGGCATGGCCATAGCGGGCCGCCGCGGCGCCCGCAAAGGGGCCCCGGCCAGACAGGGGGGACTGGCCGGGGCAGCGCGGCGACAGGGGGAACGCCGCGCATCTCGTGTGGCGGCTAGCGCGCGATGCCGATCACCGCGGTGGCGGTATAACCGGCGGCGACGCTGCCGCTGAAGCTGGGGGTCTGCACCGCGATCTGCGCGGCGGTGTTGTCGCCGAAGACATTGTCGTTTGCGGTGGTCACGCTGGCGAAATTGGTCTTGCTCGACGGATAGGTGGTGGTGTCGGAGAACACCGTGTTGCACACCGCGGCCGGCATCGCGAACTGGCTGGTGAGCAGCGCATATTTGCCGCTCGTCGCCGCGGTCAGGCTTGAATATACCTCGAAATGCATGTGCGGGTAGCGGCCCGAATAACACCCCGGAAAGATCGTCGTGAAGCTCACCTGCCCCGACGCGTTCGTTACCTGGACGCCGCGCAGATAGCTTTCGGCGGGCGCCGAATAGAGCGAGTAATTGCCCTGCCGGTCGCAATGCCACAGATAGATGGCATAGCCAGCGAGCGCGCCGCAGCTCGCATTCACGTCGACCAGCGTGAGCGTGAGCGTCACCGCCACGCCCGTTGCGACCGTCGTCGTGCTGATGAAGCTCGAGCGGATGTCGCTGCGCACGATGCCCGATACCGGCAGGATGTTCGAGGTGGAGCCGCTGGCGGTGTTGGTGCCGTCGGCGGGATAGGGGCCGGCGGTTTCCGTCGGGTCGGCGATGCACGCACCCGTCGCGGTCGTCGTGGCCGTGGGCGTTGCGGTCGGCGTGGCGCTGGCGGTCACGACGCTGACGCTGCTGCTCGTCTCCGTCTCGCCGCTGCTGCCGCCGCCGCAGCCCGCCACCAGTGCGGCGGTGCCGGCACCGGCGAACCAGCGGAGCGCACGGCGACGCTCGATCAGCCGGTCCATGACGCCCAGATCATGCGCGAGGCCGTGGTCGTGATCGTCGTCGTCGTGGTGATGCATGATGGGCCCCCGGGGCGTTGCTGTCCCGATCGGCTATCATGGCCCCGCATCTCGCCGCGATGTCGGCGCGCTGCACGAATGTTTCGCGATGTGTCAGTCGGACAGGGGCAGCGTCACGCGGGCGATCGCCCCGGTAACGCCGTTCTCCAGCGTCGCGGTGCCGGCGTGGCGCGTCGCGATCGACCGGACGATGGCGAGGCCGAGGCCGGTGCCCCCGGTCGCGCGGTTGCGCGATTTCTCGCCGCGGACGAACGGATCGAACAGCCGATCGGCTGCGGCGGGATCGATTCCCGGTCCGTGATCGGCGATGGTCACCACCACCGATCCGCTCTGCAGCGCCCAGGCGACATCGGCGCGATCGCCGTAGCGCACCGCGTTCTCGATCAGGTTGGCGAAGAGCCGGCGGAGCGCGACGGGTTCGCCGCGCACCCGCACCCGGGCCCCCGGCACGATCGCGACCGGAGCACCACCCGCCGCCATATCGTCCACGAGCGAATCGAGCAGGCTGCCCAGATCGACTCGCAAGGCGGGCCGTTCGCCCGATTCGTCGCGCGCGAAGGCGAGTGTCGCGGCGATCATCGCGCGCATCTCGTCGATATCCGCCGAGGCGCGGCCATGCGCGGGCTCGGGCAGTTGCTCGATCCAGAAGGCGAGGCGGGCGAGCGGCGTGCCCAGATCATGCGCGATGCCGCCGAGCATCGCGGTACGCGCCTCCGCATGGCCGGCCAGCCGCGCGTGCATCGCCTCCACCGCGCGCGTGAGTTCGCGCACCTCGCGCGAGCCGCCATGGGGAAGCGGCGGCAGCGCGGCGCCCGCGCGCGCCTGTTCGGCGGCACGCGCCAGCCGCCGCAGCGGCCGCGAGATCGCACGTGCGAGCGCAAAGGCGGGGATGGAGAGCGCGAGGACGGCCGCGAGCATCGCCGCCATCGTCACCCAATGCCACCGCGTGAGGAACGGGCGGTGCGCGCTCTGGATCACGCGCCAGCCCCGACCCGTGTGAAGCGCGATGGTGAAATCGCCGACCAGGAACGAATCTGCGGCGAACCGGTCGTCCTCGGCGAACACGCGCACGTCCGCCGGTACGACGCCCAGCAACGCCGCGATCGCAGCCTGCCGGCGCGGATCGGCACGTTCGCCGTCGCGGGGTAGGGGCGGGGCTGCGCGCGTCGCCAGCCGCAGGTCGATCGTGCGCGCGGGTGGGCGCATTCGATCCGGCGGCCCGGGTAAGTCAGGCGGCCCGGCCGGCCCAGGTGGCGGCCGCATCTCGGAATCGCGCCATGGATCGGCGGCCACCGCATCCGCGACCTGCCCGGTGCGCAGCGCGCGCGCCACCCCGGCCAGCGCATAGGGGCGCGGCATCGGCGGCGGCCCGCTGAAGGTGACCGCGATGAACACCGCGGTGGCGACCAGCACCGAGGCGATGACCAGCGCGAAGATCGGCCATACGATCGTCCGGCCGCCGGCTGCTCCCGTCGCGCCCGCCGGCTCAGCGGCGCTCGACATCGGCCGTGAACATATAGCCTTCGTTGCGGACGGTGCGGATCAGGTCGTCGCCGCCGCCGGCGCCGTCGCGCGCCAGCTTGCGACGCAGCCGGCTGATCTGCACGTCGATCGCGCGATCGAAATGCTCGGCGTTGCTGCCGCGCGAATGGTCGAGCAGGAAATCGCGGCCGAGCACCCGGCGGGGATGTTCGACCAGCGTGATGAGCAGCCGGAACTCCCCGTCCGACAGGTTGATGACCACGTCGTCGGGATCGAAAAGCTGCCGCGCCACCGCATCGAGCCGCCAGCCGGCGAAGCGCAGCATCGGCCGCGAGACGCCCACGGGAACGGCGGCTTCGCCCCGATTGGGGCCGCGGCGCAGCACCGAGCGCACGCGGGCGAGCAGCTCGCGCGGGTTGGCGGGTTTGGCGATATAATCGTCCGCGCCCATCTCCAGCCCGACGATCCGGTCCACCTCTTCGCCGATCACCGAGAGGATGATAATCGCCGGGCTGGTCGAGCGGTCGAGCGAGCGGAGGATGCTGAGCCCGTCCTCGCCGGGCATCATGACGTCGAGCACCACCAGCGCATAACGATGCCGGGCGAGCGCCGCGCGCATCGCGCCGCCGTCTTCCGCGGTATCGACGATATAGCCGTGCGCGGCGAGGAACCCGGCGGTGAGTTCGCGGATGCCGGGATCGTCGTCGACGATCAGAAGGCGGGTTTCGAGATCCATGGCGGCATCGGGTCCGGCCTGAACGGAAAGGGGCGCTTGCATGAAGCGGGCGTGGCGCCCTTGCGTATCGCGGACATTGCAGTCCTGCAAACTTCCTCTTTCGGGTGACAGGTGTGGCGGTTGCGCCACAGGCGGCGGTTTTCCTTGAAACCGCGTCGCGGCGCTGGTAGGCGCAGCGTTCACACGCCGCGGAGGGCTTCGCGGCGGCTATAGCTATTCGACCGGAGCTTCACGGGTTTATGCAGATCATCGTTCGCGACAACAATGTCGACCAGGCGCTGCGGGCGCTCAAGAAGAAGCTGCAGCGCGAGGGCGTCTATCGCGAGATGAAGCTTCGCCGGCATTACGAGAAGCCGAGCGAGAAGCGCGCCCGCGAGCGCGCCGCCGCGGTGCGCCGCGCCCGCAAGATGGACCGCAAGCGCGCCGAGCGCGACGGCGCCCGGTAACACCGGCGCCCGCACCGCCGCGCGATCCGGCGCGACGGTGCGATCTTTGCGACCATAGGGGCTGCGCCACGGGCGTGGCTCCGGCAGCCTCGGGATCGACTCATGTCCACCGTCACCGCCGTTCCGCTTCGGCCCGTCAAGCGCAGCTATCTGATCTATCTGTGGATCGGCATCGCGCTGGCGGTGATCGGGGCGGTGGCGCTGGCGCAGCAGAGCGATCCGGCGCTGCTGCGCGAATCGCGCGGCAGCAACGTGGTGACGACGGCATCGGGCCTGAAATATCAGGTGCTGGCGCCGGGTGCGGCCACCGGCCCCAAGCCGACCGACGCCGATGTCGCGCTGGTGAACTACGAGGGCCGGCTGATCGACGGCAAGACCTTCGACAAGTCGCAGCAGCCGACTCCGATGCCGGTGTCCGCCGTCGTGCCCGGCTTTTCCGAAGCGTTGAAGCTGATGGGCAAGGGGGCGAAATACCGCTTCTGGCTGCCGCCGTCGCTCGGCTACGGCCCGAACGGTGCGGGTCCTATTCCGCCCAATGCCACTTTGGTGTTCGACGTCGAGCTGATCGATTTTCTGCCCGCCGCCGTCGTCCAGCAAATGCAGGCGCGCCAGCGGATGATGCAGGGTGCGGGTGGCGGCATGCCTGGCGGCGCGATGCCCGGCGGCGCCGTGCCGGGTGGTGCTCCCGCCCCCGGCCAGCCCTGAGCGGACGATCCTGAGCGGACGATCCTGATCGGATGAGCGGGGCGCTCCACCTGGGTGGAGCGCCCCGTTTTCGTTTTACGCGACGCCGTCAAACGTTGATGGCATGAGCTTGATCCCACCAAGAGATCCGTTCGTGCTGAGCCTGTCGAAGCATGCTCTCCACAGGCGTGCCTTTGCCGTCGGAACAGGCCCTTCGACGCACTCGGGGCGAACGGATCGAATTAACGTCTTCGGCTCTAGCTCGCGAGGCGCAGCCGCCCGGTGGGTGCGGGCTGATCGGGCCAGATGCCGCGCGTGTCGAGCACCGCGATGCCGGCGCGTTCCTCGGCGGGCACCGACCGGAACACGTCGTGATCGACGAGCACGATCATCGTCGCGCAGGTCTCGATCGCCAGATCGATATCGGCGAGCGTCGCGCCCGTGCCCGCGAACGCCGCTGGCAGCGTGGCGGCATAGGGCTCCACCACGCGCACGCGTTCGCCGAAGCGTTTGGCCAACGCCAGCGAGACCTTCAGCGCGGGGCTTTCCCGGAAATCGTCGATATTCGCCTTGAACGCGAGGCCCAGGCACGCGACCGGACCGGGTGTCGCCTCGATCAGCGCGGCGGCGCGCGCGATCACATGATCGACCTTGGCGTCGTTCACTTCGCGCGCGGTGCGGATCAATGGCGTGTGCGCCGGATCGGCATGCACCAGGAACCAGGGATCGACCGCGATGCAATGTCCGCCGACGCCGGGGCCGGGCGACAGGATGTTGACGCGCGGATGACGGTTGGCCAGGCGGATCACGTCCCACACGTCCACCCCCATCGTGTCCGCCACCAGCGAGAGTTCGTTGGCAAATGCGATGTTGACGTCGCGATAGGCGTTCTCGGCCAGCTTGGTCATCTCGGCGGCGCGCGCCGTGGTGGTGACGCAGGCACCGCGCACGAAGCGGCGGTAGAAGGCCAGCGCCTTCCTCGCGCAACGCGGCGTGATGCCGCCGATCACGCGATCATTGTCGATCAGCTCGACCAGGATGCGGCCGGGCAGCACGCGTTCGGGGCAATAGGCGATCGCGATATCCGCCTGCTCGCCGGTGCGGCCGGGGACGCGCAGATCGGGGCGCAGCGTCGCCAGCAGATCGCGGACCTGTTCGGTGGTGCCGATCGGCGAGGTCGATTCGAGGATGACGGTGTCGCCCGCCTTCAGCACCGTCGCCACGCTGGTGGCGGCCTGAAGGACATAGGCGATGTCGGGGCGGTGATCGTCGGCAAAGGGCGTGGGCACCGCGATCACGAATATGTCGGCCGGCGCGATGGCGGTCGACGCGCGCAGGCTGCCGCGCGCGACCACGCCCGAGACGAGGCCGTCGAGATCGACCTCCTCGATATGCACGCGGCCCGAATTGACGGTGTCGACCACGCTCTGCGTGACGTCGACGCCGAGCACGCGCGCGCCGGTCCGCGCGATCACCGCGGCGGTGGGCAGGCCGATATAGCCGAGGCCCAGCACCGTGACGGTCAGTTCAGTATCCGAAATCATCCGCCACGATCCTTGCGATACGCGCCGCGGCGTGGCCGTCGCCGAACGGGTTATGGGCGCGGGCCATCGCGGCATAGGCCGCCTTGTCGTCCAGAAGCGTGAAGACTTCGGAAACGATCCGATCGGGGTCGGTGCCCACCAGCCGCGCGGTGCCGGCGGCGATCCCTTCCGGGCGTTCGGTCGTCTCGCGCATCACCAGCACGGGCTTGCCGAGCGCGGGCGCCTCCTCCTGCACGCCGCCCGAATCGGTCAGCGCCAGATCGCATAGCGACAGCGCGCGGACGAAGTGCGGGTAATCGAGCGGCGCGATCCGTGCGACGTTCTGCCGGTCGCCGAGTACGGCATCCATCACGCGGCCGACTTCGGGATTGGGGTGCATGGGGAACAGCACCGCGAGATCGTCGCGCGCGGCGATCCGCCCGATCGCCTCCGCGATCCCCGCCATGCCGTCGCCGAAATTCTCGCGTCGGTGCGTGGTGACGAGCACGATGCGTTTGCCCGCGAACCGCGCGGCGATCGCCTCCAGGTCACCGGCGATCGCGGGATCGGCCGCGATCCGCGCGCGCGTCCAGTCGAGCGCGTCGATCACCGTGTTGCCGGTGATGTGCACGGTCGCAGGGTTCAGTCCCTCGGCGATCAGCGCGGCGGCGGCGGTGTCGGTGGGGGCGAAATGCCGGTCGGCGATCGGGGCGACGATGCGGCGGTTCACCTCCTCGGGCCAGGGGTGATAGATGTCGCCCGAGCGCAGCCCCGCCTCGACATGGCCGACCGGCACGCGGCGGTAATAGGCGGCGAGCGCGCCGGCCATCGCGGTGGCGGTGTCGCCCTGCACCAGCACCCGATCGGGCCGCTCGGCATCCATCACCTCGCCCAGCCCGGTGAGCAGCCGCGCGGTGAGCCGGTCGAGCGATTGCCCCGGCTTCATCACGTCCAGGTCGATATCGGGCGTGAGATCGGCGATGCGCAGCACCTGATCGAGCAGCCCGCGATGCTGCGCGGTCACGCAGGTGCGCACCTGCAGCCCCGGCGTCGCCGCAAGCGCGCGCACCACGGGAAACAGCTTGATCGCTTCCGGACGGGTGCCGAAGATGACGAGAACGGTCTTGGTCATCCGCCTGCCTTAGCCGCCGGTGTTTAAACCCGGGTCAATGCGCATCAAATTGCGTGCGCCGTCTATGGGCGATAAGCGGTCGCGAGACAATTTGCCGAGATGGGTAGCGAATGACGATCAAGCGTGTGCGCAAGGCGGTGTTCCCGGTGGCTGGTCTCGGTACGCGCTTTCTGCCTGCAACCAAGGCGATGCCCAAGGAGATGTTGACCGTCGTCGACAAGCCGCTGATCCAATATGCGGTCGAGGAAGCGCTGGCGGCGGGGATCGAGCAGATCATCTTCGTCACCGGCCGCGGCAAATCCGCGCTCGAGGATCATTTCGACATCTCCTACGAGCTCGAGGCGACGATGCGCGCGCGGGGCAAGTCGCTCGGCGCGATCGAGGGCATCCGGATGCCGCCGGGCTCGCCCGTCTATATCCGGCAGCAGGAGCCGCTCGGGCTCGGCCATGCGGTATGGTGCGCGCGCCATATCGTCGGCGACGAGCCGTTCGCGGTGCTGCTGCCCGACGAGCTGATGGTCGGCACGCCGGGCTTCATGGCGCAGATGGTCGAGGCCTATGACCAGGTGGGCGGCAACGTCATCGGCGCGCTCGAGGTGGCGGCGTCGGAAACCGACAAATACGGCATCATCGCACCGGGCGAGCGGCGCGGCCGGCTGACCGAGGTGAAGGCCCTGATCGAGAAGCCGGCGGCGGGCGCGGCGCCGTCCAACCTGATGATCCCCGGGCGCTACATCCTCCAGCCCGAGGTGATGCGCATCCTCGACGGTCACGAGACGGGTGCGGGCGGCGAAATCCAGTTGACCGACGCGATGGCGCAGCTGATCGGCCGCCAGCCTTTCCACGGCTTCACCTTCGACGGCCGGCGCTTCGATTGTGGGGACAAGGCAGGCTATATCCACGCCAATCTGGCGCTGGCGCTGGCGCGCGACGATATCGGCCCCGACGTCCGCGCGTTCGCGCAGGCGCTGCTGGCCTAACTGCCACAGCCCGCGCAGCCGGGGTCCTTGGGCAGACGCAAGGTCCGGAAGCGGAGCGCGAGCAGGTCGACGAGCAGCAGCTTGCCCGCGGCTTCGTCGCCGAAGGGCGCGATCGCGCGCATCACCTCCAGCGCAGCGAGGCTGCCGAGGATGCCGGTAACGGGCCCAAGCACGCCGTCCTCGGCGCAGCTCGTCTCGGCGCGTTCGGGGGCCTCGCCGACGAAGCAGCGATAGCAGGGCAGGACGGCTTCCCAGCCGCGATAGACGCCCAATTGTCCCTCGAACTGCCCGACGGCCGCGGACACGAGCGGGATATGTGCGGCGAACGCCGCATCGGCGACCGCGAAGCGGGTGGCGAAATTGTCGCAGCCGTCGAGCACCACGTCGACACCGGCCAGCAGCGTGGCAGCATTGGCCGGGTCGATCCGCACCGCCACCGGCTCCACGGCGACATGCGGGTTGATCCGCCGGGCGGCGGCGGCGGCGGCCTCGACCTTGGCCGTGCCCGCGTCGTCGCTGACGAAGATCGTCTGGCGCTGAAGGTTGGAGGGCTCGACGCGGTCGTCGTCGATCAGCCGCAGATGGCCGACGCCGGCCGCGGCGAGATACTGGATCGCGGGCGAACCGATGCCGCCAGCGCCGACGATCGCCACGCGCGCCGCCTTCAGCCGGGTTTGCCCCGCGCCGCCGAATTCCTTCAGCACGATGTGGCGGGCGTAGCGATCGAGTTCGTCGTCGGAGAGCGGTGGCGTCATGGCCCCCATGTGAAGCTGAGCGTGGTGCGATACCAGCCCTCGCCGCCCGCGCTCCCCGTATCGATGTTGCTGCGCGCCATGCTGAGCAGGATGCCGGCGGCATATTGCTCGACCGTGGGGCAGCCGATCGCGCGGGGCACGATTCGCTTCACCTGCCCCGCGGGCGAGGCGAGCACGGCGAAATCGACCGTCAGCATCGTGCCCGTCCATGTGCAGCGCCCGGCCGCGATCTCGCTCGCGACATAGGCGGCGGCCTCGGGCGCCTGCGCGACGGGCCGGCGCAGCATGAGCGGCGGCAACCGGCTCCAGTCCTGCGGCGGCGCGAGCATGGCGGGGACGGGTGCCTGGGCCGCCGGCGCGGCCGACGCCTGCGGGAGCACCGCCTGGAGGGTCAGCAGGATCGCGGCGATGGTCATCGGCCGGTCGAGCCGAAGCCGCCGGCACCGCGCGCGGTGTCGTCCAGCGCGCCCACCTCGTCGACCGTCGCCGGGGTGACGATCGCCGGGACGAGCTGCGCGATCCGTTCGCCGCGCGTCACCACGAAGGGCTCGCTGCCGAGATTGGCGAGGATCACCTTCACCTCGCCGCGATAGTCGCTGTCGATCGTGCCGGGCGTGTTGAGGCAGGTGACGCCGTGCTTGAGCGCCATGCCGGAGCGGGGCCGCACCTGCACCTCATGACCCTCCGGAATGGCGATCGCGAATCCCGTCGCCACCGCCGCGCGTCCGCCGGGCGCGAGCGTCAGCGTCTCCGCGGCGACGATATCGAGCCCGGCGGCGCCCGACGTGGCATAGGCGGGCAGCGGCAGATCCGCGCCATGGGGCAGGCGCTGGAGGCGGAGGCGGATGGCTGTCATGAACGCTCCAGTTCGGTGGCGATCCGATCGACCAGTCGGGCAGCGACGGCGGACTTCGCCAGCCGCTCCCAGCTTTCGGTGCCCTGCCCGGTGACGAGATGTACGCTGTTGCTGTCGGTTCCGAAAACGTCGGACGAGACGTCGTTCGCGACGATCCAGTCGGCACCCTTGCGCACGCGCTTGGCGGCGGCATGCTCCAGCAGCGAGTCGGTTTCCGCCGCGAAGCCGATCACCAGCCGGGGCCGCTGCGCGCCGCGTGCCAGCCCGGCGAGGATGTCGGGGTTCTCGACCAGCGTCAGGGTAGGAGGGGCATCGCTCTTCTTCACCTTTCCCGCCGCGGGGGCGACGTGCCAGTCGGCGACCGCGGCGACCATCACCGCCATATCGGCGGGGAGCGCGGCATCCACCGCCGCCGCCATCTCGCGCGCGGTCTCGACGTCGATCCGCGTCACGCGGGCGGGGGTGGGCAGGGTCACCGGGCCGGCCACCAACGTGACGCGCGCGCCTGCCTCGGCCAGCGCGGCGGCGATCGCGAAGCCCTGTCGGCCCGACGAGCGGTTGGCGATGTAGCGGACGGGATCGATCGGCTCGTGGGTCGGCCCCGCGGTGACGAGCGCGTGCCGGCCGGCGAGGCGCCGGTCGGGCGCGAGCATCGCCGCGATCGTCTCGGCGATCCGAGTGGGTTCGGGCAGGCGCCCCGGGCCGAATTCGCCGCACGCCATCGCGCCCTCGTCGGGCTCCATCACGCGCACGCCGTCGCCGCGCAGGCGCGCGACGTTGCGGCGGGTGGCGGCATGAGTCCACATGCGTACATTCATCGCCGGCACCGCGAGCACGGGCTTGTCGGTGGCCAGCAGCAGCGTGGTTGCGAGATCGCCTGCCAAGCCGCCCGCCATCCGGGCGAGAAGATCGGCGGTGGCGGGGGCCACCACCACCAGATCGGCCTCGCGGCTGAGCTGGATATGACCCATCTCCGCCTCGTCCTTCAGATCCCAGAGGCTGGTATGGACCTGGTCCTCGCTCAGCGCCGCGAGACTCATCGGCGTGACGAAATGGCTGCCGCCCTCCGTCAGCACGCACCGCACCGCATGGCCGCTCCGCTTGAGCAGGCGGATCAGTTCGAGCGCCTTATAGGCCGCGATGCCACCACCGACGATCAGGAGGACGCGTTTCATGCCCGCATCTTAGCGCAAGACGCGCGTCACGGTAATCCGTCGCGTGTCGCCGGCCGCGGCGATCAGGTCGCGCATGCCATCGGGCACGAACGCCAACCCCACCAACAGCGTCGGCGCGACGAGCAAGCCCCAGTAGAAGGTGTCCGTCCGCCCGAAGATGCCGAGGATCGCGGCATAGGCGAGGAACAGCGCGAGCATCCGCGCCGCGAGCGGGTCGCGCCACGCCGCCCAGCCGAACAGCGCGAGCCCGACGAGCAGCGATCCGAGCCACAGGGGGGCAAGATCGAGCGCCGTCGCGATCGTCATCGTCTTCACGAAAAAGCCGAAGCCGAGCATGCCTGCCCAGCCAGGCGACGCCGGATCGAGCGGCCGAACCACCGCCGCCACGGCATGCGCGTGAAGCGCCAGCGCGACGCCTAGCACGGCGATCGCGCCGACCCATGCCGTCGCCTCGCGCCGATCGCCGCCGAGCCAGGCGAACGCCGCCATGATCGCGAGATACGGCGCCGCGGTCTCGCGGATCAGCACCGCGGCGAGCCCGAACGCGACCGCTTCGAGCC
This sequence comes from Sphingomonas sp. GC_Shp_6, assembly GCF_026540835.1. NCBI lineage: Bacteria > Pseudomonadati > Pseudomonadota > Alphaproteobacteria > Sphingomonadales > Sphingomonadaceae > Sphingomonas > Sphingomonas sp. GC_Shp_6. The sequence continues at coordinate 168,220 of NZ_JALNUO010000004.1, read as the reverse complement.
AGCGGCCGGGGCGCCACAGCGCCAGGCTGAGCGCGACGAGCAGCCCTGCCCAGATCTCGTGGAAATAGGCGAGATCGGCTTGAACGAACGCGACCATGCCGCCCGCGAGCAGCGCCATCGCCACGATCCGCGGCGGGGGCCGCGCGAAGGCAGGCTTCAGCCGCGCATACCAGGCGAGCATCACGCCCAGCGCCAGCCCATAGAGCAGGATCCTGACCGCCACGCGCGGCAGCAGCGAGAGCACCACGGCGAGCGTCGGCAGGCGGAAGGTGACGAACGGGCGCAGCGGATAATTGCCGATCCGCAGTGCGTCCGCAGCGACGGCATAATAATTGCCGCCATGGCGCACGCCGTCGACGATCGTCTCGTAGAGCACGACATCGGCCTGATCGTCGCCGCGCTTCGCCGGATCGTGGCTCGCCGCGGGCGGCCCCGGCGTGGCGAGCGCCAGCCATGTCGCCAGCAGCAGCAGAGCGAGCAGCGCGAGCCGGATCCGTGCCTGCGTGCGTGTGAGCGCGGCGAAGCGCGACGGGATCGCGAGCCAGAGGGGGCCGGAGGGACGGCGCACGCTTTGCCTTCGCGGCCTAGCGCAGCGCCGCGAAGGTGGCGATCACCCCGGCCGCGGCGCTCAGCGCGGCGAGCAGCGCATAGCGCCAGCCGCCGCCGATCCGCACCACCTGCACCTCGGCAAGCGGCAGATCGGGCGGCGCGCCGCCGGGCGCGGGATAGCGCGCCTCGATCCGGCGGACGAGTTCGGGCAGCCGGGCGATCGTGCGCAGATCGGTGACGATCCGGTCCGCCACCGCCGCCTCGGGGCCCAGCTCGCCGCGAATCCATTCGCGCACAAAGGGTTCGGCGGTCACCCACAGGTTGATGTCGGGATCGAGCCGGGTGGCCACGCCCTCGACCATCACCATCGTCTTCTGCAGCAGCAGCAGATGCGGCTGAGTCGCCATGTCGAATTCGCGCGTGATCGAGAACAGCCCGTCGAGCATCATCCCGATCGACATGTCCTTCACCGCCATGCCGCGCATCGGCTCGCCCACCGCGCGCAGCGCCGTGGCGAACTCGGCGACATTGTGGTGCGCGGGCACATAGCCCGCCTCGAAATGGATCTCCGCCACGCGTTTATAGTTGCCGGTGATGAGGCCGTAGAGGATCTCGGCCAGCCACACGCGTGCGCGCCGGTCGATCCGGCCCATGATCCCGAAATCGATCGCGGCGATCCGCCCTTGTCCGTTGGCGCCGGGCAGCGCGAACAGATTGCCCTGGTGCATGTCGGCGTGGAAGAATCCTTCCGCGATCGCCTGACGCAGAAAGGCGTGGACCAGCGTCTCGGCCAGCTTCGTCATGTCGTATCCGGCCGCGACCAGCGCATCGCGGTCCGACAGCTTGATGCCGTCGATCCATTCGAGCGTCATCACCTTGGCCGTGGTGCGCTGCCAGTCGATCGCGGGCACGACGAAATCGGGCTCTGCCGTCATCAGCTCGGCGAGTTCGGAGGCGGAGGATGCCTCGCGCATCAGGTTCAGCTCGCGCAAGGTCCAGCGCTTGAACGTCTCGATCACCAGGCGCGGTCGCAGGCGGCGCGCGTCGCCGCCCATCGCCTCCAGTTGCGCGGCGGCCCATTGGTAGGTGTCGATCGCGCGGGTGAAATCGGCTTCCACTCCGGGCCGCAGCACCTTGACCGCCACCTGCCGCCCGTCGGTGGTGACGGCGCGGTGGACCTGCGCGATCGAGGCGGCGCCGATCGGCTCCTCGTCGATCGTGGCGAACAGTTCGGCGGGGTCGCGGCCGAAGCTCGTGCGCATCGCCGCGTGGATCGTGGCATAGGGCACGGGCGGCAGCCGGTCCTGCAGGCGCAAGAGATCGTGCGCGGCATCCTCGCCTACCAGATCGGGCCGCGTCGCCAGCGTCTGGCCCAGCTTGATCGCGGCCGGGCCGATCGCCTGGAAGGCATCGGCGTAACGCGGCACCTTGGGCACGCGCGCACCGATCCGCGCGATCCGCGCCAGCCGCCGCACGCCGGCAGGCGCGTTCGGATCGCGCTCCAGTCCCAACAGCGCGCCGTGGCGCGCCAGCGTCCGGCCCCAGCGGAGCAGCCGCCAGCCATGAACGACCGACGACGTCATGCGAACGGGGCTCGGGTCAAATCTTCCAGCCGCTGTGGATCGCGACGAGGCCGCCGAGGATCGGCTCGACGCGCGTGTTCACGAAGCCGGCGTCGCGGATCATGCCTTCGAACTTCGGCATGTCGGGAAAGCGGCGGATCGATTCGATCAGGTAGCGATAGCTGTCTGCGTCGCGCGCGAGCAACTGGCCGAGCTTGGGCACCAGCTTGTGCGAATAGGCGTCATACACTTCGGCGAAGCCCGGCCACTGCGTCGTGGAAAATTCGAGGCAGAAGAAGCGGCCGCCGCGCTTCAGCACGCGGTGCGCCTCCTTCAGCGCCTTGGGGATGTCGGTCACGTTGCGGATGCCGAACGCGATCGTATAGGCGTCGAAGAACCGATCGGGAAAGGTGAGCACCTCGGCGTTCGCCTCGGTCCACACCAGGCTGCCGGCATTCTCGTCCGTACCGCGCTTCTGCGCGCGGGCCATGCCGACCTCGAGCATCGCCGGGTTGATGTCGGCGACGGTGATCGACGCGCCCGCCTCGGCCATGCGGAAGGCGATGTCGCCGGTGCCGCCCGCCATGTCGAGCATCTGCTCGCCCGCGCGCGGCTTCACGCGGCGGACGAACCGATCCTTCCACAGCCGGTGCATGCCGCCGGACATGGCATCGTTCATCAGGTCGTAGGAGGAGGCGACGCTGGTGAAGACGCCGCCCACGCGGGCGGTCTTCTCGGTCGCGGGGATGTCTTCGTAGCCGAAGGGGACGGTGTCGGTCATGCGGTGCGCTGTAGCCGCGCCTTGTGGCGCGGGCAAACGCAACCTAGCTGGCAGGGGTGCCCGAACTTCCCGAAGTCGAAACCACCGTTCGCGGCCTCGCCCCCGTTCTCGAGGGGCAGCGGCTGGTGCGAGTCGAGCCGCGCCGCGCGGATCTGCGCAAGGCGATCCCGGTCGATCTGCGCCAGCGGCTGACCGGCGCCGGCGTCACGCGGCTCCACCGCCGTGCCAAATACGGCCTGATCGACACTGATCGCGGCGACACGATGGTCTTCCATCTGGGCATGTCGGGGCGCTGGCGAGTCGATCCCGGCGCGCTGCTGCCGCACGATCATCTGGTGATCGAAACGGGGGCGGGGCGCTCGCTCGCGCTCAACGATCCGCGGCGGTTCGGCTTCATCGATCTGGTCGAGACCGACGCGCTGGATGCCTATCCGCCGTTCGCGGCGATGGGGTCCGAGCCGCTCGGGCCCGATTTCACCGCGGACCATCTTCATGCCCGGCTGCAGGGGCGCGCCGCGTCGATCAAGGCGATGCTGCTCGACCAGCGCGTCGTGGCGGGGCTCGGCAACATCTATGTGTGCGAGGCGCTGCACCTCGCCCGGATCGCGCCGTCGCGCGCCGCAGGGCGGATCGCCCTATTCCGGCTCGAGCGGCTGGTCGAGGCGGTGCGCGCGGTGCTGACGGCGGCGATCGCGGCGGGGGGCTCCAGCTTGCGCGACTATGTCCGCCCCGACGGCGAACTCGGCTATTTCTCGAAGCAATGGCGCGTCTATGGCCGCGAGGGCGAGGCGTGCGGCTGCGGCGCCACCGTCCAGCGGCGAGTCGAGAATGGCCGCTCCACCTTCTGGTGCCCCGCCTGCCAGCGTGGTTGACCCGGCGGGGTGGAATGGCTAAGAGCCGCACCTTCGAGAGGGCGTAGGAGCGATCCGGCGCCCCTTTTCATCATTCGAACACCCAGAGGACTTCATGGCGAACACGCCGCAGGCGAAAAAGCGTATCCGTCGCAACGAGCGTCGCGCGGAAGTGAACGGCAACCGCGTCGGCCGGATCCGCACCTTCGTGAAGAAGGTCGAGGCCGCGCTTGCATCGGGCGACAAGGCCGAAGCCGCGACCGCGCTGGCCGCGGTGCAGCCCGAGCTGATGCGTGGCGTCGCCAAGGGCGTGCTCCACAAGAACACCGCGAGCCGCAAGTTCGCCCGGCTGACCAAGGCGGTCACCGCGCTCGCCTGAGCCGCGTCAAGGCTGGTGACAGGATAGCCCGTCGGACCCCGGTCCGGCGGGCTTTTCGCTGTCCGTGAAACACTCTCCCGGGACAAAACGAGAAACCGAGGTTTTCCCGCGATTCGTGATGCCCGCCGCGCGCATGCGAATGGAAAAGCGAGTGAAACCAACGGCTTGTCAGATATCCGACGCGTTTCCTCGGCTCCGGCGCGTCAAGCCGGTTTATTTCCGAAATGTGACTTGATCGAACCCCCGACCCGCTCATAACTGCTGCTCCGCCGCAGCGCGTTCGCGCCGCGTCACAAGACTTAGGGGCAAGTCCGAAACGGTTGCGATGCAGCCGGCGGGGGGCTGTGTGTGATCGAGAAACCCGGACCGCGTGGCACCCCCGCGCGGCCGATGATGAGGTGTGCGTGGCCAACTGGCAGGGATCGGCAGCGGCGTTGAGCGAGACCCAGAAGGCCTGGGCTCGTGTGCGCGCCAACCTGCGCGAATCCGCCGGGGCGCGGGTCTATGAGCAATGGCTGAAGCCGATCGAGCTGATCGATGGCGGCGAGGCCGACATGATCCGCCTGGCGCTGCCCTCGGCCTTCGTCACCAACTGGGTGCGCAACCATTATGCGGACCGGCTGCTGCTCGAATTCCGGGCGATCCTGCCACAGATCCGCAGCGTATCGATCGAGACTCGAGTCGCGGGCCCGGCGCCGATCCGTCTCGCCATCCCCGACGACCTGCCCATGGCCGCATCGGCCCCGGCGCCGATGTCGATCCCCGAAGCGGCGGCCCGGCCCGTGGCCGAGCGCCCGCCGCTCGACTCGCGCTTCACCTTCGACCGGTTCGTGGTGGATGCCACCAACCATGTCGCGTTCAACGCCGCCAAGGCGCTGGCCGAGCCGGGCGCGCCGCGGTTCAGCCCGCTCTATCTCCATTCGGGCACGGGGCAGGGCAAGACCCACCTGATGCACGCGATCGGCCATGCGTTTCTCGCCAGCCACCCCGATGCGGTGGTGCTGTGCATGTCGGCCGAACGGTTCATGTTCGAATTCGTCTCGGCGATGCGTGCGCGCGACACGTTCGCGTTCAAGCAGCGGCTGCGCGGCGCGGACCTGCTGCTGATCGACGATCTCCAGTTCATCGCCGGCAAGGATTCGACGCAGGAGGAGTTCTTCCACACGATCAACGAGATCATGGGCGCGGGCAAGCGGCTGGTGATCTCCGCGGATCGCTGCCCGCAGGCGCTCGACGGGGTGGAGGCGCGGATCGTCGGCCGGATGGCGGCGGGCCTCGTCACCGACATCAAGCCGCCGGCGCTGCCGCTGCGCCGCGCGATCCTGACGCGCAAGCTCGTCGACATGCCGGGCGCCGCGGTTCCCGACGACGTGCTCGATCTGCTCGCAGGGCGGATCCACGCCAATATCCGCGAGCTCGAAGGCGCGCTCAACCGGGTGGTCGCCTATGCGCAGCTCACCGGCGACCGGATCGACCTGGATTTCGCGGTGGCGACGCTGGGCGACGTGCTGCGCGGGGCGCAGCGCCGGGTGACGATCGACGAGATCCAGAAGCTGGTATCGCAGCATTTCGAGCTGAAGCCGCTCGATCTGGTGTCGGCGCGGCGCGCGCGCGCGGTCGCCCGCCCGCGGCAGATCGCGATGTACCTGGCCAAGCGCCTCACCACGCGCTCGCTGCCCGAGATCGGCCGCAAGTTCGGCGGCCGCGACCATTCGACCGTGATCCACGCGGTGCGTCGCATCGAGGAGCTGCGCGAGCAGGACCGCGACGTGGACAGCGCCGTCCGCGTGCTGATGCGCGAACTCGAGGGCTGAGGCCCTCGGGCGCGGCTCAGGTCAGCAAGCCCATCGCGTCCTGCACCGCCCGAAGCGTCGGGGTGGCAAGCGCCCGCGCCTTCGCCGCGCCCTTGTCGAGAATGGCCTCGATCGCGCCGCGATCGTCGAGCAGGCGCACCATCTCGTCGCGGATCGGCCCCAGCGTCGCGACGGCGAGATCGGCCAGCGCGGGCTTGAACGCGCCGAACCCTTGCCCGGCGAACTGCTCCACCACCGCCTGCGGTGTCCGGTCGGCGAGTGCGGCGTAGATCGTCACCAGGTTGCGCGCCTCGGGCCGGTCGGCGAGCGCCTCCCAGCTGTCGGGCAACGCCTCGGGGTCGGTCTTCGCCTTGCGGAACTTGTCGGCGATGGTGTCATCGCTGTCGATCAGCTTCACCACCGATTGCTCGGACGGGTTGGACTTGGACATCTTGGAGGACGCATCGCGCAGCGACATGATGCGCGGCGCGGCGGCGCTCACCAGCGGCTCGGGCAGCGTGAACAGCCCGGTCGCATAGTCCGCGTTGAACTTCGTCGCGATATCGCGCGCCAGCTCCAGATGCTGTTTCTGGTCCTCGCCCACCGGCACATGCGTGGCGTTGTAGAGCAGCACGTCGGCCGCCATCAGCACCGGATAGTCGTAGAGCCCGATGCTCGCGCCCTCGCGGTTCTTGCCCGCCTTGTCCTTGAACTGCGTCATGCGGTTCAGCCAGCCGACGCGGGCGACGTTGTTGAGCAGCCAGGTGAGTTCGCTGTGCGCGGGCACGCGCGTCTGGTTGAACAGGATCGAGCGATCGGGATCGATCCCCGCCGCCACCAGCGTCGCGGTCATCTCGATCGTCTGCGCGCGCAGGTCGGCGGGCGCGATCCATTCGGTCAGGCCGTGAAGATCGGCGATGAAATACAGCGTCTCGCCGCCGGACGCCTGCACCTGGTCCTGCATCGCGACCCATTGTTTCACCGCACCCAGATAATTGCCGAGGTGGAGATTGCCGGTGGGCTTGATGCCCGAAACGACGCGCTGGGTCATGACGATCGGCTCTTGCGCTGGAGGAGGGTGTGGATGTCGCCGAGGCGGAACGCGCCCGTCGCCAGCGTCGCGATCGCATAGACGACGCCGCCGGTGGTGACGAGCACGAGCATCGCGCCCCAGCGTTCGATGCTGCGCCCGGTGACGAAGGGCTGGAACAGCGTATCGAGGAAATACATCGCCACGCCCATCAGCAGCGCGGCCACCAGCAGCCGCCACGCGCGCCGCACCAGCCGCGCATCGGGGGCGAAATGGCCGCGCGCGACGAGCGTGCGGTAGAGCAGGACGACGTTCACCGTGCTGGCGATCGCGGTCGCCAGCGGAGGACCCATATGCTTGAGCGGCACGATGAAGGCGAGGTTGAGCACCAGGTTCACCGCCATCGATGCCATCGCGTAGCGCACCGGCGTCCTGGTGTCCGAACGGGCATAATAGCCGGGCGTCAGGACCTTCACGAGAATGTAGGACGGCAGCCCGATCGAGAAGGCGGCGAGCGCCTGTGCGGTGTAGATGCCGTTCTGCGCGGTGAAATGGCCGTGCTGGAACAGCGCCGCGACAATCGGCCGGCCGCACACGATCAGCGCGACCGTGGCGGGCAGGGTGAGGAACAGCGCGAGCTCCATGCCGCGATTCTGCGTTTCCATCGCTTCGCGCTCCTCGCCCCGGCCGAGCTGGCGCGAGATGGTGGGCAGCAGCACGGTGCCGAGCCCGATGCCGATCAGTCCGAGGGGAAGCTGGTTCAGCCGGTCGGCATAATAGATGTACGACACCGATCCGTGCGCCAGGAACGCGGCGGTGAGCGCGGTCGAGATGACGAGGTTGATCTGCACCGCGCCTGCGCCCGCCGCCGCCGGCCAGATCAGCTTCAGCAGGTGGCGCACGTCCGCATCGAGCCGCGGCAGCCGCAGATGCAGCGTCACGCCCGCGCGCCTGCAGGCATACCAGAGCCAGAGGAGTTGGAGCATGCCCGAGACCGTCACTGCGATCGCCTGGTTGCGCGCGGTCAGCAGCGGCTCGCCATGGAACAGCAGCAGCGCGGCGATCAGCGTGGCGTTGAGCAGGATCGGCGCCGCCGCCGCGATCCAGAAGCGGTGGAGCGAATTGAGGATGCCGCCCAGCAGCGAGACGAGGCTGATGAGCAGCAGATAGGGAAAGGTGATCCGCGACAGCCCGACCGCAAAGGCGAATTGGTCGTGGCCCACATGGTTGAAGCCGCCGGTCAGCGCCCAGGTGACGGGCCAGGCGGCGAGTTCCATCACGACCGTCATCAGGATCAGGACGGGCAGCAGCACCGACAGCGCGCGTTCCGCGAACGAGATGCCGTCGACAAGGCCGTTGCCCGCCGGGTCACCCACCTTGCGGTTGAAGAGCGGGATGAACGCCGCCGAGAACGCGCCTTCCGCAAACAGCGCGCGGAACATGTTGGGGAGGCGAAACGCGATCTGGAACGCGTCCGAGGCGAAATTCGCGCCCATGTAGCGCGCGAACAGCGAATCGCGGACGAGCCCCAGCACGCGGCTGGCGAGCGTCAGCCCGCCGACCGATCCGAGCGCGCGGTTGAGGTTCATCGGGCCGTCCGCGCGCGTCCGTTCAGGCCTGGCCGAAACCGGCGACGTTGGGCTGCGCGCCCTCGGACTGCTGGACGTAGAGCTGGGCGAAATCGATCGGCTCGAGCAGCAGCGGCGGGAAGCCGCCGTCGCGCACGCAATCGGCGAGCACGCGGCGCGCGAACGGGAACAGCAGGCGCGGCGCCTCGCCGAGCAGGAAGGGCTGGACATGCTCGGCCGGGATGTTGCGCAGCCCGAACAGCCCCGCATAGGACAGATCGACGATGAACGCGACCTGGCCCTCGCCCTCGGCGCGCACCTCGATCTTCAGCGTCACCTCGTGCACCTCCTCGCCCACCTGCGCGGCGGCGATGTTGAACTGCACGTCGATCCCCGGTGCGGTCTGGCTCTGGTAGATGGCGGGTGCGTTCGGATTCTCGAACGACAGGTCCTTCACATACTGCGAGATCAGGCCGGCGGCCGGGCCGGTGTCCTCGCCATTGGCGAAGGGCTGGTCCACCACGTTCATGCCGGTGTTCTGGTCGTCCATCGCATCGAGTCCTTGGGTGATCGGGTGGAGGGAACGAAGCGGCATCGTCGCGCGTCCGGTTCCCGTTGGATGATCTGGCGCGTAGCAGCGCGCCGGGGACGTTTCAACGGCAAGCCGATTGCGCGATCGCGCTGGCGCTGGGCCAACGGGTTTGAATAGCGGCGCCGTTTCGCCTATATCGGTATGCAAGATCGGAGGCACGGTGTTCTTTGTAGTCCTTCTCGCGATGGTGGCGGGGTTCCTGGCGCTTCGCCTCTATGGCGTGCTCGGCAAGCGTACCGGCCATGAGCAGCAGCCGCTGCCGCGTGCCGCCGAGGATCGCGGTGTCGCGATCGCGGTGCCGCGCACCGTCGACATGGTGCCCGAGGCGCGCGAACCCGCCAACCGCAACATCGACCCCAGGGCCGAAGCCGGCCTGCGTGCGATCGTCGCGGGCGAGCCCGGCTTCGACGTCGCCCAGTTTCTCGGCGGCGCGCAGGCCGCGTACCGCATGGTGCTCGAAGCGTTCTGGAAGGGCGACGACGCGGCGCTCGCCGAACTCGCCCAGCCCGATGTTCGCGCGGCCTTTGCCGATGCGATCGCGGCGCGCGAGGCGGCGGGTGAAGTGCTCGACAACCGGCTCGTCACGATCGAGCGCGCGATGATCGTCGATGCGGGCGTTTCGGGCCGCGAAGCGCGGATCACGGTGCGCTTCGATGCCGACATCGCCGCGGTGACTCGCGATGCGGACGGCGTGCTGCTGGCCGGGTCGCTGACCGACGCGGTCGCCACGCATGATCTGTGGACCTTCGCGCGGACGCTCAAGAGCAGCGATCCGAACTGGAAGCTCGCCGACACCGATGAGGCCTGAGGCCGTGCGGCCTGTGCGGATCGTGGCGGCCACGGCGATGGCGCTCGCGCTCGCCGCGTGCGGTGGCCGGATCGTCCCGCCCTCCACCGATTCCCGCACCGTCGCGCGCTCGCCGCGGCTCCCCTATCGTACCGGGGGCGAACGCGCGGGCACGCCCGTCGCGCGCGCGCCGATCGTTCCGTCGACCCCCATGACCGCGACGCCCGTCGTTCCCGTCGCGGGCGCCGGCACCGCGTTTGCGGCGGGGGTCGTCGCCGGGCCACCCGTGGCGTCGCTGCCGATCGACGAGCGCCAGGCCGCAGGAACGGTGACAGCCTTCGCATTATCCTGCCCCGGGCTGATGCGCCGAACGGATGCGTCGGGCCTGACGCGTGGCGCGGACTGGCAGGGTGCCTGCGCGGCCGCCGCCGCGGTCCAGCCGGGCGGTGCGCGGGCGTTTCTCGCGCAATGGTTCGAGACGGTGCAGGTTGGTGACGGCCGTGCCTTCGCGACTGGCTATTACGAGCCCGAGATCGCCGCGTCGCGCGATCGGCGCCAGGGGTATGACGTGCCGATCTATGGCCGGCCGGACGATCTGGTCGATGTCGATCTCGGCCAGTTCGCCGCCGATCTGAAGGGCCGCAAGATCCGCGGCCGCGTCGATCGCACCAATTTCGTGCCCTATTATGATCGCAGCCAGATCGAGCGCGGCGCGCTGGACGGGCGCGCGCCGGTGATCGCCTGGGGCGCGGATCCCGCTGCGGTGTTCTTCCTCCAGATCCAGGGCTCGGGCCGGTTGCGGCTGCCCGACGGCGCGATCCTGCGGGTCGGCTATGCCACGCAGAACGGGCGCGATTATACCGGCATCGGATCGCTGATGAAGGCGCGCGGGCTGCTCGGCCCGGGGCAGTCGTCGATGCAGGGGATCGTCGCCTGGCTCCATGCCCACCCGACCGAGGGCGCGGCGCTGATGGACGAGAATCGCAGCTTCGTCTTCTTCCGCCAGATCGACGGCGCGCCGCAGGGTGCGCTCGGCTATGCGGTGACGGGGGGCGTCAGCGCGGCGGCGGATCCCAAATTCGTGCCGCTCGGCGCGCCGGTCTATCTCTCGCTCGACCGCGCGGACGCGACGGGCCTGTGGGTCGCGCAGGATACCGGCGGCGCGATCAAGGGCGCGAACCGCTTCGACACTTTCTGGGGTGCGGGCGCGCAGGCCGAGGCGATCGCGGGCGGCATGGCCGGGCGCGGCACCGCGTTCTTGCTGCTGCCGATCGGCACCTTGGCCCGCGCGAGCGGCGGCTATCCGGGAGGGTCGGCGGGTGCGCCCGCTCCACGCTGACGAGGCGCAGCTCTGGGCGCGCGTGATGGCGAGCGTCCGTCCGCTCCGCCCGGCCGCGCCGACGCCCGCACCTGTCGTGGCCACGTCGGCAAAGCCCGAAAAGCCGCCCAAGGCCAAGGCCATCCGCACCCCCGTGGTGCCCGCGCCGCCGCCGCTCGCCAAGGCGCCACCGCGCGCGCCGCGCCCCGGCGTCACGCTCGACGGCGGCTGGGACAAAAGGCTGACCAAGGGCGCGGTGGTGCCCGATACCGCGATCGACCTTCACGGCCATACGCTCGCCTCGGCGCACGCGTTGCTCGATGCGGGGCTCGATCGCGCGATCGGCAATGGCGACCGCGTGCTGCTGCTCGTCACCGGCAAGCCGCCGCGGCCCGAAAGCGAACGCCCGCATGCGCGCGGCGCGATCCGCGCGGCGGTGCAGGATTGGCTGATGGCGTCGCGCCATGCCGGGCGGATCGCGGCGGTGCGCGGCGCGCATCCGCGGCATGGCGGGCAGGGCGCGCTCTACATCATCCTGCGGCGGTCGCGCGGCGGATGATGCCTTCGTAGATATCGGCGAGCGCGCGCAGGTCGGCGATCGCCACTGCCTCGTCCACCTTGTGCATCGTCGCGTTGACCAGCCCGAACTCCACCGTAGGGCACAGCTTCGATAGGAAGCGCGCGTCCGACGTGCCGCCGGTGGTGGACAGTTCGGGCGTGATCCCGGTGCGTTCGGCGATCGCCTCGGCGACGATCGTGGACAGCATGCCCGGCGCAGTCAGGAACGCCTCGCCCGACACCCGGCCGGTGACGACCGCGTCGGGCGCGTATTGCAGCGCGAGTTCGCGAATCCGCGTCACCAGCGCCTCGCCCGACTGTTCGTCGTTGAAGCGGATGCTGATCCGCGCCGAGCCGCGCGCCGGGATGACGTTGTGCGCCGGATTGCCCACGGTGATGTCGGTGATCTCGATATTGGACGGCTGGAACCAGCCATTGCCCGAATCGAGCACCAGCGCATCGATCGCGGCGAGCAGCGCCACCAGCCGGGGAATCGGGTTGTCGGCGAGCAGCGGATAGGCGACATGGCCCTGCCGGCCCGTCACGGCGATCGTGATGTTCGCCGATCCGCGCCGCCCGATCTTGATCGTGTCGCCCAGCTTGTGCGCCGAGGTCGGTTCGCCGACGAGGCACAGGGCAGGCGCGATCCCGCGCGCGGCCATGCGTTCGATCAGCACCGGCGTGCCAAAAGTTGCGGGCCCTTCCTCGTCGCCGGTGACGATCAGGCCGAGCGTGCCCGCGTCGCTCCGCGCGGCGGCGGCCACGAACGCCGCCACCGCGCCCTTCATGTCCACCGCGCCGCGGCCATAGAGCAGGTCGCCGCGGATCGTGCCGTCGGCCACGCTCCAGCCCTCGCCCGGCGGCACCACGTCGAGATGCCCGGCAAAGGCGAGATGCGGCCCGGCGCCCGCCCGCACCGCCAGCAGATTCTCGACCGGGCCATCGGGCGCGTCGCCGGTTACGAACCGGTCGACCGCAAAGCCGATGGGCCGCAGCGCCCCCTCCAATAGGTCGAACACCGCCCCCCGCGCCGGCGTGACGCTCTCGGCCCGCAGCAGTGCCTGGGCCAGCGACAGGGGATCGGTTATCGAGGCGGTATCCGTCATGGGAGGTGGCATTGCCCAAGCTCGATCTGGACACAATCCCGCAGACCACCGCGACCGGCTATCCGGCGGAATATGCAGCCCCCGTGGCGGGGCGCCATTATCGCCGGCTCGCGCCCGTGGCGGGGCTGACGCAGATGGGCGCGAGCCATGTCGTGCTGGAGCCCGGCGCCTGGTCGTCGCTGCGCCACTGGCACGACGGCGAGGACGAGATGGTGGTGATGCTGGCAGGCGAGGCGCTGCTGGTGGACGATGACGGCGAGCATGCGATGCGCGCGGGCGACGTCGCGGCCTTCCCCGCGGGCAGCCCCAACGGCCATCATCTGCGCAACACTGGCACCGGACCCTGCGTCTTCGTCGCGATCGGGGCGGGGCCGGCCAGGGGCGGCGGCTACTCCGATATCGACCTGATCTTCACCGCCGACGGCCGCTATTGCCACAAGGACGGCCGCGATTACGGCACGACGCGGGTCTGAGGCGGATCACTCCGCCGCGGGCTGCTCATAGCGCGCGATCACCCATTCCTCCTCCTGCGCGCCGGCGATCCAATCCTGCATGAAGCGGTGCTGGAGCACGGCATCCATATAGGGCGCGGCGAACCGTGCGATCGGCAGGCCATAGGTGACGATGCGCGTTACCACGGGCGCGAACATGATGTCCGCCGCGCCGAACGCGCCGAACAGGAACGCCCCGTCGCCGCCGAACCGCGCGCGCGCCTGCGCCCACAATTCCATGATCCGCTGGAGCTCGGCCAGCACATCGGCATCGGGCGCGGCGGGCGCGAAGACCTGGCGCACGTTCATGCTGTGCTTGCGGCGCAGATTGGGGAAGCTCGAATGCATCTCGGCGGCCATCGATCGCGCCATCGCGCGCGCGGGTTCGTCCGCGGGCCAGAACCGGTCGCGCCCCACCTTGTCCGCCAGGTAATCGACGATGGCGAGGCTGTCCCACACCACCGCATCGCCGTCCCACAGGATCGGCACCTTGCCCGACGACGGCGCGAACTCGTCGCCCGCGCGGCGTTTCTCCCAGTCGGCGTCGTACATCGGCACGACGACCTCTTCGAACGGCAGCCCCGATTGCTTGCACGCGAGCCAGCCGCGCAGCGACCAGGAGGAATAGGCCTTGTTGCCGATGATGAGCTTCATGGGCGGCAGGCGTAGCGGGGCGCGCGGGCCGCCGCAACGCATCAACGCATCAACGCAGCTTGGCGATCGACAGTCCGTCCGCCTTGGCGCGGTCCTTCACCGATTCCTCGCTGCGCGTCATCGCCTTGGCGATCGCCTTCAGCGCCATGCCCTTCTTAGCGAGCAGGTGCAGCTTCTGGATCTCGTCCTGGGTCCAGGGCTGGCGGTGCCGCTCGAAGCCTTCCTTGGCCATGTCAGAACATCCTCATTGCGGCGTGGCGCCATGGCTCGCGAGCCAGGCCGAGAAGAGCGTGGGCCATTGCGCTGCCGGCAACGCCGGATCGGCATGGAGGCCGAAGCCGTGACCGCCCCGCTCGAACAGATGCGCCTCCACCGGCACGCGCGCCGCGCGGGCGGCGGCCAGCAGCGCGATGCCGTTGTCCGGCGCCACGGTGCCGTCGTCGAGCGCCTGCGCCACGAACAGCGGCGGTGCGGCCGGGGTGATCCGCGCGTCGATCTCGTAGCGCGCGCGGGTCGCCGCGTCGGCGGTGCGGCCGAGCAGGTTGCGATAGGATCCGGTTTGCGGATCACGGCCGATGGTGACGACGGGATAGATCAGCCCGGCGAAGGCAGGCCGGGCCGAATGCGAATCGGCGGCGTCCACCGGCTTGTAGACGCGGTCGTCATGGCCGACGATGAGCGATCCGGCGAGATGCCCGCCGGCCGAGAAGCCGATCGTGCCGAGCCGGCGCGCGTCGATGCCGTAGCGCGCGGCGTTCGCCCGGATCAGCCGCATCGCCCGCTGCGCATCCTGGAGCGGCACGTCGGCAGGGTCCGCCCATCCTTCCTGCGGCAGGCGATAGCCGAGGACGAAGCCGGTGATCCCCTCGCGCGCGAATCGCTCCGCGATCTGCGTGCCCTCGTTCTGGATCGAGACGAAGCCATAGCCGCCGCCGGGCAGGATCAGCATGGCGCGGCCGTCGGGGCGGGTGGGGCGGAAGACGCCGACGATCGGATCGGCGATGCCGCGCAGCCAGAGCTGGCGATGGCCCGGCCGCCCCTCCGCGCTGTCATGCGGCACGGGCGGTTCGGCGGGGGCGCCGGGCGGGCGGCCGGGCCAGAGGCGGAACGATTCGCGCGGCGGCCAGATCGCGTGATCGCGCGCATCGGCAGGAGATTCCTGTGCGGCGCCGGCCGCCGCGGTGGCGGCGACGCCCAGGCCGATTGCGCTTCCGAGGACGGTACGGCGGTCGATCGGCATGCGTTGGTCCTCGGCTTGGGTCACGCCGCCATCCTAGGCGCGGCGGAACCCCCCGTCATCCCCGGCGGCGGGAATGACGGGGCGCGTCTCGGCCTCAGGCGAACATCTTGCCCCAGGCGCGCTTGGCACGGTCCTTCCAATGGCCGCGGTGATAGGCGTCGCTGGCGAGGAGCGGCATCACCGACCCGGCTTCGGCGAAGACCATCTGCTCGATGCCGGTGTTCACCTTGCCCCACGAGGCCGCTTCCTGCAGCGTCGAGGACGAGCAGGCGCCATCGCGCACGTCGGCGACGGTGATTTGCACGGCGTATTTGTGCACCTGCACGTCGTCATGGCCGAGGATCTCGGCGCAGACCACGGTGTCCTGGATGAAGTTCTTCGGCACGCCGCCGCCGATCATCAGCAGGCCGGTGGTGCCCGCCTTGATCTTGATATCGGTCAGCTCGCGGAAATCGGCGATCGCGTCGAGCACCATGTACGGCTTGCCCTCCTTCGCGCGATCGACCTGGTGCTTGACCAAGCCGAAGCCCGCCGAGCTGTCGACAAAGGCGGGGCAGAAGATCGGCACGTCATGCTCATAGGCGAGCTTGACGAGGCTGTTTTCCTTCTTGCCGTTCTCGACCAGATATTTGCCCATCTCGCGGATGAACGCGCGGCTCGAATAGGGGCGGGGCTCCAGGCTGTTCGCGATCTCGTAGATCGTGTGGTCGCAATCCTGGAGCTGCTCTTCGTCGATATAGGTGTCGTAGATCCGGTCGATCAGCAGCGAGCGCAGCGTGTCGTCGTCGGGCACCTCGAGCGCCTGATAGTGTTTGTGACCCAGGCCCTCGAAGAAATCCATGTCGACGATCGAGGCGCCGGTGGCGACGATGCCGTCGACCATGTTGTTGCGCAGCAGCTCGGCATAGAGATCCATGCAGCCGCCAGCACTCGTCGAGCCGGCGATGACGAGGAAGATCGTGCAGTCGGGATCCGCCAGCATCTGGTTGTAGATCTCGGTCGCGCGGCCGAGATCGCGGCTGGTGAAGCTCATCTTCTTCATCGCGTCCACGATCGGACGCGCATCGAAGCTGGTGATGTCGATATGCTCGACCGTGGTCGAGAGCAGATCCGCCTTGCGGGTGTCGTTGATGGTGTCGGTCATTTGCAGAAGGTCTCCATGGCCGTCGACCCCGCCGCGGCGGGATCAGGCCGTCCGCGCGGTGGTCCGGCGAAAGATAGCGTCATCCCCGCCGTTTGCGGGGATGACGGCTAGGTAGCGGATGTTACAGCTTGACGACGTTCGCCGCGATCCGGGGCAGCTCGCCCTCGTACAGCGACACCATCGGCTCGTCGTCCACGATCACCGTCTCGGCCGCGCCGAAGCCGTTGAACGCGGTACGCATCGCCGATCCATAGGCGCCGAGCATCCCGATCTCGATATAATCGCCCGCCTGGGTGTCGGCGGGGAGCAGGAACGGGCCGGCCATATGGTCCATGTCGTCGCAGGTGGGGCCATAGAAGCTGAACTCCACGTCGCGCGCCCGGCTGTCCGGCTCGCGCAGCAGCGTGACCGGAAAGCGCCAGCCGATATGCGCGGCGTCGAACAGCGCGCCATAGGCGCCGTCGTTGATGTAGAGTTCGGTCCCGCGGCGCTTTTCCACGCGCACGACGAGCGAGCTGTATTCCGCGCATAGCGCGCGGCCCGGCTCGCACCACAGCTCGGACGAATAGCTGACGGGCAGCGATTCGAACGCGCGATGGATGGCGTCGAAATAGCGCTCCAGCGGCGGGGGCTCCATGCCGGGATAGCTCGACGGAAAGCCGCCGCCGACGTCGATCACGTCCACCGTCACCGCCGCGTCGACGATCGCCGCACGGACGCGCTCCAGCGCGTTGGTATAGGCCTCGGGCGTCATCGCCTGCGATCCGACATGGAAGCAGATGCCGAGCGCATCCGCCGCCTGGCGGGCCGCGAACAGCAGCGCGCGGGTCTCGCCCGGCGCCGCGCCGAACTTGGAGGCAAGACTGAGCTTCGAATGTTCCGACGACACGCGAAGACGGACGCACAAAGTCAGGTCCGCCGCGGCCTTCGTCGCGCGGACGATCTTCTCCAGCTCTTCCATGCTGTCGAGGCTGAACGTCCTCACGCCGTAATCCGCATAGGCCTGGGCAATGGCTTCCTCGGCCTTCACCGGGTGCATGAAGCACAAGGTGGCCTCGGGCAGCGTCTCGGCCACCAGTCGGACCTCGGCGAGCGAGGCCACGTCGTAATGCGTGATTCCGCTATCCCACAGGATGCGGAGAAGGTCGGGCGACGGATTCGCCTTGACCGCATACATCGAACGACCCGGGAACTTCTCCGCGAAGAACCGGGCCGCACGCGCAGCGGCATGCGGACGAACGAGCGTCACCGGATCGACCGGTGCAAGTCTAGCGATATCGATGCCGCGAGCGGCGGTCGAATGGGTGGTCGCTAACCCCAACGCGCGATGATGCTTGTGCAACTCAAGGGACCTCCAAGTGGCTTGCGCCGAACGGTGAAAAGCTGCCTTGCGGTTGGAAGTCCCATGGGGCAGCGGAGGTGCGATTTAGGGTCGCATGCCCCCCCTGTAAAGTGGTTGTGCGCGATGGGAGATGAAATGTGACGATTGTGCGACAAGCGACCCGCGCCGGCGTCCGCGACGCCGCGGCCAAAATCGCCGCGATCCTGCCGCCGACGCCGCTTTTCGTGTTGCCGATCAAGGGGATAGCCGTCGCGTTCAAGGCCGAGTCGCTCCAGCCGATCGGTGCATTCAAGATCCGCGGCGCCTGGCACCGGCTGACCGCGCTGGACGATGCGGCGCGCGCGCGCGGCCTCGTCGCCTTCTCCAGCGGCAATCATGCGCAGGGCGTGGCGTGGGCGGCGAGGCGGCTCGGCATTGCCGCCACGATCGTGATGCCCAGCGACGCACCGCGCAGCAAGCGCGAGGCGACATTGGCGCTGGGCGCCGAGGTGGTGGATTACGACCGCGCGACCGAGAGCCGCGAGGCGATCGCCGGCGCCCTCGCCGCGGCCAGGGGCGCCACCTTGGTGCCGAGCTTCGACGATGCCTGGATCATCGAGGGGCAGGGCTCGGCCGGGATCGAGGCGGCGGCGCAGATGGCGGCGCTCGGGCTGGGTTCGCCAACGCGCGTGATGGTGCCGTGCGGCGGCGGCGGGCTGGCCGCGGGGTTGGCGCTGGCGCTCCCCGATTCGGCGATCACCGTGGTGGAACCGGAAGGCTGGGACGACATGCGCCGCTCGCTCGAAGCGGGCTGGATCGAGCCGGTCAGCGCCAACCCGCCGCCCACCGCGTGCGATTCGCTCCAGACGCTGCGCGTGTCGTCGCTGACCTTCGACGTGCTGTCGCGCCGCGGTGCGCAAGGGTTGGCGGTGAGCGAGGACGAGACCGCGGCGGCGCAGCGCTGGGCGGCGGAAAGGCTGCGGCTGGTGGTGGAGCCCGGCGGCGCGGTGGCGTTGGCGGCGCTGCTTGCGGGCAAGCTGGCGGTGGAGCCCGGCATGCTCGTCATCCTGTCGGGCGGCAACGTCGATGTGGCGGGCTATGCGCGCGCGATGGCGGGTGGTGCGGGATGACCGGACGGCGCGGGTGAAGCCGCAGGCTCGACACCCTGCAACACCCATGCCCGCCCGGCCTGCGGCGTGTGGGTCACCCGCGCATAGGGTTGGGTGAACAGCCGCCGGACCTGCATCTTGACGAGCGAGTCGCCGGTGACGATCGCCAGCGCTGCGGCCTTCGGCATCGTCGCCATATGCTCGCCGATCGCGCGGATCACGTCCTGCGGCTGGATGGGGCAATCCGTCACGTCGATCACCATCACATAGCGGCGCAGCCGGTGGGCGACGAATTGCCGTTTCAGTTCATCGACATAGGTCGCCACTTCGACGGCCGTCATCAGGCCGCCCAGCTTCACCTCGATCATCGCCGAACGCACGTCGACGCCGATTTCGTACACGCTTCACCCTTGCCCATGATTGCCGCCGTCAGCCAGCGCAGGGCACGCGTGTGGCGTCAACCATGGGCGTGCGCTTCGCCCTACCTAGGTTATCCCACGGCGATTTAGTCGGACTTTATCGTGCCGAGCGGCTCAGCGGATCGGGCTGTCCGGCGCCAGGCGCATGTCGAGATAGGTGTCCACGCTGTTCATGAGCTGCGGCATTTCATGCTCGAAGAAGTGGTTTGCCTTCGGGATGACGTCGTGGTGAATCGTGATGTGGCGCTGGGTGCGCAGCTTGTCGACCAGCTTCTGCGTGGCGCCGGGTGTCACCACCTCGTCGGCCTCGCCCTGGATGATGATCCCGGAGGAGGGGCAGGGCGCGAGGAAGGTAAAGTCGAACATATTCGCGGGCGGGGCGATCGAGATGAAGCCGCGAATCTCCGGCCGGCGCATGAGGAGCTGCATCCCGATCCACGCGCCGAAGCCGAAGCCGGCCACCCAGGTGGTCTGCGCCTCGGGGTGGAAGCTCTGCACCCAGTCGAGCGCCGAGGCCGCGTCCGACAGTTCGCCGACGCCATTGTCGAACACGCCCTGGCTCTTGCCGACGCCGCGGAAGTTGAAACGCAGCGTCGCGAAACCGCGGCGCTGGAACGTCTTGTAGAGTTCCTGAACGATCCGGTTGTTCATCGTGCCGCCCGACGAGGGGTGCGGATGGAGGATCATCGCAACCGGCGCGCGCGGGCGCGGGGCGGGGGCAAAACGGCCTTCGAGACGGCCTTCGGGGCCGGGAAAGATGACTTCGGGCATGCAATACTCGCGACGAACGGGTGCGCGGGTGGAGCCCGCAGGATGCCGCGCTATATAGGCCGGAGCCATATTTTCGCAATTGGAACGATCCCCTGCGCATCAACCTCGATCATGCCGCGACCACGCCGATGCGACCCGAGGCGATCGTGGCGGTGGCGGACGGCTTGGCGCACTGGGCCAACCCCTCCTCGCCGCACGCCGAGGGCCGCGCCGCGCGGGCGAGGCTGGAGGACGCCCGCGCGCGGATCGCCGCCGCGCTCGGCTGGACGGGCGAGGTGATCCTGACGAGTGGCGCCAGCGAAGCGATCGCGCTGGCGCTGCGCGGCCGGCGCGCGGTCCATGTCGGCGCGACCGAACATGATGCCGTGCTGCGCGCCGCGCCCGATGCGCCGCGGCTGCCGGCGGATGCGCGGGGCCTCGTGGCGGTACCGGTTCTGCCGGCGGGGGCAATCGTGGCGTTGCAGTGCGCGAACAGCGAGACGGGGGTGATCCAGCCGGCGTATCGCGGGCCGGCGCCATGGCTGGCGGATGCGGCGCAGACGGCCGGACGCTATCCCTTGCCCGATGCCGATCTGATCGTCGTCTCGGCGCACAAGATCGGCGGGCCGCCCGGCATCGGCGCGCTGCTGGTGCGCGATCTCGCCTTGCTCGAGCCGGTGGGCGGGCAGGAGCGGGGATACCGGGCAGGCACCGAGAACATGCCGGGCGCGCTGGGCTTCGCCGCCGCGCTGGAGGCGCCGCGCGGCTGGGTCGACGGCATGGCGTCGTTGCGCGGCGCGCTCGACGATGCGGTGCGTGGCGCGGGCGGCATGGTGATCGCGGATGCGAGCCCGCGCATCCCCACGATCGCCGCCTATCGCATGCCCGGCCTGTCGTCCGCGGCGCAACTGATCCGCTTCGACATGGCGGGCTTCGCGGTGTCGGCGGGCAGCGCCTGTTCGTCGGGTAGCCTGCGGCCGAGCCATGTGCTCGCCGCGATGGGGATCGCCGCCGAGGATGCGGCCGAGGTGGTGCGCGTGAGCTTCGGCTGGACGACCACCGCGGACGACGTGGCGCGTTTCGCCGATGCCTGGGTACAGGTGGCGCGGCGATGACCTATCTCGACTATCAGGCCACCACGCCGCTCGCGCCCGAGGCGCTGGCCGCGATGCTGCCCTGGCTCGAATCGCAACATGCCAACCCGCATTCGCCGCATCGTCCGGGCCGGATGGCGCGCGCCGGCGTCGAGGTGTCG
Source organism: Sphingomonas sp. GC_Shp_6 (assembly GCF_026540835.1). Classification (NCBI taxonomy): domain Bacteria; kingdom Pseudomonadati; phylum Pseudomonadota; class Alphaproteobacteria; order Sphingomonadales; family Sphingomonadaceae; genus Sphingomonas; species Sphingomonas sp. GC_Shp_6. The sequence continues at coordinate 146,963 of NZ_JALNUO010000004.1, read as the reverse complement.
CGCGATCAGGTCGCCGCGCTGCTGCCGCCGGGCGGACGCACCGCCTTCACCAGCGGCGCGACCGAGGCGCTCAACTGGGCGATCAAGGGCACCGACGGCCCGATCGTGACGCTCGCGACCGAACATGCCGCGGTGCTCGACACGGTGGCGGCGAGCGGGCGGCCGGTCACGCTGCTGCCCGTGGGGGCGGATGGGCTGGTCGATGCCGATGCGGCGGCGGCGGCGATCCGGCCGGGTACGGGGCTGGTCGCCGCGATGCTGGTCAACAATGAGATCGGCGTGATCCAGCCGGTCGCGACGCTGGCGGCGCTGGCGCACGCCGCGGGTGCGACGATGCTGTGCGACGCGGTGCAGGGCTATGGCCGCGTGCCGATCCCACCGACGTGCGACCTGGTCGCGCTTTCCGCCCACAAGGTTCATGGGCCGAAGGGCGTGGGCGCGCTGTGGGTACGCGACGGCACGCCGCTGGCGCCGCTGCTCCATGGGGGCGGGCAGGAGGCGCCCGGCCGGTCGGGCACGCTGTCGCCGGCCTTGTGCGCGGGCTTCGGCGCGGCGGCGCGGCTGATGGCAGAGCGGGCAGAGGACGATGCCGCGCATGTCGAGCGGCTGTGGACGCTGGCGATGGCACGGTTCGAAGCCGCCGGCTGGTGGCTCAACGGATCAGCCGGCGCGCGCTACCACGGCAATCTGAACGTGCGGCGTACGGGTCTCGACGTGAACCGGCTGATGTCCGATTTGCGCGACGTCGCCTTTTCGGCTGGATCGGCCTGCGCCAGCGGCTCGGGGCGGCCGAGCCATGTGCTGCGCGCGATCGGCCTTGGCGACGCGGAGGCGCGGTCGAGCATCCGGATCGGCTTTGGCCGCTACACCGGCGAGGACGAGCTGGCGCGCGCGATCGACGCGATCCTGGCCGCGCCATGATCCGCGTGCGGTTCGAGGGGCGCGCGGCATGCGACGCGGAAGGGGCGCCCGGCGAGACGCTGCTCGCGCTGGCGCAGCGCGCGGGCCAGCCGCTGGAGGGCACTTGCGGCGGCCAGATGGCGTGCGCCACCTGCCACGTGATCGTCGCCGCCGCCGATTTCACGCGGCTGCCGCCGGCGACCGCGGACGAGGAGGACATGATCGATTTCGCCGCATCGGCCACGCGCCACAGCCGGCTCGCCTGCCAGATCCGGCTGACGCCCGCGCTCGACGGGCTGTGCGTGCGGATCCCCTGACGCCTTTCGCGCAGGCAACGGGGTGTTCAGGGAACGTGCAGTGCCACTGTCGCATTACACCGCCATGCCCATTCCGGGCTTCGAAGGAGCGCCAGATGAAACTGTCCCTGATCCTTGCGGCCGGCGCCTTGGCGGTCGGTACGGTGGTGGCGGTGCCCGCCGATGCGCAACGCTGGCACGATCGCGGCCATCACGACGATCGCGGCTATGGCCATGGCGGCCCCGGCTGGCGCGACGGCGGCCATGGTCGCGGCGGCTATGGCTATCATCGCGGCTGGCGCGGCGGCCATCACGGCCGGCTGGTATGCCGTTACCGCTACGGCCATCGTCGCTGCTTCCGCGTCTGAACTCTGCGTTATAACCATCCATAAACAAAGGAGAATATCATGAAGATCGCGACCCTCATCATCGCCGGCCTCACCGCCGCCGCGTCGCTCGCCCCCGTCGCCGCGCAGGCGCAGCGCACAGTGGTCCACGAGCGCACCGTCGTTCGCCACGACCGCGTCCATCATGCCGCGCGCCGCGTGTGCACCACCCAGTGGCGCCACCATCACCGCGTCCGCACCTGCCGCACCGTTCGCCGCTGAGGCGTTCGTCCGCTCCCGCCCGGCTTCGGTCGGGCGGGGGTTGAACCCGGCAGACCGTTGCGTCATAGGCGGCGCGGGAGTCGGGCGGACGTGGTCGTCGCCAACCCGGTCAGGTCCGGAAGGAAGCAGCCGCAACGATTTCGCCGCGGGTCGTTCCGGCTCCCACCGCTCTCCTTACGGTAGTCAGACAGGTCCGGATCAGCCCGATCCGTTTCGATCCTCTGCTTGGCACCTTCGCCAACTTAGACAGCGCCCGCGCCAGCCGCTATGCCGTCCGCGATGTCCGACTCATTCGATCTCGGCGAGCCGCCGCAGCCGCCCAAGGCGGAAGCCTATCGCGTGCTCGCCCGCAAATACCGGCCGCAGACCTTCTCCCAGCTGATCGGTCAGGAGCCGATGGTGCGCACGCTCGGCAACGCGATCAAGCGCGACCGGCTGGCGCACGCCTTCCTCATGACCGGCGTGCGCGGCGTGGGCAAGACGAGCACCGCGCGGCTGATCGCCAAGGCGCTGAACTGCGTCGGCCCGGACGGGCAGGGCGGCCCGACGATCGACCCCTGCGGCGCCTGCGAACCCTGTCGCGCGATCGCGGAGGGCCGTCACATCGACGTGATCGAGATGGACGCCGCGAGCCACACCGGCGTCGACGACGTACGCGAGATCATCGACGCCTCGCGCTATGCCGCGGTGACCGCGCGCTTCAAGATCTACATCATCGACGAAGTCCACATGCTGTCGAAGAACGCGTTCAACGCGTTGCTGAAGACGCTGGAGGAGCCGCCGCCGCACGTGAAGTTCCTGTTCGCCACCACCGAGGTGAACAAGGTGCCCGTGACCGTCCTGTCGCGCTGCCAGCGCTTCGATCTGCGCCGAATTCCGGCGGAGATGCTCGCGGCGCATTTCCTCGCGGTCGCGACGGAGGAAGGCGTCGTCGCCGAACCCGAGGCGCTGATGCTGATCGCCCGCGCGGCGGAAGGGTCAGCACGCGACGGCCTGTCGATCCTCGATCAGGCGATCGCGCATGCCGGGCTGGAGGGCGGCGGCGTCACTGCCGAGGCGGTGCGCGCGATGCTCGGCCTGTCCGATCGCGGCGCGGTGCGCGATCTGCTGGGGCTGGTGCTCGCGGGCGATTCGCTGGCGGCGCTCGACTCGCTACGGCGGCAATATGACTATGGCGTCGACCCGCTGTCGGTGCTGCGCGCCCTGCTGGAGACGGTGCACGGCGTCACCCTCGCCAAGATCGGCACGGCACCCGACGTGACGCAGGCCGCCGAGGAGCGCGCCGCGCATGCCGGATGGGCGGAGCGCCTGTCCTTCCCCGCGCTTCACCGGCTGTGGCAATTGTTCCTGAAGGGGCATGACGAGGTGGCGCGCGCCGCGTTGCCGATCGAGGCCGCGGAGATGGCGTTGCTGCGCGCGATCCATGCCTCGTCGCTGCCCGATCCCGGCGAACTCGCGCGCGCGATCGCGAGCGGCGCAGCGCCATCGTCGGCGCCGGCCGCCCTGCCGGCTGCGGCGGCGCCCGCGATCGCCGCGCCGGTGGCCGCCGGCCCCGTGCTGCCCGCGACGTTCGAACAGCTCGTCGCCGATCTCGACGCGCATGGCGCGCTGGCGCTGTCGGCCCGCCTGTTCAACGGCGCGCGGGTGGTCCGCTATGCGCCGCCCGAGATCGTCTTCAGCGGCAGTCGCCCGATGGCGGCGGATACGCTATCCGAACTGATCGCGGTGCTGCGTCAGGTTACCGGGCAGGCGTGGAAGCTTGGCTTCGACGACGTGCCCGGTGAACCGACGCTCAAGGAGCAGCGCGACGCCGTGGCCGAAGCGGAGCGGCAGGCGGTGCTCGACACCCCGATCGTGCGCGCGGCGTTCGCGGCTTTCCCCGATGCCGTGCTCGAAGACTGGTCCCCAAGACGGAGCGTACAGTGAACAATCTCGAAGACATCATGGCCATGGCGCAGAATGTGCAGGCCGAACTGACCAAGGCGCAGGACAATCTCGACACGATCGAGGTCGAAGGCGTCGCGGGCGGCGGGCTCGTCCGCGTGAAGGCGTCGGCGAAGGGGCGGATCATCGGCCTGTCGATCGACGATTCGCTGATCGTGCCGGCGGAAAAGCAGATGCTGGAGGATCTGGTGGTCGCGGCGTTCAACGACGCCCGCGCGCGCGCCGACGCGGCCTCCAGCGCCGAGATGGCGAAGATGTCGAGCAGCCTGCCGCTGCCCCCGGGCTTCAAGCTGCCGTTCTGATCGTGCCCGTTCCCCCGGCGCGGGCCGGGGGAACGGGATCAGCCGACGACGGCGATGCCGTGCAGCTTCTTGCCGAAGCCGATCTTGTCGCCGGGCGCGACGATCGCGTCATAGCCCGCGACGCGGACGTCGTTGAGGCGCACCGCGCCCTCGTCGATCTTGCGCTTGGCCTCCTTGTTCGATGCGGCGAAGCCGATCGCGACGAGCACGGCGACGATCGGCAGGCCGGCGTCGACCGCGACCGTCGGCAGCGATTCGCCCGATGCACCCTCTTCGAAGGTGCGCCGTGCGGTTTCCGCGGCGGCCTCCGCGGCGGCACGGCCACGGCACATCGTGGTGGCCTCGTTCGCCAGCACGATCTTGGCGGCGTTGATCTCGGCGCCGGGCAGCGCCTCCAGGCGTGCGATCTCGTCGAGCGGCAGATCGGTGAAGAGGCGAAGGAAACGGCCGACATCACGGTCGTCGGTGTTGCGCCAGAATTGCCAGTAATCGAAATGCGGCAACTGGTCTTCGTGGAGCCAGACCGCGCCCGCCATCGTCTTGCCCATCTTGCCACCGTCCGCAGTGGTGATGAGCGGGGTGGTGACGCCGAACACCTCGGTGCCGTCCATCCGCCGCGCGAGTTCGATGCCGTTGACGATATTGCCCCATTGATCGCTGCCACCCATCTGCAACCGGCATCCGGCGCGACGCGACAGTTCGAGGAAGTCGTACGCCTGGAGGATCATGTAGTTGAATTCGAGGAAGCTGAGCGACTGCTCGCGATCGAGCCGCAGCTTCACCGAATCGAAGGCGAGCATCCGGTTGACCGAGAAATGCTGGCCCACGTCGCGCAGGAACGGGATATATTCCAGCGCGTCGAGCCATTCGGCATTGTCGAGCATCACCGCATCGGTCGGGCCGTCGCCGAAGACGAGGAAGCGTTCGAAGATCCGGCGGATCGAGGCGACGTTCGCGGCGATCCCGTCTTCCCCGAGCAGCTTGCGCGCCTCGTCCTTGAAGCTCGGATCGCCGATCTTGCCGGTGCCGCCGCCCATCAGCACGATCGGCTTGTGGCCGCTCTGCTGAAGCCGGCGGAGCAGCATGATCTGAACCAGGCTGCCGACATGGAGCGAGGGCGCGGTGGGATCGAACCCGATATAGCCGGGCACGATCTGCCGCGCCGCGAGCGCGTCGAGCGCGGCCGCATCGGTCATCTGGTGGACATAGCCGCGCGTGGCGAGCGTGGTGAGCAGATCGGACTGGTAGGTCATGCGCGGCCGGTTAGCATGCACCCCCGCACGCGTCACGTCCGGGGCAATTGCCCGAGCGGATCGACCGGAGTGCGGCCCTTGCGGAGCTCGAAATGGAGTTCGGGGCGATCCGCGAACCCGGTGTCGCCCGACAAGGCGATCGTCTCGCCGCGCCTCACGCTCTGGCCGCGCCGCACGAGCAATTTGCTGGCATGGCCATAGACGGTGGTCCACCCGTCGCCATGCTTGATGATGACGAGCCCGCCGAGCGCCGCGATGCCGTCGCCGACATAGGCGACCACGCCGTCCGCCGCCGCCCGGATCGGCGTCGATACGGGCACGGCGATCTTGATCCCGTCGTTGCGCTCGCCGCTGGCACCGGGGCCGAAGCGCTTCACCACGCGCCCGTCCACCGGCCACAGGAAGCCGCCGCTCAGCCGCGCGGGTGCGACCACGACGGCGGTCGCGGGCAGCACGCGCGAGGGGGTGGGCGCGGGGCGGGCGGGCGCCTGGTTGCTGGCGAGCGCGGGCTCGCCGCCGGTCAGGATGTCGTCGACGTCGAGCTTGAACGCGGCGGCGCGCTCCGCTCGGCTGGGCGTTCGTCCGTCCTCGCCGCCCGGAATGACGATCCGTTGGCCGACGCGCAGCGTATAGGGTTCCTCGAGCACGTTCGCCGCCACGATCCGCGACCATTCGATGCCGTAAGCGCGTGCGATCGCGATGCCGGTCTCGCCCTGCCGCACCAGATGGTAACGCCCGGCCGGGATCGTGAGCCGCTGCCCGGCGCGGATCGTGAATGGCGGCGGCAGGTCGTTGGTGCGCGCGATGGCCTCCGATCCGGCGCCGGTCACATCGGCGACGCGACGCAACGTGTCGCCCGGCTTCACGATATAGGTGGACGCCGCGATCGTGCGGGCATCGGCCGCCACGGGCCGCGACTCCCAGGCCGGGCGCGGTGCGGCCAGCTTGACCACCTGCGGCTCGTCGATGCGCGATGCCCGATCATAGGGCGGCTCGGGGGGCGGGCCCGAATCGCGCGTCTCGCGATCGGGCAGCCGCTGTTGTGGCCGTTCGCCGCGATAGGGCGGATCGACGCTGGGAATACAGGCGGAGAGCGTTGCCACCGCCGCCAGTGCCAGCCCCGATCGCCGCATCGTGCGCTCCTCACCCAAGCCCATAAGCCTGGTGCAGCATAGCAAGCGATGCGGCATGCGTCAGGTCGAGATGCAGCGGCGTGACGGAGACATAGCCCTCCGCTACGGCGGCGAGATCGGTGTCGGGCGACGGCGTCGATTCCGTCTCGCCCATCGAGAACCAGTGATAGGGATAGCCGCGCGGATCGGTGTTGGTCACGATCCGCAAACGGCCATAATCGCGAAAGCCCTGATGGGCTATGCGGATGCCCTTGACGGATTCGGCGGGCTTGGCCGGGAAGTTGATGTTGACGAGCGTTCGGGGCGCCAGCGGCGCATCGATCAGTGGCGCCAAGGCGCGCTCGCCCCAAGCGGCGGCGGTATCGAACGGCACCGCATCGCCCAGCCCCTCGCGGCTATAGAGCTGACTGAGCGCGATCGAGCGAACCCCGGCGAGCGCCCCCTCCATCGCCGCCGAGACCGTGCCCGAATAGGTGACGTCCTCGGCCAGATTGGCGCCGCGGTTGACGCCCGACAGGATCAGATCGGGCGGCGAATCCTTCATGATCTGCGCCAGCGCCAGCATCACGGCGTCGGTCGGCGTGCCCGCCACGGCGAAGCGGCGATCGTCGAAGCGGCGGATCCGGAGCGGGCGGGTGAGGGTGAGCGAATGGCCGGTGCCCGACTGCTCCTCGGCCGGCGCCACCACCCACAGATCGTCCGAGAATTTGGCGGCGATCGCCTCCAGGATCTTGAGGCCGGGTGCGTGATAGCCATCGTCGTTGGTGAGCAGGATGCGCATCAGCGTGGTTCCAACCGTTCGAGGCCGCCCATATAGGGCCGCAGGATGTCGGGGACGACGACGGAGCCGTCGGCCTGTTGATAATTCTCGATTACCGCGACCAGTGTGCGGCCGACCGCGAGGCCCGATCCGTTGAGCGTGTGGACAAAGCGCGTCGCCTTTTCGCCCTCCGCCCGGTAGCGCGCACTCATCCGGCGCGCCTGGAAATCGGTGCCGTTGGAGCAGCTCGAAATCTCGCGATACCGCTGCTGGCCGGGCAGCCACACCTCCAGATCGAAGGTGCGCGCCATCGAGAAGCCCAGGTCGCCGGTGCACAGCAGCATGCGGCGATAGGGGAGATCCAGCGCCTCCAGCACGCCTTCGGCGATCCGCGTCATCCGGTCGTGTTCGGCGTCCGATGCCTCGGGAGTGGTGATCGAGACCATCTCGACCTTTTCGAACTGGTGCTGGCGGATCAGCCCGCGCGTGTCGCGCCCGGCCGAGCCCGCTTCCGAGCGGAAGCAGGGCGTGAGCGCGGCAAAATGCAGCGGCAGTTCGGCTTCGGCCATGATCCGTTCGCGGACCATGTTGGTGAGCGACATCTCCGCGGTCGAGATCAGCCAGCGGCCATCGGTGGTGCGGAACAGGTCCTCGGCGAATTTGGGCAACTGGCCCGTCCCGAACGCCACCTCGTCGCGCACGAGCAGCGGCGGCGACACTTCCTCGAAGTCGTAATCGTTCACCAGCCGATCGAGCATGAACTGGCCGAGCGCGCGGCTGAGCCGCGCCATGCCGCCGCGCAGCAGCGTGAAGCGTGCGCCCGCCAGCGCCACGCCGGTGTCGAAATCCATGCCGAGCGCAGGGGCGATGGCGTCGTGCTCGCGCGGCGGAAAATCGAACGTCCGCGGTGTGCCCCAATGGTGCACCAGCACATTATCCTCCTCGTCCGTGCCCTCGGGCACGTCGGAGGCGGGATGGTTGGGGATCGCGGCCAGCCGCGTGTCGAGCTCGGCGGCCGCGGCACGTTCGTCCTCTTCGAGCTGCGGCAGCCGCATCTTCAGCGCGGCCACGTCGGCCATCAGTGCCTCGGCACGGACCTCGTCCTTCTGCGCCTTGGCCTGGCCGATCTGCTTGGACAGTTCGTTGCGCCGGGTCTGCGCTTCCTGCGCGGCGGCGATCGACTCGCGCCGGCGCTCGTCGATGGCGAGCAGCGAAGCGGCTTGCGGCGGAAGGCCACGGCGGGCGAGCGCGGCGTCGAAGGCGGCGGGATCGTCTCGGATCGCTCGGATATCGTGCATGGCGTGAGGCTATGGCGGGGCGGCGGGAGCGGCGCAACCCGCGGGGCGGCGCGATCGTTGGTGGTCATACCGTTAGCCGATGATGGAGATGCCCCCATGAAGATGCCCCATAATTCCGTCGTTCTCGTCGCCGATGGGCGCAAGATGCTGTTTCTGCGCAACGAGGGAGACGTGGCTAATCCCAATCTGGTCGTCGAGCGCGCCGTCGAACAGGAAGATACCGCGAACCGCGATGCGCTGACCGCGCCGGCGGGACGCAAATCGGCGTCGCAGACGGGCGCCGGCAGCGCCATGGGCGATACCGATTTCCACCAGATCGAGGAGGATCGCTTCGCGGCTGACGCGACCGACCTGCTCAAGCGGCGCGCGCTGGCGCACGAGTTCGAATCGCTGATCGTGGTCGCCCCGCCGCGCACGCTGGGCGAGATGCGCAAACACTACCACAAGGAGGTCAGCGACCGGCTCGCCGGCGAACTGGCCAAGGACCTGACCAACCATCCCATCGCCGAGATCGAGAAGGCGCTCCTCGAAGCCTGATCGGTCCGACGAAAAAAGGGGCTCGCGACCTTGCGGTTGCGAGCCCCTTTTTCGTGTCCGTGGTACCGGCGTTCAGCCAGCCGTGGCGGCCGGCCGTGCGAAGCGGCGACGCGCGACGAGTGCGGCGGCGGCCGCACCGAACAGCAGCACCATGGGGGGAGCCGGCACCGGCGCCGGCGGTCCGCCGTTGGAGCCGGTGCTGCCGCCATAGGAACTGCTGCCGCCGTTCGAGCTGCCGCCGTAGGAGGAGGAGCTGCCGTTGGAACTCCAGCCGCCATTGCTGTTCCAGCCATTGCTGCTGGAGCTGTAGCCCGACGAGGTCGACGACGACCCGCTCGAGCTTCCCGAGGAAGAACCGCTCGAACTGCCGGACGACGAACCACTGGAACTGCCCGACGAGGAACCGCTTCCCGACGACGACACGTTGCCGCTGCTGCTGGAGCTGCCGGACGACGAGACATTGCCGCTGGAGCTGCCCGAAGACGAGACGTTGCCGCTGGATGCGGAGGAGATGTTCCCGCTCGAGGACGACGAGACGTTGCCGCTCGATCCACCCGACGAGATGAATCCGCTCGACCCGCCGGAACCGCCCGACGAGATCGAGCCGCTCGAGCTGGACCCGCCGGAGCCACCTGACGAGATGTACCCGCTCGACCCGCCCGACGACGAGGTGCTCGATACCGTGGCGCCGCCCGTGCTGCTCGACGATCCGCCGCCGCCGCCGCTCGACGAGGTGCTGCTGACATTGCCGCTGGACGATCCGCCCGTCGACGATGTGCTGCTCACGCTGCCGCTGCTGCTTGAACCACCGCTGCTGCTGCTGGAGCCGCCGCTGCTGCTCGACGTGGAAGAGATCACGATGCCGCCACCTGAACCGCCGCTGCCGCCGCCGCCGAAACCACCGCCGAAGCCGCCCCCAAATCCACCGCCGAATCCGAAGCCGCCGCTGCCGCCGATCACGACGGGAACGCTGCCACCGCCGCCACCCGAGAAGCTCTCAGCAACGGGCTGCGGCAGGGGTGCGGCCTGGCTCGCCACCGTGATGACGGTCGGGGAACACTGGGCGGTGCTCGTCGTCCGCGTCACGATCCGGCGGCGGACGTGAACGGGTTGGACTTCGCGATGCGCCACCCGCTTGATGAGCTTGCGATTGAAGGATGCGTGCGAGGGCTGCTCGGCGACATGCACCGCGCCACCACCGATCACGGCGCCGCCACATGCGCACGCACAGAGTTTCGCCAAGGCCATCCGAACGGACATATCGTCACTTTCTCGTTGCTGATGCCGAACGGAGCATCAGATCCGGTTTCCCGCCGCGTTACCGCTGCACTATGAACAAGTGACGAACAAGCCCGCAAGTGCAAGGCCGTTAACCACGATAGTGGCTGTTCTTGCAGCGGATCTTCAGCCGGGTCGGTCGAAAGCGACGTTAATGTGCCAGCGTGACACAGAATGGCGCGAGGAGCGCCCCGATCCGCGTCATGTTGCGCAATGCACACGCTTTTATGGCCATCGGCAATGATTAACCGGCCGCGCTTGTCGTCTCCGGCTTGCGTGCCTATAGGCGCGATCACGATCTTGGGGGGCGGCACGTGTACGGCGAATCGCGCCGCGGCGCGCCGATGGGAGAGTGGCATGGCGACCGTATTGAATCGCGTTGAAGAAGCCCAATCAAACCCGCTGGCGGCGAACGACGCCAGCGACAGCTATCGACCGCATCCGGACGAGCCGTTCATGAGCCTGCGCCAGCAGGCCTATTTTCGCGCCAAGCTGCTTCGCTGGAAGGATGCCATCCTGCTGGAGGCGCAGGGAACGCTGTCGCAGCTTCAGGTCGATTCGCTTCGCGAATCGGATCTGACCGACCGGGCGTCTTCGGAAACCGACTGGTCGATCGAGCTGCGCACCCGCGATCGCCAGCGCAAGCTGATCGCCAAGATCGAGGCTGCGATCCGCCGCATCGACGAGGGCGAATATGGCTATTGCGAGGTATCGGGCGAGCCGATCAGCCTGGGCCGGCTCGAGGCGCGGCCGATCGCCACGATGACGGTCGAGGCGCAGGAACGCCACGAGCGCCACGAGAAGATTTCGCGAGAGGATTGAGCCGTCCTGGCCTTAAGGCTTTGGTGATGCTTGCGCCGCTACGCACGGGCGGACGAAGAACAGCTTGAGGCGAGACCCGATCCGATGGACATGACCGATCCCGCTGCCTTCGATGACGCGGGCGAATCGACCGACCGCCATCGGCGGCGCGAGCGGGACAGCCTGTTGCTGATCGCCTCGATCGCGGTCGGCGGCGAGCCGGCCCGCGAAGTGCGTATCCGCAATGTTTCCGCCGAGGGGCTGATGGCCGAAGTGGGCCATGTGGTGGAACCGGGTACGGCCGTGGCGCTCGATCTGCGCGGGGTGGGCCCGGTCACGGGCAAGGTCGCCTGGTGCACCGAGGGTCGCGTGGGGATCACGCTCGACCGGCCGATCGATCCCAAACAGACCCGCAAGCCCGTCGGCGCAGGAACGACGACGCCTTTCTACGCCAAACCGCTCGTCTCCGGCCTGCGCTGAGGCGGCGAAGGAATCGCCGCCGCTTTCGAAGGGAGAGCGGCGGCGGCGGTGTCGCGGCCTACAGGCTCGCAATCTCTTCCTTCAACCGCAATTTCTGCTTCTTCAGCGCCGCCACGACGGCGGTGTCCGGCATCGGCCGATGCTCCTCGTCGGCGATCCGCTGATCCAGCACAGCGTGCTTGGTTTCCAGGGCCGTCTGGTGCGTCGTCGGCATAATGATGGTGCCTCCTGCATTCGGGTTGGGGGATCGATTAAACCATGAAGGCGCCGGAAAGTCGCGACCGATATGACAGGCGTGCGACAAACCGAGCGGTGGTCCGCGACGATCCGCCGCAGCGCATCCGCCGAAACGATTCCCCTTGCTCCGCCCCACCCGGCGCGTAAGCGCAGAGGAACGGGGATCGACGAGGCGGGGGCAGCCATGGACGAAACGCAAATGGCGGCACGGCTCGACGTGCTGCGCACCGAGCACCGCGATCTCGATGCCGCGATCGACGCGCTGGCGGCGAGCGGGGTGCCCGATCAATTGCGCACGGCGCGTCTCAAGAAACGAAAGCTCCGGCTCCGCGACGAGATAGCGATGATCGAGGATCATCTCATCCCCGACATCATCGCATGACGGCACCGGGCGGGCCGCTCCATCTGATCCATTCTGGTACGCACGACGGCGCGGCTCGCGCCGGTTCCGGATGCGTGACGGCGCCGGGCCGTGCATAACGCCATGGTGACGGGGGCTAGCCATGATTCGCGGATCCACCGCCGCCTGACCGAGGGCCTGTATGTCGAGGCGATGCTCCTCGCCGACGAGGCGCGCGGCTATTTCGACGATGGCGGCCGCCTGGAACGCGAGGCACTCGATCCGTTCGCCCGCGTCGCCTTTTCCTGCGAGTCGCTCAAGGTTACGACCCGGCTGATGCACGTGATCGCCTGGCTGTTGACGCAGCATGCCGTTAGCGCCGGCGAGATCGCGCCGCGCGACGCGCTCGATCCCGCCCGCCGGCTAGGCGATGCGCCCACGACCGATGGCGAGACGGCGGCGCGCATGCCCGAACGCGCGCGCCCGCTGATCGCCGCGAGCCTCGATCTCCACCGCCGTGTGGCGCGCCTCGACGCTGCGTTGGAAGAGGCGGCTGAACCCCTCAGCCCGGCGCGATCGATGCAGCAGAGGCTGAAGCTGGCATTCTGAGCCGGCGGCGAAGTAGGCGAATGTGCCACGGGCAGCGGAATCAAAGGGGAATGCCGTTAGCTTGATGGGATCACGAAATCCGTTCGTGCCGAGCTTGTCGAAGCACGCTCTCCGCGCTCACTCCTTCACATTCGGAACAAGCCCTTCGACAAGCTCAGGGCGAACGGATCAAAGTAAGTCATTGAACTCCAACGCCTGTATCGGACCTATTCACGCCGGCCCATGTCAGATCCCCAGCCGCGCCCGGGCGGCGGCATATTCGGCCACCAGCCGGTCGACCCGGTCGGCGACGCTCTCGACGCGGTCGACCGCGCCAATGCCCTGGCCCGAGCCCCAGATGTCGCGCCACGCCTTGGCCTTGGAGCCGTTGCCCCCACCGAAGTTCATCGTCTTCAGGTCGCCCTCGGGCAGCGCATCGGGATCGAGCCCGGCCGCCGCTATCGAGCTGCGCAGATAATTGCCGTGCACCCCGGTGAACAAATTCGAATAGACGATGTCCGCCGCGCGCCCGGCAACGATGCCCTCCTTATAGGCGGGTTCGGCGTTCGCCTCGGTCGTCGCGATGAAGGGCGATCCAATATAGCCGAAATCGGCGCCCATCGCCTGCGCCGCCAGCACCGCACCGCCCGTCGCGATCGCGCCCGACAGCGCGAGCGGGCCGTCGAACCATTGCCGGATTTCCTGCACGATGGCGAAGGGCGAGAGGCGCCCGGCATGGCCGCCCGCGCCTGCCGCCACCGCGATCAGGCCGTCGGCACCCTTTTCCACCGCCTTGCGCGCGAACCGGTCGTCGATCACGTCGTGGAGCGTGATGCCGCCCCAGCCATGCACCGCGGTGTTCAGATCCTCGCGCGCGCCGAGCGAGGTGATGACGATCGGCACCTGCCATTTGGCGCAGGTGGCGAGATCGGCCTCGAGCCGGTCGTTGGATTTGTGTACGATCTGGTTGACCGCGAACGGCGCCGCCGGGCGATCGGGATGCGCGCGGTTGTGCGCGGCCAGCTCTTCGGTGATCCGGTGCAGCCATTCGTCGAGCATCGCCTGGGGCCGGGCGTTCAGCGCCGGGAACGAGCCGACGATCCCCGCCTTGCACTGCGCGATCACCAGATCGGGGCCGGAGATGATGAACAGCGGCGACCCGATCACGGGCAGGCGCAGCGTCGAAAACGGGGCGGGCAGGGTCATATGCGTTGTGTAGCGCAACCGATCGGCCTGTCCAGCGACGGGGCATTTGCGTGACGCGCGCCGTCGCGTAGGAAGCCTCACACGACGAACGGGGCCGGACGCGCGACGGACGGCTCCACCAATAGGGGTTTATCCGTATGAAGCTTGCCACCGCGCTGTTGGCGCTGACCGTTTCCGCCCCCGCGCTCGCGGCGGGGCAGTTGCCCAAGACGGTGGTGCCGACGCTCTATGACATCACCGTGAAGCCCGATGCCAAGACGCTGACCTTCGCCGGCTCCGAAACCGTCAACGTGAACGTCACCGCGCCGACGACGACGATCGTGCTGAACGCCGCCGATCTGGCGATCACCAAGGTGACGTTCGACGGCGTGGTGGCGCCGTTCAAGCTGGATGCGGCGGCGCAGACGATCACCGTCACGCTGCCGATCGCCGCGCGCGTCGCACCGCACGTGATGACGTTCGACTGGACGGGCAAGATCGGCCGTTCGGCCGCGGGCCTGTTCGCGATCGACTACACCAACACCGACGGCAGCCAGGCGCGGATGCTCGCCACGCAGTTCGAGGCGCCCGACGCGCGGCGCTTCGCGCCGATGTGGGACGAGCCCGCGTTCAAGGCGAAGTTCCGCCTGACCACCACGGCGCCGGACGGGCAGCGCGCCTTTTCCAACATGCCCGCCTATTCGGTGACCAAGGCGTTGGACGGCACGCAGACCTATAAATTCGCCGAGACGCCGGTGATGTCGAGCTATCTGCTGTTCATGGGCCAGGGCGCGATGGACCGGAAGACGCTGATGGCCGGCAAGACCGAGCTGGGCGTCATCACGCGCAAGGGCGTGGCGGATCAGGGCGATTATGCGCTCGATCAGGCCAAGCGGCTGCTCGCCTATTACAACAGCTATTTCGGCCAGCCTTATCCGCTGCCGAAGATGGACATGGTCGCCGGGCCCGGCTCCAGCCAGTTCTTCGGCGCGATGGAGAATTGGGGCGCGATCTTCTATTTCGAGAACGAATTGCTGTTCGATCCGGCCCGCACGACGGAGAGCGGACGCCAGCGCATCTACACCGTGGTCGCGCACGAGATGGCGCACCAATGGTTCGGCGATCTGGTCACCATGGCCTGGTGGGACGATCTGTGGCTGAACGAAGGCTTCGCATCGTGGATGGAGAGCAAGAGCTCGGCCGATCTGAATCCCACGTGGAAAGCCGAAGCGTCGGCGGTGGCGTTCGACCGCGAGGGGGCGATGGGCATCGACGCGACCGCGGCGACTCACCCGATCGTGCGCCATGTGGAGACCGTGGACCAGATCGGCGAGGCGTTCGACGGCATCACCTATGCCAAAGGCGAGGCGGTGATCCGTATGCTCGAATCGACGCTCGGGCCCGACGTGTTCCGCAAGGGCATCCGCAGCTACATGGCGAAGTACAAATACGGCAACACCGTCACCGACCAGCTCTGGGCCGAGCTGTCGGATGCAGCGGGGCGGCCGGTGACGCAGATCGCGCATGATTTCACGCTGCAGGGCGGCGTTCCGCTCGTCACGATGACGGGCATGCGCTGCGAGCGCGGGAAGACGGTGGCGACGCTGACTCAGGGCCGCTTCGGGCTCGACCCCGCCTCGCAGGCGCCGCAGACCTGGCACGTGCCGCTGGTGCTCGCGACGCTGCGTGGCGGCGAGACGAGTGCGATCGTCAGCGGCGCAGCCCCCGCCGACGTGAGCGTGCGCGGCTGCGGCACGCTGGTGCTGAACCGCGGCAAGGGCAGCTATACGCGCGTGATGTACGACGATGCGGGCCATGCCGCGATCGTGCGCGACTATGCCAGGCTGGGGTTGAACGACCGGCTCGGCACACTGGGCGACGATTACGCGCTGGCGCAGGGCGGCTATCAGGGCCTCCAGCGTTACCTCGACGTGCTGGGCCAAGTGGGCGCCGATGCCGATCCGCTCGAATGGTCCGTGGTGTCCGGCCAGCTCGGCAGCCTGTCGGGCTTGTATGCGGATACCCCGCTGGAGGCGCCGCTGCGCGCGAAGACCGATGCGATGCTGTCGCCCGTGCTCGCGCGGATCGGCCTCACCGCACGGGCGGGCGAATCGCCTTTGGTAACGAACCTGCGCGAGACGCTGATCGGGCGGTTGGGCGCGAACGGCGATCCGGCGGTGGGGGCGGAGGCGCGGCGCTATGTCGCGCTGCTGGCGAACGACCCGACGGCGATTCCGCCGGCGGTTCGCACGCCTATCCTTGGCACTTATGCGATCAACGCGACGCCGGCCGAATGGGACGCGCTGCTCAGCCTCACCAAGGCGGAGAAGAGCCCGGTGGCCAAGAACCGCTTCGTGTCGCTGCTCGGTTCGGCGCGCGATCCGGCGCTGGCGCAGCGTGCGCTCGGGCTGTTGAAGACCGACACGATCACGACGCCGCAAAAGGCCGCGCTGCTGCGTTCGGTCGCCACGCGGCATCCGGACATGGCGTTCGATTGGGCGGTGGCGAACCTCGCGCTGGTGAACAGCTTCCTGGAGGACAGCACGCGCTCGGGCTATGTCGTGGGCCTTGGCGGCGGATCGAACGATCCGCGGATGCCGGCCAAGATCCAGGCCTTTGCCGACAAGAACCTGCCCGCCACCTCGCGCGGCGGCACGACGCGGACGCTGGCGTTCATGGCGGTCCGCAAGGCGACCGCGGAGCGGCTGCGTCCGGCGGTGACGAACTGGGTGAAGTAGGGGCGTTCAGTCGACGCGTTTGAGGGCGCCCGCATAATGGCGGCTCCGCGCGGCGTAATGCTGCGCGGAGAGCCGGAGTGCGGCGCGCGCCTTTTCGTCCAGCGTGCGCACCGCGCGCGCCGGGCTGCCGACGATCAGGCTGCCCGGCGGGAAGCTCTTGCCTTCGGTGACCAGCGCGCCGGCGCCAACGATGCAATCCTCCGCGATCGTCGCGCGGTTGAGGACGATCGCGCCCATGCCGATCAGCACGCGGTCGCCGATGGTGCAGCCGTGCAGGATGGCATGATGGCCGATCGTGCAATCCGCGCCGACGGTGAGCGG
Source organism: Sphingomonas sp. GC_Shp_6 (assembly GCF_026540835.1). Lineage (NCBI taxonomy): Bacteria > Pseudomonadati > Pseudomonadota > Alphaproteobacteria > Sphingomonadales > Sphingomonadaceae > Sphingomonas > Sphingomonas sp. GC_Shp_6. The sequence continues at coordinate 129,964 of NZ_JALNUO010000004.1, read as the reverse complement.
TGTGCCCGGATCGGAATGGAGCATCGCGCCCTCCTGCACGTTCGATCGCGCGCCGATCCGAATCGCCGTGTTGTCCGCGCGGATCACCGCGCCGAACCACACGCTGCTTTCTTCGGCCAGGATCACCTCGGCGATCAGGTCCGCGCTCGGCGCGATCCAGGCGCTGGAGTGGCAGTCGGGGCGTTTCCCGTCGAGTTCGTAGAGCGGCATCGGGTCGGGTCCTCAGGACAGGCGGAATGCGCTCGCCGCGACGACGACGAGGACGAGCGGCGCGGCGGCCCAGCCGATCCGCCGCCACGGCCGGACGGGCATGGCATATAGGTCCGCGCCCGCGATCGCCGCGGCGATCAGCGCGGCCAGCATCGTCCAGAGATGGTAGCGTAATTCGGCGGCCACGCTGAACACGCCATAGCCCAGCCCGTAGAACAGGCTCGACAGCGCGATCGGCACGATCAGCGGGCGCGAGGCGAGCCGCGGCGCCGCGATCAGCACGCCCAACGCCAGCGCGATCCCCGCGATCGGCCAGCCGAGCGGCGTCCCGGCGCTCGCGGTTGCGGCGGCGTCGATCGCGCTCAGCAGCGGGCCCGGGTGGACCGTGTAATGCCAGTCGTTGGGCGCGGATTGCACCTGCACCGCGCGCTCGACCGGATCATGGACGAGGAAGCGCGTGTTGATGTTGAAATGATGCAGCCGGTGCAGCGCATAGGCGAGCGGGTGTGCGAGGATCGCCCCGGCCCATAGCCGCGTCGGGCTGGCATGCGTGCGCGCCGCCCAGGCGCGAAACGGCTCGAAGCCAAGCGGGCAGGGCGGATCGACCCAGTTGGAATAGGGATCCCATTTCACCGCCGAATAGCAACGATGGTTGACCGCGATCGGGTTCGCCACGCCGAGGGCTGGGAACACGTTCGTCCCGCTTTCCTCGGTGATGCCGCCCAGATCGAAGATGACGAGCGACAGTTCGACGCCGCTGCGCTCGGCATGGAGCAGCCGGTTGGCGAGCGGCAGCGGCGCCATCAGCAGCGCGGTCGCGACGATCGCCGCCGCGGCGACCTTCCATGGCCGGTCGCGCCACCGCGCCGGCAACAGCGCGACGGCAAGCGGCATGCAAGCGAGAAAAGCGTTGAAGCGCAACGTCGCGGCGGCCAGCAGCAGCGCCAGCGCGAGGCCGGCGAGAAGGGGGCGCACGCCCGCGCGTCGCGCCTCTCGCGTCCAGGCCAGCAGCCCCGTCGCGGCGAGCAGCGCGCCCGCCATCAGGCAATCCTTCAGCACCGCGCCCATCAGCGCCATGCCGAGCGGCAGCAGCCCCACCGATGCGAGTGCCACGCCCAGGCCCGGTCGCGGGCGTCGCCACGCCCATGCCGAGAGCAGGCCAAGGCCGATCCAGTAGAGTGCCACCTGTAGCACCAGCATGGGCGCAGGGCCGGCATGGATCGGGATCAACTGGCGCCACAGCCACTCCATGGCCGGGGGGTGCCAGTCATCATAATCGCCGTCGATCGCCTGGCCATATTGGCGGACCGCGTCCCAGGTCATCAGCCCCGGCCAATAGGCCATGAGCGTCGCCGCCGCCGCGGCCAGCATGGCGGCGCTCGAGGCGATCGCACCGGAGGCGCGCTGACGTGATCCTGCCATGCTCCCGCATCAACGGGACAGCGCCGCCGGTGTCAACTCGACCTGGCTATTTGCCGGACCCTTTCCCAACGCCGTTGGACCCGGTCGCCTGAATGTTGGCCTGGACCTCGTGCGCCCGCGCCGAAGCCTGGTCGGGCAGCGCGTGGCCCGACTTGGCGGGATCCGCCGCGGCGGCGCTGGCGACGGCGGCCTGCGCGGCGGCGGCTTGATCCGCCGCGGCTTTGTTGGCGGCGGCCTGATCGGCGGCGGCCTGGGCCGCGGCGGCTTGCGCAGCCTGGGCTGCGGCGGCTCGCGACGCGGCCGCCTTCGATGCGGCGTCCTGGGCGGCGGCGTCCTGCGCGGCCTTGGTCGCGGCAGCTTGCGCGGCAGCGGTCTGCGCCGCGGCGGCTTGGGCGGCTGCGGTCTGGGCGGCGGCCGCCTGAGCGGCGGCGGCCTGCGATGCCGCGAGCTTGGCGGCGGCGTCCGCCGCGGCGGCCGACGACTGGGCCGCGACCGTCTGCGCCGCGGCCTTGGCCGCATTCGCCTGCTTCGTGGCCTCCGCAGCAGCGTTCTGCGCGGCGAGCTGCTGGGCCGCAGCTTGGGCGGCTTGCGCGGTGGCGGCGGCCTGCTGCGCCTGTTGCTGCGCCTGGGCCTGTGCGGCGGCCTGCTGCAAAGCCGAGAGCGCCGCCGCCGCCAGACGCGCGAGGTCCGCGGCCAACGATGCGCCCTGCTGGGCGGTGGCAGCGGCCTGCTTCGTGGCATCGTCGGCGTTCGCCGCCTGCGCCGCGGCGACCTGGCTGGCGGCGGCCTTGGCGGCGTCGTCGGCTGCCTTGGCCGCTTGCGCCGCTTGGGTCGCGGCGGCTTGCGTGGCGGCGGCGCGTACGGCGTCGGCGGCCTTCGCGGCGTCTGCGGCCTGTTGCGCGGCGGCCTGTGCGGCGGCCTGTTGCGCGGCGGCTTGCGTGGCGGCGGCCTGTTGCGCCGCGGCGGCATCGGCCGCCTGTTGGGCGGCGGCGTTGGCGGCGGCCTGTTGCGCGGCGGCATCGGCGGCCGTCTGGCGCGCGGTGGCGCTCGCGGCGGCCTGCTGCGCGGCGGCGGCGGCGGCGGCTTGCTGGGCCGCGGCGTCGGCGGCGGCCTGTTGCGCGGCGGCGGCGCTCGCACGCTGGGTCGCGGCATCAGCGGCGGCCTGTTGCGCGGCGGCGATGGCAGCGGCCTGTCGCGCCGCGGCGTCGGCGGCGGCCTGTGCGTCGGCGGCGCTGCGCTGCTGCGCCACGGCCTGCTCGGTCGCGGCGGCCTGGGCTGCGGCATCGGCGGCGCGCTGGTTGGCGAGCGCGGTCGCGCGTTCGATGACGAGTTCGTGGGCCATTGCGTTGTTCACCGCGACGACGGCTTCGGCGTTGCTCGCATGCGCGACGGCCAGCGTCGCCTGCGGCGTCGCCGAGCCGGCGATCCCGACATTGGCGGCCGCACCGGGCAGGACCGTCGACGCGGGGACCACGGCCGGTACGACCACCGCATCGTCGCTCACCAGCCCGCCGGTGAGGCGGGCGAGCGAGACCGTAGGTTCGGCGACGGGCGCGGCGATCGCGGGCGTCGCGGCCGCGGGCGCCGGAGCAGGGCGCGACCGCGTGGTGGGCGCCGCCGGCGTGGCGGGGCCCTTGTCGTCCTTGCTGCGGACGAAATGATCGACGCCGCCCATCGTCACGCGCAGCGCGGTCAGCCGGCTGGCGTCCACCGCGATGGTGCCACCGGGCCGCAGCAGTTCGTGTGCGCCGCCATCCGGCGTGGCCACATCGACCGCGCCTTCGAGCACCTTCACCCGCGCGCCGCCCTCGCCGACGCTGACGCTGAAGGTGGTTCCCTTCACGACGGCGGCGAGATACGGCGTCTGCACCGCGAAATGCGGCGTCGCCATTTTGCGGATCATGAACACGACGTCGCCCGCGTCCTGAACCATCTGGGCGATCGCGCCCTTCTGCTCGACCGCGGGCAGGCGAACCTGCGAGGCGGGCGCGACGAGCACATATTCCTGGCCACGGGCGATCACCGCGCGGCCATTGGGCCCCGTGCGCACGATGTCGCCGGGGCCTACCGTGCCGCTGCGCATCGCCACGCGCGAGACGCCGGCATGCAGGATCGTCACCGGGCCCGCGGCCTCGCTGATCGTCCAGGCTGGCGTGCCCGCCGAGGCGGCGGCCGGCACCAGAAGCGCGGTGGTCGCCAGCCAGCGGCGATAGGTCGTGGTCGCGAATCGGCGACGTTGCATAGTGATCCCCTGCGACCCTGGTTCGGGCCGATGGACGCGATTTTACCCGCAGGTCCTTCCCCGATCGTTTCGCCGAACGGTGAACGGGGAATTAAAAGAAGAAACCCTTTATCAAGACCTTGGCGCCTAGTCCTCCGGCCGAAGGGGACGGTTGGACATGAGATCGGGAGTGGCGGACTGGATCGGAGCGACGCTGGGATTCGCAGCGATGACGATCGCGGCGGGCGCCGACGCGCAGGTGCTGCCGGATCGGCTCGATCCAGCGCTCATCACGCGCAGCCTGCCCGCGCCGCCGGCGCCGGAGCCGAAAGCGCCGACCGCGATCCAGCCGCCCGCCACCGGGGCAGCGCAGGTGAAGATCGCCGGCACGGTGCACGCGAGCAGCGTGGTGGTGGAGGGTGCGGACGATATCCCGCGGGTGGCGTTCGCCGCCGCAGTCGCGCCGTTCCGGATCGGCGCGCTGACGCCCGACGATCTGGTCCAGCTCGCCCGTGCGGTCGCCGATGTGGCGCGCGCGCGCGGCCTGGTGTTCGCCTCGGCGTCGATCCAGCCCCAGACGCTGTCCGGCGACCGGCTGGTGGTGACGCTCGATCCCGGCAAGGTGGATGCGGTGCGCTCGCTCGGCGCCAGCAACGCCGCCGCCGACCGGATCCTCTCCCGGCTGGTGACTCATGCGGGCGTCACCCGTGCCGAGCTCGAACGGGCGATCCTGCTCGTCGGCGACATTCCCGGCGTCTCGGTGCGCAGCACGCGCTACATCCGCGAAAACGGCTTTGGCGTCCTGCTCGTCACCATCGCGGTCGATCGCGCCACCGCCTTCGTCCAGGCGGACAATCGCGGCACCCGCGAGATCGGCCCGTGGCGAACGACCGAACTGGGCAGCCTTCGCGGCGTGCTGCGTGCGGGCGACGAACTCGCCTTGATCGCGTCGCAGACGCCTGCCGATCCGGGCGAGTTCGAATTCGGCAGTGCGCGGTATGGGATGGGCGTCGGCCGATCGGGCGGCGTCCTGTCGCTCACCGGCTTCTACGGCGCGACTCATGCCGGCGGCGATCTGTCCTATCTCGATCTGACCGGGCGCAGCTATGGCGGCGCGATCGGCTACAGCGCCGTCCTGAAACGATCGCGGGCGGTGAGCCTGTGGCTCGACGGCGAAGTGCGCACGATCGTCAACCAGCAGAGCCTGCACGGCGCCCTCTTCCGCGACGATCGCCTGACGGTCGCGACGGGCACGTTGCGCGCGTCCACCCCGTTCGCCGGTGGAACGCTGCGCCAGTCGGTGTCGGTCGCCGCGGGGCTGCCGGTGCTCGGCGCCACCAGGGAGGGCGATCCCTTCGCCTCGCGCGTCGATGGCGATGCGCGGTTCGTGACGGGCACGTTCCAGACGGACTGGACCGGCAGCGTGGCGGGACCGCTCGCGCTTCAGCTCGCAAGCGTCGCGCAATTGGCCTCGCGCCCGCTGCTCGCCTCGGCCGAGATCAGCCTCGGTGGCCCCGGGTTCGGTCGCGCCTATGATTATAGCGAGCGGACCGGCGACCAGGGCGTGCTCGGCTCGGCCGAGTTGCAGCTCGACCTGCATCGCACCTTCGCGGTGCTGCCGCGGCGCCTGTCGCTCTATGGCTTCGCCGACGGCGGCACCGTGAACAACCTCCGCGATGGGATCGGCGGGGGCAGCCTGTTCTCCACCGGGGGCGGGGTGCGGTTCGGCCATGGTCCGTTCGATGGGGGGATCGAGGTGGCGGTGCCGATCGACCATGTCCGGCTCGACACCGGCGATCGCCGTCCGCGCGTGTCGGCGCGGCTCGCCTTGCTGTTCTAAGCCGCATGGTCCGCCTGCCTTCACCGCGGATGACGCGGGCGCTCGTCGCCGCGCTCGCGCTGCTGCTCGGCCTGCTCGCGCTGGCGAGCGGCCTGGGCGCGACGATCGATCGCGTGCTCGATCCGGCGCGCTTCGCCGCCATGGCGCGGAGCGCCAGTGGGCGCGTCGTGGTCGTCGAGATGGATGCCGCGAGTGCCGCCGCGATCAAGCGCTGGCCCTGGTCGCGCGAACATTATGCGCGTGTGGTCGATAGGCTGCGCGCGGCGGGTGCGGCGTCGATCACGTTCGACGTCGATGTCTCCTCCCCTTCGACGGCCGATGGCGATCGCGCCTTCGCCGCGGCGTTGGCGCGCTCGGACGGGCTCGTGGCGCTGCCGACCTTCGCGCAGCAGGCGCGGATGGACGACCGGCGCAGCATCGATTCGCTGCCGATTCCCATCCTGCGCGATCACGTGACGCTCGCCTCGGTCAGCATCGCGCCCGATCCGGACGGCGTGGTGCGCGAGGCCCCGTTCGGCACGATGACCGACGGGCTGCCGCGGCCGTCGCTCTCCGCCAGCATCGCGCACCGCTCGGGCCGGGCGGACCATTTCTTCCCGATCGACTATGCGATCGATCCCGCGACGCTTCCCCGGCTCAGCTTCATCGCGGTGGAGCGGGGCGCGTTCGATCCGAAAGCGGTTGCCGGCCACGATATCCTGATCGGCGCGACCGCGATCGAGATGGGCGATCGTTATGCGACGCCGCATTGGAACGTCGTGCCCGGCGTGATCGTCCAGGCGCTCGCCGCCGAGACGCTGCTGCACGGCGTGCCCGTTTATGGCCATGGGACGCTCGTCGTGCTGTTCGCGTTCCTGCTGTCGCTGCTCGTGCTGCGCGCGAAGGGCGTGCCCGGCACCGCGGTCGCCAGCATCGTCGCGATGGGCACGCTGATCGGGGCGATCGGCTTCGCGCAGTTCCGGTTGCTCGCGATCTATCCGCTGGCGCCGGGGCTGGTCGTGCTCGGCGCGGCGATCGCCGGGCGGCTGGCGCTCCACGTCGCAGCGCGGTTCCAGCACGAACGGACGATCGACGAGGCGACCGGGCTGCCCAACCGCCGCGCGATGATCGATGCGTTCCGGGACACGGGCGCGGTGCGGATCGCGGTCGCGCAGATCGCCAACCGCGAGGCGCTCGTCGCCGTGCTGGGCGGCGATGCGGGCCGCGACCTGTCGCTGCGCATTGCCGAGCGGCTTCGGCTGGTGGCGGGCGGCGCGGTCTATCGGCTGGGCGATGCGCTCTTCGCCTTCGCAGTGCAGACCGACGAAGTTGAGGACGAGGTGTTCGCCGGGCTTCGCGCCACCCTGTTGCAGCCGATCGAGATCGCCGGCCGCCGCGTCGATGCGCAGGTGACGCTGGGCGTCGCGGACGGCATGGGGCAGGCGCTTCACCCGGCGCTGACCGCGGCGACGATGGCGGCCGAGACGGCGCTGCGGGAAGGCATTTTCTGGACGAGCGCGGGCGCCGATCTGGCCATGCTCGAACGGCAGATCTCGTTGATGGGCGAACTCGACGCCGCGCTGGAGGCGGGCGGGATCGAGGTCCATTACCAGCCCAAGCTGGCGCTGGCCGATGGCCGGATCGCGAGCGTCGAGGCGCTGGTGCGCTGGCGCCACCCGACACGCGGGTTCATCGGGCCCGATCTGTTCATTCCGATGGCCGAACAGACCGACCGAATCGAGCCGCTGACGCTCTACGTCATGCGCCGGGTGATGCACGATCTGGCCGCGTGGCAGCGGCTCGGCCATGATCTGACGGCGGCGGTGAACATCTCCGCCAAGCTGATCGCGGCCGAAGGCTTCAACACCGCCGTCGCGCAGCTTCTGGCCGAGCGGATCGTGGCCCCCGAGGCTCTGGTGTTCGAGGTGACCGAATCGGCGACGTTGGTCGATCCGTCGACCGCGGTGCGCGTGCTGGAGCGTTACCGGGCAATGGGGATCGCGATCTCGATGGACGATTACGGCACCGGTCAGTCGACACTCACCTATCTGCGCCAATTGCCGCTCTCCGAGCTGAAGATCGACCGCAGCTTCGTCCAGCATGCGCACGCCAACCGCGCCGATGGCGTGCTGGTGCGCTCGACGATCGATCTGGCGCACGAGCTCGGGCTGAAGGTGGTGGCCGAGGGCGTCGAGGACGAGGCCTGCCTCGCGTTTCTGAAGACGATCGGCTGCGACATGGTCCAGGGCTATCTCGTCAGCCGCCCGCTGCCCGAGGCGGGGCTGCTCGCCCTTCTCGCCGAACGGCGGGCCGAGGCGGCCTGACGGCGGCGCGATCAGGGCTCTGGCGGGTTCGGTGCGCAGGCGCTAGCGCACCGCGCGTGACCGCTTTCGCCCGTGCCCTGCTGCTGCTGTCGGCATTCGCGTCGCCGGCCGCCGCGCAGACCCTGCCGCACGTCCAGACCGACGCCGAGGCGCTGGCGCAGGATGCGGGGGAATATGCCCGGCATTATGGCGTTCCGCCCGACGAGGCCGCGCGGCGGCTGATGGCGCAGCGCGAGACCGTGGGCATCACCGATGCGCTCGTGGCCGCCTATGGCGACCGGCTGGCCGGCATCGTGGTGGAGCATCGCCCCGCCTTCCGCATCGTCGTGCTGCTGACCGGAAGCGACCCCGTGGCGGATCGCAGCGTGACGGCGGGCGGGATCACGGTGCCAATCGTCTTCCATACCGGGGCTACCGCCACGCGCGGCGAGATCGTGTCGGCGATCATGCTGTGGCAGGCCGATATCCGCGCGATGCTGCCGCATCCGCCGGGCATGGGCGCCGATCCCCGTACCGGCGCTATGGTGGTGATGGTCAACGAGTCGGACGCGGGCGACGCCGCGGCGCAGGACGCGCTCGCCGCGCGGATCGCCACGATGACCGGCGTTCCCGTTCGCGTGGCAGTGTATGATCGGCCGGCGGTGGACATGGCGGTGGAGGGCGGCGGGCGCATCGTCGGGCCGGGCGCGTCGGATGGCCGCCATTATGTCTGCACCACGGGCTTCGCGGTCTCCGACGGCACGCGCGACGGCATCGTCACGGCGGCGCATTGCCCGGACCAGGTCGATTATGTCGATGGTGCCGGCACCGCTGTCCCCCTGGCGTTCGTCGGGCAATGGGGCTGGGGGTTCCAAGACGTCCAGGTGAACGCCGCGCCGATGCCGCTCGCGGCGGACTTCTATGCCGATACCGCCAAGACCGCGCTGCGCCCCGCCACCGCGGTGCGGATCCGCGCCAGCACCCGAGCGGGCGATTTCGTGTGCCATCGCGGCGAGCGCACCGGCTATAGCTGCGCGGAGATCGCGATGGTCGATTTCGCGCCCGCGGGCGATCTGTGCGGCGGCGCGTGCTTGCCCACTTGGGTCGCGGTGGAGGGCCCCACCTGTCGGGGCGGCGACAGCGGCGCGCCGGTGTTCGACGGCGGCACCGCGCTGGGGCTCGTCAAGGGCGGGACGTACCGCAGCGACGGCAGTTGCGTGTTCTATTACTACATGTCGCTCGATTATCTGCCCGCCGGCTGGTCGCTTCGGACCGCCTCACGCTGAGACGGGTGGCAGCCGGCGCGCGAGGCTGCCGAGCGACGCGACGACCGGGCGGCGTGCCACCTGCCAGAAGGCCGAGAGCGACAGCAGCGCCGATCCGAGGACGAGCGCGGTCAGGGCGGCACTGAGCCCCAGCGCGCCCACGGTGCTGAACAGCGCGTGCATCGCATAAAGGACATAGACGAGGCTGGAGACGAGCAGCGCCCGCCGGTCCACCGCGAGCGCCACATAGGCGAACAGCAGATAGAGCGCGATCACCACGAGCGCGGTGCCGATCGCGATCTCGCCGCCGAATACGCCGAGCAGACGGAAGACGGGGTGCGCGATCATCGGTGCAGCGGCGAGGTGGAGCCAAAAAGCGACGTCGGCACGGCGCGTCCGCCGCAACGGATCGCTCATGTCCCACCACATCGCCACCGCGAACACGCCGAGACCGCCCACGAAGAGCAACGGCCACACCGCATCGGCCAGCCGCGGCACGGCGGCATAGCCGAGCGAGACGATCGCCCCCACCACCGCCACCGCCCCGGCCGCGACCGTGATCGGCACCATGAAACGCCGCCAATGCAGCCATGCCGCCAGTGCCGACGCCGCCGCGACCAGTGCCGCGGGCAGGCCGTTCGCCGCGTCGCCGTGGACGCTGCCGAGCAACAGCGCGAAGCCCGCCGCGGCGATGCCGCCGACGAAGGCGAGCAGCAGCACGATGCTGGGGAGTGCCATTCGCCGGCGCGCGGTGAAATATTCGGCCAGCGCCCAGGCGGCGGCGGCGACGAACACGCCGCCGAGCGGCGCCGCGATCCGGCCGCCCAGTTGCGCGAGCGCACCCAGCAGCAACAGGATCGCGATGGTGACGAAGATGTCGTTGAAGCCGGTGAGCAGCCGGAACTGCTCCTCGTCCGCCACCGGTGCGGCGGCGCGCGCGCCTATATGCGCGCGGAACGCGGCGGCGGCCTGCGCGTCGAGCGCGCCCGCCGCCACGGCTTCGTCGATATCGGCATCGCTGTACATGGTCGTGCGGTCTCCCCGGAGAGATCTTCGCACGCGTGTGTTACCATGGCAATACGGGTGAGGATCAGCCGCCCTGCAGCGCGCGGCCGATCAGCATCGACTGTTCGGCGCCCGATTGCGGCACGATTTCGCCCGCGCGATTGGCGATCGCGTCCCAATGCGCCGCCACGCCCTCGACGGACAGATCGTCGCCGTCGAGCAGCTTGCCCGGCGTCAGCGTGACGTACGACGTCTGGAACACGCCCGCGCCCGCGCCGAGGATCACGTTGGAAGGCGCGTCCTCCGAGACGAGGAACACCGCGCCTGGCGCCACCTTGTCGGGCGAGAACGCCTCGAACATGGCGGCGGGGAACAGCTCTTCGGTCATCCGCGTGCCCGCGGTCGGGGCGATGGTGTTGACCTTGATGTTGTTCTTGGCGCCCTCGATCGCGAGCGTTTTGGTGAGGCCCGCCAGCCCGAGCTTGGCAGCGCCGTAATTGGCCTGGCCGAAATTGCCGAACAGCCCGCTCGACGACGAGGTCATCAGGATGCGGCCGTAATTCTGCGCGCGCATCGTCTCCCACACCGCCTTGGCGGCATAGGCCGATCCGAGCAGATGGACGTTGACGACGAAGGCGAAATCCGCCGGCTCCATCTTGGCGAAGCTCTTGTCGCGCAGGACGCCGGCATTGTTGATGAGGATATGGACGCCGCCCCAGGCTTCCTTGGCCTTGGCGACCATCTCGGCCATCTGGTCGTATTCGGTGACGCTGCCGCCGTTCGCCATCGCGGTGCCACCGGCCGCCTCGATCTCGGCGACCACCTTCAGCGCGGCATCGGAATGGCCTGTGCCATCGCGCCCCACGCCCAGATCGTTGACCACCACGCGCGCGCCCCGCCGGGCGAGTTCGAGCGCATATTCGCGGCCGAGGCCGCCGCCTGCGCCGGTGACGATCGCAACCTTGCCGTCGAATCGAATGGACATGGAAAAGGCGCTCCCGCTGACTGGTGGAGCGCCTTTCCTAATGCGATCGCAAGGTCATGCAAGGCGGCTCGCCGGGAGCCGCCTTGCCGTAGCGTCAACGGCTTAGCGGCCGCCGCGCTGCATGCAATGGTCGTACTGACCCTTCTTGCAGATCGGGTATTTCGCCATCGGCGCCGGTGCCGGATAGGCCTCGGCAGGGGTGGGGGCCTGTTTGAAGGTCACGGGAGCGCCGGGCTGCATCGGGCCGGACATGCCGTTGCCCGTGGGCTGATAGCCGCCGGCGGGCGACGCGCCGTCGGCAGGGGCGGCCGGCATCGCGGCGCCCTGCGCCGGGGCAGGCGCGGTGGCCGGATCGCCTGCGGGCGGCGTCGGCTGCGCGGCAGGATCGGTCGGCGGCGTCGTCTGCTGCGTGGGCATCGCAGGGTCGCCCGCGGGGGTCGTCTGGGCCAGGGCAGGCGCCGCGATCAGCGCGGCGGCGGCGAGCAGAAGATGCTTCATGGAAATCTCCTAGGATTTGGACGCCTGAAACGAGCAGGCGTGAACCCCCAACGCGCGATCGCCGGGATGGCTCCTTCGTTTCGCAGCCGATTCCAATCGATCCGGCCCTATCCTTCCGAATCCAGCGCGTAACCGGCCGAACGGACGGTGCGAATCACGTCGGGCATCCCCGCCAGATTGATCGCCTTGCGCAGCCGCCGGATATGCACGTCGACGGTGCGCGACTCGATGTCGCTGTCATGCCCCCACACCGCATCGAGCAGCCGCTCGCGCGAGAACACCCAGCCGGGATGTTCGAGGAAATGCTTCAGCAGCCGGAATTCGGTCGGCCCCAGTGGCACCGCGGTTCCGCCACGGCGCACCTTGTGGCCGACGGTGTCCATTTCCAGATCGCCATAAGCGAGCGTCTCGCCCGCCAAGCCCGGCCGTACGCGGCGCAGCACCGCGCCGACGCGCGCGACCAGCTCGCGGGGCGAGAAGGGCTTGGTGACATAATCGTCCGCGCCGGTTTCGAGGCCGCGCACGCGGTCCTCTTCCTCGCCGCGTGCGGTGAGCATGATGATCGGCACGTTGGCGGTCTCGGGCGTGCGGCGCAGGCGGCGGCAGACCTCGATGCCGGACAGCCCCTCGACCATCCAGTCGAGCAGCACGATGTCGGGCGTGCGCTCGCGGGCGAGCAGCAGCGCCTCCTCGCCGTCCACCGTATGGGCGACCGCGAAGGCCTCGCGTTCGAAATGCCAGACGAGCAATTCGGCCAGCGCTGCATCGTCTTCCACCAGCAGCATGTTCGCGCGCGCCATTCCGATCCCTCCATGGAGCTTCGCTGGCGCTATGTGACGCACGTCTTACGGTTTCATGACAGCGACTGGCAGCGTAACGGTCACCGTCGTGCCGATCCCCGGCGTGCTGACGAGATCGAGCCGGCCGCGGTGCCGCTCCACGATGTGCTTGACGATCGCTAGGCCGAGGCCCGTGCCGCCGATCGACCGGCTGCGGCCGGGATCGACGCGGTAGAAACGCTGGGTGAGCCGCGGCAGATGCTCGGCCGCGATCCCTTCGCCCTGGTCGGCGACGGCGATGCGGGCCTGACCGCCGGGCGCGGTATCCAGCGTGATCGTGACGGGGGTGGCGGCGCGCCCATATTTCATCGCGTTGCCGACCAGATTGTGGAGCATCTGGAGCAACTGCGCGCGGTCCCCGGTGATGGCGGGCACCTCGCCCACCGCGCAGGTCAGGTCGGCGGCGCGCGCGCTGCCCGAGGCCTTGATCTCGGTGCAGAGCTGCGCGACGAGCGCGGGCAGGTCGATCCGTTCGCTTGGCGGCCGGTATTTCTCCGCCTCGATGCGCGAAAGCGAGATCAGATCCTCGATCAGCCGCTGCATCCGCCGTGCCTCGTCGAACATGATCTTCAGGAAACGCGCGCGGACCGCGGGCACTTCGCCCGCCTCGTCGCCGAGCGTCTCGATATAGCCCAGGATCGAGGCGAGCGGCGTGCGCAGCTCGTGGCTGGCATTGGCGACGAAATCGACGCGCATCCGCTCGGCGGCGTCGTTCAGCGTCTGGTCGGTGAGCGTCACCACACGCCGGCCGCGCCCGGCATCGCCGATCCGCATTTCCCAACGCTGCTCCGCTGAGCCTAGGCCGATCAGGTCGACCGCGCTGCTCTCCACGGGATCGGTGCCGCCGAACCGAGCTGCCGCGGCGGGGTGTCGGATCGCGAGCCGCACGTCGTCGCCGACGATATGCCGGCCGAGCAGCCCGAGCGCGGCGCGGTTGGCGCTGGCGATGCGCCGCCCCTCGACCAGCAGCATCGGCTGGTCGATGCCTTCGAGCAGCGCGTCGAGTTCGGGCAGCGCGGTGCTCTGCGCGGGAATCGCCGGCAGCGCGGCTTCGGCGATCGCCGGCGCGCCGAGGGCCAGCGCCGCCACCCCGCCCACCAGCGCGACGAGAAACGCCGCAAGGCCGCCGACCGCGAGCACGAGCAACGCGGTGCCCCCGATGATGACCAGGGCGAGCGGGGGCAGGGCGAGTCCGGGGCGCATCGGCGAAGTCTAGCCAGCCGAACGCCGTCGGTCACCCACCCGCGTCATGATCCCGTAACGATACCAATGACTTTTGCGGCCGAGCGTCACGCCAGCTTCACGATTGCGCAACGGCGGTGTAGTAACCGGGCGCATGGACGACGATCTTCCCGCCCCGCCATCGGCCCCCGAGCGCGTGCCCACGCGCCGCCGCGTGCTGGTGCTCGGCGCGGTGGGCGCGTCCGCGGTGGTGTCGATCCGTCCGGCGCTCGCGCAGAGCACGGGGTCGGTGCTCAACTGCGAGATCCCGGTGCCCGATCCGGGCCATGCCGGCGGCTATATCGACGCCGAGGGCAAGATCGTGCCCTCGGGAACGAAGGGCGCGTTTCCCGCCTCCAGCCGGCCGTTCAAGGGCGAGGAGGTGAAACGCGCGCTCGCCGACGGATCCTCGCTGCCCGGTGTCGATTCCGAGCGGAGCCGCGCTTATGTGAACTATATCCGCCGGCTGCAGCGCGGTCAGGGCGGTTTTACCTGTTTCGCATCGCTGCAGATGCCGCGCGCCTGAAGTGGCGCTCTACCGTGCGCCGCCGGCGGGTGCGCTGATCGCCGTGCCGCTGGATGAATTCACGGCCTTGTTCCATCGCCCGTCGGGCATCACGCATCTGCTGACCGCGCCTGCGCCCGAGATCCTGGCGGCGCTCGCCCCGGCGCCGATGACGCGCGCGGCGCTGCTCGCGCGGCTGGCGGACGATTACGACGTGGAGGGTGGCGCGGAGGCGCTGGCGGTGCGGCTCGACGAGCTGGTCGCCGCCGGGCTCGTCGCGACCCGATGAGGCACCGCTTCGCGGTACGGATCGGGCCGGTGGGGTTTCGCATCGGCGCCGACTGGCGCTCGCCGATCGCGGCGCTCGCCGACCTGTATCGCGACTATCCCGCGCCGGACGACGGCATCCCGGATTTCACCGTGCGGCTGTCGGCAACGCGGCCGTGGCGGCGGTTCGTCCGGCCGTCGGTGGCGATTGGCGGCGACTACACGCTGTCCGAAGCGGCGCCGCTGCCGCTTGCGCAAGGGTTGCTCGCGGCGGAAATGGCGATGAACCTGCAACTGGCGCTGGGCGGGCGGGGGCATCTGCTGCTCCATGCTTCCGCGGTCGAGCGCGACGGGCGGGCGCTTCTGATGACGGGCGTGTCTGGCGCGGGCAAATCGACGCTGGCCACGCTGCTGGCGGCGCGGGGCTGGCGCTTCATGGGTGACGAGTTCGCGCTGCTGTCGTTGACGAGCGGGGCGGTGCATGCCTTTCCCCGGCTGGTGAGCCTCAAGAACGAAAGCGCCGCCGCGGCGCGGGCGGCGTGGCCCGACGCGCGGTTCGGCCCGTTGCTGCGGGGCACGCCCAAGGGCGATATCCGTCACATGGTGCCCGATGCGCGCGCGATCGCGGCGATGGACGTGCCCGCCCGGCCGGCGCTGCTGCTCTTCCCGCGCTATGGCTTTCCCGCCGAGCGGCGCGGCGTGCCGCCGTCCGAGGCGTTCGTGCGGCTGACCCAGGCGTCCACCAACTATGTCGCGCTGGCCGAACGCGGGTTCGCCGCGCTGACCGGGCTGATCCGCAGCGTGCCGGCGGTGGCGATCGACTATCCCGACGGCGCGAGCGGCGTGGCGCAGGCGGAGGCGCTGTGGGACGCGCTGTGACCGCCGGCGCGCTGCCGCTCGCCCGCGCGCTCGCCGATCCGGCAGCGGCCGCCGCCACGCTGGATGCGGCCGGCTGGACCGCACTGATCGCCATGGCGCGCGCGGAACAACTGATCGGCACGCTGGCGGTGCGGCTCGACCGCCTGCCGCTGCCGCCCACGGTCGCGCGGCTGATGGCGGACGCGCGGGCATCGGCCGATCAGGGCCGCCGCGTCGCGTTGTGGGAAGCGGAGATGGCGCGGCGCGCCTTGGCGGCGCTCGGCTGCCCGGTCGTGCTGCTGAAGGGCACCGCCTATGTCGCCGCCGGACTGAACGCGGGGCAGGGGCGTTCGATCGGCGATCTCGACATCCTCGTGCCCCGGGGCCGGATCGCCGAGGTGGAGGCGGCGCTGATCGCGCAGGGCTGGGAATGGGTGAAGCCCGACCCTTATGACGACGCCTATTACCGCCGCTGGATGCACGAACTGCCGCCGCTCATCCATCGCGAGCGCGACCGGATGATCGACGTGCACCACACGATCCTGCCGCTCACCGCGCGCATCCGCCCCGATTCGAACGGGCTGATCGCGTGCAGCGTGGTGCTCGAGAACGGCCTGCGCGTGCTCGCACCCGACGACATGATCGTCCATGCCGCCGCGCACCTGTTCGCAGACGGTGATCTGGCGGGCGGCCTGCGCAACCTGTGGGACATACGCTGCCTGATCGTGGAATTTGGCACCGAAGCGCTGGCGGCACGCGCGGCGCACCACGGACTGGCGCGCGAGACTGCGCGTGCGGTGCGGATGGCCGCCGCGCTCTACAGCGATGGCGCAACGGCAGTTCGGCTGCGCGACCGGCCGTACCGGCGCCGGTTGCTCGCGCGCGACGGCTGGGGGCGCCCGATCCGGCGGGTGACGCGGCTCGCCTTCTATGTCCGCTCGCACTGGCTGCGGATGCCGCCGGCCATGCTCGCCCGGCATCTCTGGACGAAATGGCGGCGCTAGCGCGCCCGCGCCTTACGGAACGCTTTTACCAGCAGCAGCACGACGATGACCGCCACCGTGTCCGCGATCCAGTCGCGGATGTCGCAATCGCGGCCGAGGATCGGCATCGACTGCCCCACCTCGATCAGCGCGCCCAGGAACGACAGATGCTCGGTGAGCCGCAGCAGCGGCGTCCGCGGATAGGCGAAGGCTGCCAGCAGCGCGATCGTCGAGAAGGCGAGCACATGCTCGAACTTGTCGCCGTAATGATCGATCGGCAGCGCGGGAGGATGCGGCAGGAAGGCCATGGTGAGCGCGACGATGATCGCCAGGAACAGCGCGCCGCGCCAGAAGATCAGGATGCGGCTCATGCGTCCAGCCGTTCCAGCGCGGGCACGAGTTCGTCGAAGCCGTCGATCACCGCATCCGCGCCGAGCGTCTCCACCGGCTGCGTCATGAAGCCGAAGCTGCACGCGACCACCGGCAGCCCGGCGGCATGCGCACCCTTCACGTCGTAGATCGAATCGCCGACGAACGCCGTCCGCCCGCCGCCCGCGCGTTCGATCATCGCCTGGATCGGTACGGGCGAGGGTTTGCCGACACCCATCGTGTCGCCGCCGACGATGCAGGCGAATCGTTCGGTCAGGCCCAGTTCGCCGAGGATCGTGCGCGCGAACCGCTCGATCTTGTTGGTCATCACCGCCACCCGCACGCCGCGGGCCGCCAGCGTGTCGAGCGCGTCGAGGCAATGCGGATAGGGCTTGGTCAGCACGCAGATATGCGCCTCGTAATAGGCGAGCAGGCGCTGGTGCAGCGTGTCGAGCGTCGCTTCGTCGCAGCCGCCCGTGCGCTCCATTCCCTGGGCCAGCATGTGGCGGGCGCCACCGCCGATCATCGGCGTGATCTCCGCGACGGCAAGCGGTGCGCGGCCGATCGTGCCGAGCGCATGGTTCACCGCGGCGGCGAGGTCGCCGCTGGTGTCGAGCAGGGTGCCATCGAGGTCGAACCCGATCAGGTCGAAGGGAAATCGCGTCATCGCCGCGCCGCGTGCCCGCCCGCTCTGGAATTGGCAAGCGGATCATGGCAGCAGCGTTTCCCATGACCATGCCTCCGCTCGCCGCCATCGTCCTCGCTGCCGGCAAGGGCACGCGGATGAAGTCCGATCGCCACAAGGTGCTGCATGCGATCGCGGGGCGGCCGATGCTGCTCCACCTGATCGCCAGCATCGCCGAACTCGCGCCCGAACGCACCGTCGTCGTGACCGGCGCTGGCCGCGAGCAGGTGGAGGCCGCGGTCGCACCGCACGGTATCGCGACCGCGCTCCAGGCCGAACAGCTCGGCACCGGCCATGCGGTAGCGCAGGCCGAGGCCGCGCTGGCGGGTTTTTCGGGCGACGTGCTGATCCTCTATGGCGACGTGCCGCTCGTCAGCAGCGCTACGATGCGGCGGATGATCGAACGGCTTCACGGGGGCGACGCGCCCGCCACCGTCGTGCTGGGGTTCCGCCCCGCCGATCCCGGCGCCTATGGCCGCGTGATCGCGGACGCCGCCGGGCGGATCGACCGGATGGTCGAATATAAGGACGCGAGCACCGACGAACGCGCGGAGACCCTGTGCAATTCGGGGCTGATGGCGGTGCGCGCCGACGATCTGTTCGCGCTGCTCGCGCGCGTCGGCAACGACAATGCCGCGGGCGAATATTATCTGCCCGACATCGTGATGCTGGCGGCGGCGGACGGGCGCGCCTCCGCCGTGATCGAGACGGGCGCGGCCGAGGTCGCCGGCGTCAACAGTCGCGAGGAGCTGGCCGCGGTCGAGGGGCAATGGCAGGCGGCGCGCCGAAGCCGCGCGATGGCCGAGGGGGCGACGCTCGTGGCGCCGGATACGGTGTGGTTCGCGCACGACACGGTGCTGGGGCGCGACGTGACGATCGGCCCGAACACCGTCTTCGGCCCCGGCGTGGCGGTCGCGGACGGCGCGACGATCCACGCGTTCAGCCATATCGAGGGCGCGACCGTCGGCGCGGGCGCGGAGGTCGGCCCCTTTGCGCGGCTCCGTCCGGGCGCGGTGCTGGGTGCCAAATCCAAGGTCGGCAATTTCGTCGAGATGAAGAAGGCGGTGCTGGGCGATGGCGCCAAGGTCAACCATCTGAGCTATATCGGCGATGCCGATGTGGGCGCTGCCGCCAATATCGGCGCAGGCACGATCACCTGCAATTACGACGGCTTCTTCAAATACCGCACGGTGATCGGCGCGGGCGCGTTCGTCGGTTCGAACTCCGCGCTGGTGGCGCCGGTCACCATCGGCGCCGGGGCGATCGTGGGCGCGGGATCGGTCGTCACCGCCGATGTCGAGGCCGACGCGCTGGCGCTGGTGCGGCCGCCGCAGGAGGCCAAGCCTGGCTGGGCCAGCCGCTTCCGCGAACGCATGGCCGCGAAGAAGGCTGGCAAGTGATATCGTGCCCCGATATCATATGGTCATGAGAACCCTGGTCGATCTTCCCGAAGACGATATCCGCTGGCTCGATGCGCGGGCCGGCGAGGTGAAGACGTCGCGCGCCGCGCTGGTGCGCGAAGCGGTCGCGGCCTTTCGTGCCGAGACCAACAAGGACTGGATCCGCCGGGGTGCGGGCTATTGGAAGGGGCGCACCGACATCGGCGACACCGTGGACTATCAGCGCGCGGTGCGCGAGGATCGGACCGTCGACTAGCCCCATGGAGGAACCGTTCTTCGATACCAGCATCCTCATCGACTGGCTGATCGGTCGTCCGCAGGCGGTCGACGAACTGGAGCGTTTCCCGCGGCACCGGATCAGCCGGATCGTGTGGACCGAGGTGCTCGCCGGAGAGGCGCCGGAGACGCGGCACCGCGTCCGCGACCTTCTCGCTTCGTTCGAGCTGGTCGAGGTGGACGGTCCGATCGCGCTGGCCGCGGCCGACATCCGCCATCAAAGCCGCATGAAACTGCTCGACGCATTGATCCTTGCCACCGCCTGGGTAAACGGGTCCGTGCTCGTCACCCGCAACACGAGGGACTTCCCGGCGACCATGCCGGGAGTCCGCATTCCCTATACCCTCTAGTCCAAGAGCAGCCCCATGTGTGGAATCGTAGGTATCCTGAGCACCGAGGACGTGGCCGACCGGCTGCTCGACGGGCTGAAGCGACTCGAATATCGCGGCTATGATTCCGCCGGGATCGCGACCGACCATGATGGCGCGATCGATCGCCGCCGTGCCTCGGGCAAGCTCGTCAACCTGGCCAAGGAACTCGCGGCCAACCCGCTGCCGGGCAAGACCGGTATCGCGCACACCCGCTGGGCGACGCATGGTGGCCCCACCACCAACAACGCCCACCCGCACGCGACGGGCGAGGTCGCAGTGGTGCACAACGGCATCATCGAGAATTTCAAGGCGCTGCGCGACGAACTGATCGCGCGGGGCCGCACCTTCACCAGCGAGACCGACACCGAAGTCGTCGCGCATCTCGTCAGCGAAAAGGTGGAGGCGGGCATGGAGCCGGTCGACGGGGTCCGCGAGGTGCTGCCACGCCTGCACGGCGCGTTCGCGCTCGCGATCCTGTTCCGCCGGCATCCCGATCTGCTGATCGGCGCGCGGCTCGGTTCGCCGCTGGTGATCGGGCACGGCGATGGCGAGATGTATCTGGGATCCGATGCGCTGGCGCTCGCCCCGCTGACGCAGCGGATCGCCTATCTGGACGAGGGCGACTGGGCGGTGCTGACGCGCGACGGCGTTCAGGTTTATGACCAGGCGAACGCGCCCGTCGAGCGGCCGATCACGATCTCGGGCGTGACGGGGGAGCTCGTCTCCAAGGGCAACCACCGGCATTACATGCTGAAGGAGATTTACGAGCAGCCGATCGTCGTCGCGCAGACGCTGCGATCCTATCTCCAGCGGCTGGAGGGCAAGGTGGTGCTGCCGATCCCGGACTTCGACCTGTCGGGAATCAAGCGCGTGACGATCGTCGCATGCGGGACGAGCTTCTATGCGGGCATGGTCGCCAAATACTGGTTCGAGCAGTTCGCGCGCGTGCCGGTCGATCTCGATGTCGCGAGCGAGTTCCGCTACCGCGCGCCGGTGATGGAGCCGGGCGGGTTGATGATCGTCATCAGCCAGTCGGGCGAAACCGCTGATACGCTCGCGGCGCTGCGCCACGCGAAGTCCGAAGGCCAGACGATCGCCGCGGTCGTCAACGTGCCGACCAGCAGCATGGCGCGCGAGGCCGATCTGTTGCTGCCGACGCATGCCGGGCCCGAAATCGGCGTCGCGTCGACCAAGGCGTTCACCTGCCAGCTTGCGGTGCTCGCCGCGCTGGCCGCCAATCTGGCCAAGGCCAAGGGCCGGCTTTCCGAAGCCGACGAACGCCAGCTCGTGCGGCATCTGGCCGAAGCGCCCGCCTCGATCAACGGCGCGCTGGCCTATGACGATGCGATTCAGGCGATGTCCGGCGTGGTCGCGGTGGCGCGCGACGTGCTCTATCTCGGGCGCGGCACCGATTATCCGCTGGCGCTGGAGGGTGCGCTGAAACTGAAGGAAATCAGCTACATTCATGCCGAGGGCTATGCCGCGGGCGAGATGAAGCACGGGCCGATCGCGCTGATCGACGAGAATGTGCCGGTGATCGTCATCGCGCCCTCCGGGCCGCTGTTCGAGAAGACGGTGAGCAACATGCAGGAGGTGCAGGCACGCGGCGGCAAGGTTATCCTGATTTCGGATTATGACGGCATCCAGGCGGCGGGCGAGGGCTGTGTGGCGACGATCACCATGCCAAAGGTGCATCCGCTGATCGCGCCGATCGTCTATGCGGTGCCCGTGCAGTTGCTCGCCTATCACGTGGCGGTGGCCAAGGGGACCGATGTCGACCAGCCGCGCAACCTCGCCAAGTCGGTGACGGTCGAATGAGCGAGGCCCCTCTCGTCGCCGGCATCGAACTCGGCGGCACCAAGATCAACTGCATCCTCGCCAGCGGCCCCGACACGATCGAGGACGAGGTGCGCATCCCCACCACCCGGCCCGAGGAGACACTCGCCGCGGTGGAGGCGGTGCTCGATCGCTGGAGCGGGTTCGTGGCGATCGGCATCGCGAGCTTCGGCCCGATCTCGATCGACCGGCATGCGAGCGATTACGGCCACATCACCTCGACGCCCAAGCCCGGCTGGGCGGGCACCGACATCGTCGGGCGCATCCGCAGCCGGTACAACGTGCCCGTCGGCTTCCACACCGATGTGGTGGGCGCGGCGCTCGCCGAGGCGCGCTGGGGTGCGGCGAAGGGGCTGGCCGACATCGCCTATGTGACGATCGGCACGGGCGTCGGCGCGGGGATGATCGCGGGTGGGCGGCCGGTGGACGGGCTCACCCATTCCGAGCTCGGCCATATCCGCCCGGTGCGCGCGCCTGGCGACGACTGGCTCGGCATTTGCCCGTTCCACGGCGCCTGCCTCGAAGGACTGGTGTCGGGCCCGGCGATCGCCGCGCGCACCGGCATCGCCGCCGAAGACCTGCCCGCCGCGCATCCTGCCTGGGAGACGGTCGCGCAGGCGATCGGGCAGTTGCTCCACACGCTGGTGCTGACGGGCATCCCGCGGCGGGTGGTGATGGGCGGCGGCGTGATGGTCGGCACCAGCCACCTGTTCCCGAGCGTGCGTGCTGCGATGACGCGCAGTCTGGGCGGTTATATTACCTTGCCCGAGGTGGCGCTGGCGGACAGCTATGTCGTTCCGCCCGCGCTCGGGGGAAGGGCCGGCCCGCTGGGGGCGATCGTGCTCGGCGCCCAGGCGCTCGGCGAACAGCTGCAGAGTTCGTTTACGGCGCCTTAACCGCGCCTGGCTACCACCGTCCGACCAAGGCGCAGCGATCCCGGCTGCGGAAGGACGATGACCGCATGCGCATTCTGATCGTCGACGACGAACCCGCGATGCATGACAGCTATGCGCGCAGCCTAGCGCCGCGCGCCGCAGAGGGCGCCGCGCTGTCGGCGATGGCGGCCGAATTGTTCGGGGACGACGACGATGCCGAGCCGGACGGGCCGGAATTCGATCTGACCCACTGCCACCAGGGCCTGGACGCGATCGCCGCCGTGGAAGCGGCGCTGGCGGCCGGCACGCCCTATCCGGTGGCGTTCATCGACGTTCGCATGCCCCCCGGCATCGACGGCCGCGAGACTGCGCGCCGCATCCGCGCGCTCGATCCCGAGATCAACCTGGTGATCGTCACCGGCTATTCCGATTTCTCGCCGATCGAGATCAGCAAGGTGGCCGGGCCGCCCGACAAGATCTTCTATATCGCCAAGCCCTTCGAAGTGGCCGAGATCGTGCAGACCGCGACCGCGCTCGGCAAAAGGTGGGAGGTCGATCGCGAACTGGCGACCGCACGCCGCATGCTCGGCGCGCAGGTCGCGCTGCTGGAGGAGCAAAGCCTCGAACTCGCCGCGAACGAGAGCCGCGCGATCCATATGGCGACGCATGATTCGCTGACCGACGCGCCCAACCGCCTCGCCTTTCTCCGCGCGCTCGGCGATCGGGTGAAGCGCGACGGCCCCTATGCGACTGCGATGGTCGATCTCGACCGGTTCAAGCTCGTGAACGACACGCTCGGCCATCTGGCCGGCGATGCGCTGATCCGCGACGTGTGCGCGATCCTGCAGGCGTCGGCGCCCGAGGGCGCGATCGTCGCGCGGCTCGGCGGCGACGAATTCGGCATCCTGTTCGACACGCCGGGCGAAGAGGCCGCGGTGATGGCGTGCGACCGGATCGTGTTGGCCTGCACCGGCACGCATCAGGTGTTCGGCAATTCGGTTCAGAGCGGTGCGTCCGCCGGCCTCGTCGTGATCGACGGCGCGGGGTGCGACCCGATCGACGCGATGCGCCGCGCGGATCTCGCGCTCAACGATGCCAAGCGCGCCGGGCGCGGCGTCACCCGCCTGTTCGACGAAAGCATGGACGAGGGCATCCGCTTTCGCCGCCGCGTTGAGCACGGGCTGGGCCAGGCGATCGCACGGGGCGAGCTGAGCCTCGTCTATCAGCCGATCGTCTCGCGCGATGCGATCCAGGTCATGGGTTTCGAGGCGCTCGTGCGCTGGAACACCCCCGAATATGGCCCGATCAGCCCGGCGACGTTCATCCCGATCGCCGAGGAATCGAACGTCATCCACGAACTCGGCGACTGGATCCTCGACGAGGCGCTGGCGGTGCTGAAGCGCTGGCCCGATCAATATGTCTCGGTGAACTTCTCGCCGCGCCAGTTCCGCCGCCACAATTTCGTCGGCCATATCATGGAAAGCGTGCAGCGCGCCGGCGCCGTGCCATCGCGCGTTCAGATCGAGATCACCGAGACGGCGATCTTCGACGATGCCGAACGCGCTGCCGAGACGCTCTACAAGCTGCGCCAGATGGGCTTCCGCATCGCGCTCGACGATTTCGGCACCGGCTATTCCTCGCTCTACAATATCCGCAAGTTCGCGCTCGATTCGCTCAAGATCGATCGCAGCTTCATCGACGGCATGGGCCGCGAGCGCGAAAGCGCGGCGATCGTCCATTCGATCATCCATCTCGGCCGCGCGCTGGGGCTGGAGGTGATCGCCGAGGGCGTGGAGACCGAGGCGCAGGTCCAGGCGCTGCGGATTGCGGGCGCCAGCCATCTCCAAGGCTATTTCTTCTCGCGGCCGGTGGCACCCGACATCGCGTGCGAACTCGCGCTCCAGCGCTTCCTCGGCGGCGCGGACGATCGCGGCGACGAACCGGGCACCGGAACGCTGGGTTGATGCGGATGCCCGGCCGGTCGGCGCGCGCGGGCCGCCTGATTCGCAGCCCGGCTTCGCTCGGCGCGAAGCTCGTCCTGTTCATGACCGGCGTCGGCATCGCCGGCGCGGTGGGCATCACGCTGATGCTCGCCGCCGTCATCACGCCCAGCTTCGACCAGCTGGAGGCCAAGGCGATCGCGGGCCATGTCGAGCGCACGCGCGCGGCGCTCGCCGAATATGCCTCCAAGGCCGAGAGCGCGGTGCGCGATTATGGCGACTGGAACGACAGCTATCTCTACATGGCGCATCCGACCGCCAAGTTCGAACGCGACAGCTTCTCCCCGCTCGCGATGACCAATCTGGGCGTGCAGGGTATGGCCTATGTCGCGCCCGACGGCCGCGTGGTGATCGCGCGCTGGCTGGGGCAGGGCGGTGCGGGCCAGCCGGCGATGCGCGATGCGCTCATCGCGGTCACCCGACGCGTCTCGCTCGCACGCGCGATCGGGCACAGCAATTCCGGTCGCTTCTATGCGCGGCTGGGGCCCGAGGTGGCGGCGATCGGCGTGGCGCAGGTGCGCCGGTCCGACGGCACCGGAGTCCCGCGCGGCTATGTGCTGATGGCGCGCACGATCACGTCGCGGCGCCTGTCCGAACTGCTCCAGCTGGGCGCGCGGATCGATCCCGCGATCGCCGACCGGGAGGTGACCACGCCTGGCCACGCGACGATGGGCATCGCGGTGCCGATCCGTGGTGCCGACGGCCATGCGGTGGCCAGCGCGCGTTTCAGCGTGCCGCGCGACATCTCGCTGCTCGGGCGGCGCATGCTGATGCTCGCGGTCGCGGGATCGACGCTGCTGCTGCTGATCGTGCTGATCGTGCTGCGGCGGATGATCGGCCGGCTGGTGCTGCGCCCGCTCCACCGCGTCGAGAGCCATATGCAGCGGGTGCGCGCCTCGGGCTCGATGAGCATGCTGGAGGAGGAGGATCGCCGCGACGAGATCGGCTCGCTCGGCCGCAGCTTCAACGCGATGTTGCGCCAGTTGAAGGATCTGCGCGAGCAGGTGGAGGTGCAATCCTTCGCGCTCGGCCGCAGCGAAAGCGCGGTTGCGGTGATGCACAACGTCCGCAACGCGCTGAACCCGATCAGCACCATCCTGAGCCAGGGCGTCGGCCAGGCGCCGCCGATCGACCGCGCCACGATCGCGCGCGCGATCGGCGAACTGGCGCGCGACGATCTGCCCGCGCCGCGCCGGCAGAAGCTCGTCGCCTTCGTCGCCGCCGCGTTCGAAGCCGACGACAGCAGCCGCGAGGCGACGCGCAGCGAGCTTCGGGTGGGGCGCGAGGCGATGGCGCATGTGCTCGAGATCATCGGCCAGCAACAGGCACACGCGCACGAACGCCCCGCGCTGGAAGTGTGCGACGTGACCGAGATCGTCGCGCGCAACGCCACGATCGCGCGCTATGCCCCGCAGGCCTCGATCGCGTTCAGCTTCCCCTCCGGCTTCCACCGCGCGCTCGCCGCGCGCGTGATCCTCAGCCAGGTGATCGGCAATCTGTTCGGCAATGCCGCCGAGGCGATCGCCGCACGCGGCACGGGCAGCGGATCGATCGCCGTCTCCGTCACCGAGACGGCCGAGCATGTGACGATCGCGATTCGGGACGATGGCGAGGGCTTCGATGCGGAAACGGGGGCGACCTTGTTCCAGCGCGGCTTTTCCACGCGGGCGCACAAATCGGGCGGGCTGGGGCTCCACTGGTGCGCCAATGCCATGAACGCGATGGAGGGATCGCTGCGCCTCGAAAGCGAGGGCCGCGGCTGTGGTGCGGTGGCGATCCTGACGCTGAAGCGGCCCGCCGAGCTGGCGGTCGCGGCATAGCCGGACGTAACGTCTGGAGCGGATGACGGTCGTTCCAGTGTCCCACTCCGTTCGTGCCGAGCTTGTCGAAGCACGCTCTCCCCAATCGAGCCGTCGCCATGCGGCACAGGCCCCCTTCGGCGGAGCTCAGGACAGGCTTCGACAAGCTCAGGGCGAACGGAGCAAGGGAACGATAGGCTAGGCAGCCTTCTCCCGCGCCGGTTCACGCAGATAGGGCGCCACCAGGTCGCGCTCGCGGAACCAGGCCTGGCGTTCGGGCGGAAGCGTGGCGAAGTCGCCGATCGTGCCGCGGCATTCGGGCGCGCCGCAGCGGCATTCCATCTGCCAGTGCGAATTCTGCAGCGTCGTCGAATAATCCCAGACGATCTCCTCGCCGGCCGGGATCGCGCGGATCGCGACCAGCACCACGCCCTCCGGCGTGAAGCGCACACCGGCATTGGGTGCGCAGCTATGGTTGATGAGATCGTCGATCCGGCCCGAGGGCCCTAGATAGCGATCGGGCGCGACCTGGACGAAGCGGTCGTCCGCGCCGCTGACCCCGCCCGGCAGCCGCGCGGCCGCCACCTGCCGGCCACCGAAGCGGACGATCGTCTCGCCCTCGGCCAGCCCCTGCACCGCGTAGACGGCCTTGCCGAGATGCGTCTCGCGCACCGCGAAGGGATTGCCGCGCTCCATCGCGTCGAGCACGCGCAGCCGCCCGTCGCGATAGCCGAAGGCGCGCACCGGGTTGAGGGTGCCGAGGCCCACCATCAGCCACACGCTCGCATGGCAGAGCAGCTCGACCAGGATATAGCTATATTCGCCAAGGCCAGACCCATGGCCGTGAGTCGCCACGAGCAGGGTGGCCAGATCGCCCAGCGTCCACAGCCCCCAGGCGGGCGAGCGCTCGCGCGCGCGATCCGCCCACACGCTTTCCCAAGTCGGCCAGAAACTGATCGGCACCGCCGCGACGACGAGCATATGCGCCCAGAATGCCTCGCGAAAGACGAGCCACAGCAGGATCGCTGACAGGGCGGCCGTCATGCACAGCCCCTCGACCGGCGTCGGCCGGCGCCAGCGCGAGCGCCCCCACATCGACAGCGTGACCGTCACGCAGGCGAGCGCTGACAGGCCGAACACCCAGGCCTGCGGCGCGCCGGGGTTGACCGCGGCATAGGTCGCGGCCTCGACGCCCGTCGCCGCGCTCCAGATCAGCCAGGAGGCGCGGTTCGGCTCGACGAGATGCCGCGTCAGCCCGACGATATAGACGCCGTACCCTGCAAGACTCGCCACCATCGCTGCGATGAACCAGGGTTCGATCGTCATGCCCCGCCCGTTGAATGCCCGGGAACGTGGTAAACCAAAGGTTAAAATCCGTCCATGGCGATGCGCGGATCAAAGCGGCAGGCTGGGCTGCACCTCCGGTGCCTCGTCGACGATCCCCGACAGGGTGAGGCCGAGCAGCCGGACGCCGTCCGCAACTGGCAGTTGCGCGGCCAGCAGCGCGCGGCCGATGGCCAGGAACCGGGCCTGGTCGCAAACCGGCTCGGCCAGCGACCGCGCGCGCGTGATCGTGCGGAAATCGGCGTGGCGCAGCTTCAGCGTGACGGTGCGCCCGAGCGTGCCCGCCCGCGCGATCCGCACCCATGCCGCCTCCGCCACGCGCGCGAGCCCCGCGTCGAGATCGGCGGGATCGGTGAGGTTGGTCTCGAACGTGCGCTCGGCGCCCACCGATTTGCTCGGCCGGTCGGCGCGCACCGGGCGATCGTCCTGCCCGCGCGCCGCGCCGTACAGATAATCGGCATAGGCGCCGAAATGCGCCTGGAGAAAGGCGAGCGGACGATCGCGCAGGTCCGCGCCGGTCAGGATGCCGAGCGTCTCCATGCGCTTGGCGGTGACCGGGCCAACGCCGTGGAAGCGTTTCACCGGCAGCGAGGCGACGAAGGCAGCACCCTTGGCGGGCGGGATGACGCAGACGCCGTCAGGCTTGTTCTGGTCCGAGGCGAGCTTGGCGATGAACTTGTTGTAGCTGACCCCGGCGGAAGCGGTGAGCCCCGTATCGCCCTTGATGCGCGCGCGGATCTCGTCGGCGATGGCGCGCGCCGAGCCCAGGCCGCGCACGTCCTCGCTCACGTCGAGATAGGCTTCGTCGAGCGACAGTGGCTCGATCAGCGCGGTATAGTCGGCGAAGATGGCGCGGATCTGTTGCGAGATGCCGCGATACACGTCGAAGCGCGGCGAGACGAAGACGAGATCGGGGCAGCGCCGGATCGCGGTGACCGAGGGCATCGCCGATCGCACGCCGAAGGCACGCGCCTCGTAGCTCGCCGCCGCCACCACGCCCCGCGCGCGCGATCCGCCCACCGCGACCGGGCGACCGCGCAGGCCCGGATCGTCGCGCTGCTCCACGCTCGCGTAGAAGGCGTCCATGTCGACATGGATGATCTTGCGCGGCGGGAAAGGGGCATCGTCGGCCATCCGACTGACAGCGTTAAAGAAATACCGGGCAAAGGGAAAGTGTTCCGCTTTCGTTCGTGCGCGCCGTGTGGCCGGCGGGGCGGCGCGGGCGGCAATCGGTTTGCCTTTGCCCGCGCAAGCCGACATGGGCCGGCCGACAGCGGAGGAGGGAACATGCAGCCGGGTCGCGATTGCTGGCGGATCGAACGGGCCGACGCCATGTCGGTGATCGTCGATGCCGCGGATTATTTCCGCTACGCCCGCCGCGCGATGCTGGGCGCCAAGCGCCGGATCATGATGGTCGGCTGGGATTTCGACGCGCGGATCGTGCTCGACAGTGAGGCGACCGAAGGGCCGGCGACGATCGGCGAGTTCGTCTATTGGCTGGTGGAGCGCAATCCCGATCTCGAAGTGTTCCTGCTGCGCTGGGACGTCGGGGCGCTGAAGGCCGTGCTGCGCGGCACGACCGTGCTGACGGTGCTGAAATGGATGCGCCATCCACGGATCCACACCCGGCTCGACGGGCATCACCCGACGGGTGGGTCGCATCACCAGAAGATCGTGATCGTCGACGATTGCCTTGCCTTTTGCGGCGGCATCGACATGACCAGCGACCGGTGGGATACGCGCGAGCACCGCGACGGCGATCCCGGCCGGATGACGCCGCGCGGCAAGCCCTACAAGCCCTGGCACGACGCGATCAGCGCGGTGAACGGGCCGGTGGCCGCCGCGCTCGGCGAACTGGCGCGCGACCGGTGGCGCGTCGCGGGGGGCGGCACGCTCGAGGCCGTCACGACGGCAGGCCCTTGCTGGCCCGAGGGGCTGGCGAAGGACTTCACCGGGGTGGACGTGGCGATCGCGCGCACCGTGCCGCGGATGAAGGACCAGACCGAGGTGCGCGAGAACGAAGCGCTGTTTCTGGCGCAGATCGCGGGGGCGAAGCGGCATCTGTATATCGAGAGCCAGTATTTCGCCTCGCGCCGCGTGGCCGAGGCGGTGGCGCGGCGGCTGGACGAGGCGGACGGGCCCGAGATCGTCGTCATCAATCCCGAACATGCGCAAGGGTGGCTGGAGCCGGTGGCGATGGACACCGCCCGCGCGCGGCTGATGGAGGCGCTGCGCCGGCGCGACCGGCATGGGCGGTTGCGGATGTATCATCCCTATACCGCGGCCGGCGCGCCGATCTATTGCCACGCCAAGATCCTGATCGCCGACGATCGCGTGCTGCGGCTCGGCTCCTCCAACGTGAACAACCGCTCGCTCGCGCTCGACACCGAATGCGATCTGGCGATCGCGGTCGAGGCGCCCGAGCAGCGCGCCTGCGTCACCGCGATCCGCGACGGCCTGATCGCCGAGCATCTGGGCACCGACCGCGCGACCGTCGCCGCCGCGATCGCGGCGCGCGGCTCGCTGATCGGCGCGATCGAGCATCTGCGCGGCACCGGCAAGACGCTCGGCTCCTACCATATTCCGGACCTGAGCAGCGTCGAGACCTGGCTGGCCGACAATGAGGTGCTCGATCCGGAAGGCCCCGAGGAAATGTTCGAAGCGCTGTCGAAACGGGGATTGTTCCGGCGCTGGCGCCGGGCGTGAGCCGCGCCGTCGATCGGCGGAGCGTGCTGCGCGGCGTTGCGGGCACGGCGGCGCTGGCGGCGTGGCTGCCGGCCTGGGCGCAGCCGGTGTCGGCGGGGATCGCGGCGCCGCTGCCGGTGGTGTCTGGCACCGACATCGCGCTGACGATCGCGGGGCAGACGCTGGTGATGGACGGCCGGGCGACGCGCGCGATCGGGATCAACGGCACGGTGCCCGGGCCGCTCATCCGGCTGCGCGAGGGGCAGGACGTGCGGCTCCACGTCACGAACGGGCTGGACGAGGACAGTTCGCTCCATTGGCATGGGCTGCTCGTGCCGGCGCGCTATGACGGGGTGCCGGGCATCTCGTTTCCCGGCATCGCGCCGCACACCCGCTTCACCTATGCGTTTCCGGTAAACCAAGCGGGCACCTATTGGTATCACAGCCATTCGGGATTGCAGGAGCAGCTGGGCGTCTATGGCCCGATCGTGATCGATCCCGCAGCCCCCGACGCCGCGCCCTATGATCGCGAGCACGTCATCGTCCTGTCGGACCATAGCGCGCAATCGCCCGAGGCGATCCTGCGCCGGCTGAAGCTGCAGCCGGGCTATTATGATAATCAGCAGCAGACGCTCCGCGGCCTGCTCGCCGGGCGCGACCAGCCGCTTGCCGAGCGGTTGCGCTGGGGGCGGATGCGGATGGACCCGACCGACATCGCCGACGTGACCGGCGCGGCCTATACCTATCTCGTCAACGGCCATGGCCCGCGCGACAATTGGACGGGCCTGTTCGCGCGCGGCGAGCGCGTGCGGCTACGGATCGTCAACGCCTCGTCGATGACGACGTTCGACGTGCGTATCCCGGGCCTGCCGATGACGATCGTGCAGGCCGACGGGATGGACGTGAAACCCGTCACCGTGGACGAGTTCCAGATCGGCGTGGCCGAGACCTATGACGCGATCGTCATTCCGCCGGACGATCGCGCCTATACGCTCGTGAGCGAGAGCGTCGACCGGTCGGGCATAGCGCGCGCGACGCTCGCGCCACGCGCCGGGATGGTCGGGGCGGTGCCGCCGCTGCGCCGCCGCCCGGTCGCGACCATGGCGGATATGGGCATGGCGGGGATGGCGGAAGGGCATGCCATGACGGGCATGGCGATGCCGGCAGCGGCCACGCCCGCACCGATGGCGATGGGTGCGATGCCGATGCGCGACTTCGCGCGCACGCCGCAGGTCGCGCGCGATTCCGGCGTGCAGACGATCGCGCCGATGCCGGCCGACCGCACCGGCGATCCCGGGCAGGGGCTGGCCGATGCAGGACACCGCGTGCTCACCTATCGCGACCTCGTCGCGGCGGCGCGCAACCCCGATGTGCGCGCGCCGGGGCGGACGATCGACGTCCATCTGACGGGAAATATGGAGCGCTATATGTGGTCGTTCGACGGCATGAAGATGTCGGACGCGATGGAGCCGCTGCCGTTCGTGCTGGGCGAACGCGTCCGCGTCCGGCTCGTCAACGATACGATGATGGCGCATCCGATCCATCTTCACGGCCATTTCTTCGAGCTGGTGACCGGACAGGGCGACCATGCGCCGCGCAAGCATACCGTTATCGTCCAGCCGGGCGGCACCGCCAGCTTCGACCTGACCGCGGATGCGGTGGGCGACTGGGCGTTCCACTGCCACATGCTCTATCACATGCATGCGGGAATGATGCGCGTCGTGAGCGTCAGGCCCGCGGGCGAGGCGGCATGAGATGGCCGCTCGGGCTGGTCGCGCTGCTGCCCGGCATGGCGGCGGCGCAGGCGATGCCGGGCATGACGATGCCGATGCCCGTCAGGCCCTCGGCGCCCGTCAGGCCGATCGTCAAGCACCCGGCGCATCATCCTCCCATGCACGCAGACCGGCATCCCGCCGTCCCCGCGCACGCTGAACCCCTGAAGGCCGAGGCGAAGCCGGATGCCATGTCGGCCATGGACATGACGGCGATGCCGGGGATGACCATGCCGCCGGCTGCGCAAGCCTTAGCCGGAACCGCGCTGCCAGCCGGCGACGCACCCGCGCCGGCGGCACCGCGCGACCATTATGCCGATCGCGACTGGCCCGTCGCCGCGATGGCGGCGGCGCGGCGGCGGATGATGGCCGAGCAGGGGGGGCAGGTGTTTTACCAACTGCTCTTCAACCTGGCCGAGTTGCAGGTACGCGATGGGCGGGTCGGGTATCGCTGGGACGGCGAGGCGTGGATCGGCGGCGACCGCGATGGGCTGGTGTTGAAGAGCGAGGGTGATGGCGGCCGCCACGGCGTCGATGCCGCCGAGCTCCAGGCGCTGTATTCGCGCGCGATCGGGCCCTATTTCGATCTTCAGGCCGGACTTCGCCACGATGTCGCGCCCGCGCCGCGCAGCTATGCGACGCTCGGGATCGAGGGACTGGCCCCCTATATGGTCGAGACCGAAGCCGCGTTGTTCCTGTCCGATCGCGGCGACCTGCTCGGGCGGATCGAGGGCTGGTACGACGAACGCCTCAACCAGCGCCTCGTGCTTCAGCCGCGTGTCGAGCTGAACCTCGCCGCGCAGGACGTGGCGCGCAGCCGCATCGGCGCGGGCCTGTCGAACGCCGAACTGGGCCTGCGGCTGCGCTACGAGATCGCGCGCGAATTCGCCCCCTATGTCGGGCTGTCCTGGGACCGACGGCTCGGCGCCACCGCGCGCTACGCACGGGCCGATGGCGAGGATCCTTCGCAGGCGAGCCTCGTCGCCGGGGTGCGCTTCTGGTTCTAGCCGCCCACCTGTGCGCGGCGGAAGGCGCGTGGCGGCTGGCCGACGATGCGGCGGAAGCTGCGTTCGAAGTGGCTGAGATCGGCGAACCCGACGCTTAGCGCCACGTCGGTGACGGGGCGGCGGTGATCGCCGCCGAGCAATTCGCACGCCTTGTGGATGCGGATATGCGCGAGCAGCGTCTTGAACGGCATGCCGATCCCGCTGCGAAACAGGAAGCTCAGATGCGAGGGACTGACCCCCGCCGCCCAGGCGAGCTGGCCGATACTCAGCGGATCGGCGAAATGTCGGCCGAGATGCGAGAGCGCGCGGGCCAGCGCATCGTGCAGGCCCTGCGTACCGCTGCCGTCGCCGAGCGCCGCACGCACCCAGCGCGCAGCGTCGGCGGCGGGCGCTTCGTCGTCGCCATCGTCCTCATATCGTGGCGGATCGGGATCGTCGTCGGCCACGAGCCCTGGGGCATGGTCGCGCACCGCGCGGCGGTCGATCGGCCTGCCCTCGGTCATCACTGCGAGCCGCGCGATCGTCCGGTCGAGCTCGAACAGGTTTTCGGGCCAGTCATGCGCCTGGCACAGGCTGACCAGCGCGTCGGTGCGCTTGTCCTCCGCGCGATAGCCGTTGCGTTCGAGGACATGGCCGATCAGCGCGGCGATGTCGGCGGCGCGTTCGCGCAAGGGTGGAATGGTGGCGGATAGATAGTCGAGCTCCGTCAGCAGCGCGCGCGAGAACCGCCCCTCCGCCGCGCGCGCGTGAAGATCGGCGGTGGTGGAGGCGATCACGCGCACCGACCGGTCGCCCCGCCGATCGAGCCATTGGCCGAGCCGCGACGGAAGATATTGCGGCAATTGGCGTTGCAGCTTGGGGTCGAGCGCGTCGATGTCGTCGAGATAGAGCGTGCCGCCCGCCGCGCGATCGACCCAGGCGCCGGGGCCGCCGTCGGGCTCGGCGCAGTCGATCTGGACGAACGGCCCGTCGCCCCGCGCGCCGCAGCAATGGAGCGTGGCGGCGAGCTGCGCCTTTTCGGTGCCGAACTCGCCGCGCAGCAGCACCGGCAGGTCGCCCCGCGTCGCGATCTCTAGAAAGCGTTCGAGCGTGCGCAGCGGCCGGCTCATGCCGACGAGCATCATCGGGCAGCCGAGCCGCGCCTCGCTCCAGCGTCGCACCTCGTAGCGCTTCACCAGCGGCCCGAGATTGGCGGCGACCTGGCGGATCAGGCCGTCGACCGCGCCGCCCGGCGGCGGCGGCGAAGGCAGATCGAGCCGCAATTCGCCGAGCGGCTGCCCGGCATAGGCGATCGCATAGACCTGCTCGCCCGCGGTGGACGCCGGTGCGTTGGGATGGATCCGGGCAATCTGCGTCGCGACCAGCGCATCGATCGACTGCGCTGCTGGTTCGGGGGATTCGCTCAGCCAGTCCGACACCGTCTGTCCGCCATGATGGCCGATCACCAGCGTGCCGTGCCCGCGCAGCCGGATCGACCCGCCGCGCGGCGCCACCTGCGCGGCCACCGCCCGCATGACCGCTTCCAGGAGATCGGGCAGGGTGCGGTGTGCATCCCCCAGGCCGTGCAGGAGGGCGTCGACCTTCGGATCGCTCGAAAAAGCCAAAGGATCGATCCCCCCCCCACTCCGGCATGCGCGACGCCGCCAATGCCTGCCATGGGTTAGAAGGCGATCGGCCCGGCGGAGCAACAGCCGGCGCATCCGATGCGGACCATCGATTGCTCCGGCGTGGTGGCTTGTGCGGCGTCCGGCCGATGGCTTAGCCGCGCCAGGTGCCGCTACCCGGCTGAAGCGCCATCGCCGCCATCGCCTGCCTCACCGCGGTATCCGCGGCGGCCAGCGACTGGTCGATCATTGCGACGTTCTGCACCAGCGCCGCGCGCGTCGCGCGCAGGGCGGCGTTCATCGCCATCGCGGCCGCGTCGGACGACGAGGGCGTCGCGGCCGACGCGCCGGGGATGGGGCCGGGGAACGGCGCAGGCTGTGAGCGCGACGCCGCGAGGCCGGGGCTCTGTTCGGCCTCGCGCACCGGATCGGCGCTGCCGTCGCCGAGGCCCGGCTCGTTCTCGGCGGCCTGCACGTCCGTCTCGCTCGCGGCGACGCTGCCGTCGCTATACGGGGCGGCCATGTTGCCCGGATGATAGGCGGTCATGAGCTTTGCCATTTCCGCCTGCAGATCATTGTAATTCTGCGTCAGCGATCGAACGTCGGTCATCGATAGGGCTCCTCGGCCGGGGTTGTTGACGGTGTCTGCGGTGCATGGGCGAGGCGCGCGAGCGTGATGATGCCCGTCGCGCCGAGCTCGACGATCGCCTCGTCGGTGTGCGACGCGATGTCGAAGGTGCAGGAGGCGCCGTCCTGGCCCAGCCGCCCACGGCCGAGGTCCGGATCGCCCAGCAGCACGCGTCCGCGCGCCAGATAATCGCGCACCAGATCCTGCGCGGCGGTGCCGGTCTGATCGGTATAGCCGGCATGCGCCACGATCTGCTGCACGGCCAGCGATGCGCGCGCGAAGCCGACCTGCCGGCCCATCAGCAGCCATTCGGCGATAGCCGCGCTCACCTCCCACGGCGCCACCAGTCCGGGCACGCTTGGGGAATCGAGTGCGGCGAAGCTGAGCGGGAGCAGCGTGTCGAGCGCGCGCTGCATCGCCGACGCCCGGTCCGCCGCGGTAACGGGCGCGCCGGGCCGCATCGCGAAGGCGAGATAGGCACGCGTGTAATCGATGAACTCGAGCGGGGTGCGCGCCTGCGCGACGCCGAACGCGGCCGCCTCCGCCATCATCCCTACAGGCGGCGGCGTGGCGCGCGCGTCGAGGTCGAGCGTGCGCAGCGCCAGCCGGTCTTCCAGCGTCAGCACCTGGAACACGGGGCGATCGCCCAGGCCGATCTGCGACAGCAGCGCGGTGCCGTCCGCAAGCTGCGCCGCGGTGACCAGACCGTGCGTCGTCAACACGCGCGTCAGCTCCACCGCGGAGGGCGGCGTGCCCGTGCTGGCTTCGGCCTGTGCCAGGATGCGCAGATCGGCGATGCCCGTCGCCATCAGCTTCGCCGGGCTGACGAGGACGCCGGTCTTCGCCAGCAGCACGAACGGTGCGCCGTGCAGCCCGGACTGGACCGCGCAGACCAGCGCGACCTCGTCCGCGAACTGATAGCGGGCGTGCTGGTCCGCCATCGCCCAGTCGATCCATTGGCGGCCGCCATCGATGAAGGCCAGCACCAGCCGCCCCAGATCGGACAGCCCGGACGGCCGGTACAGCCGGCTTGCGACGGAGACGGTCATGGCGCCATTCCCTCTCTCAGCCCGCTGGGAAGTCGCTGAGGATCTTCGCCGCGGCGGCGCCGATCAGGCTGAAATCGTCGGTGGCGCTCTTGACCAGATCCTGGGCGTAGGTGAGCGCGGTGGCGTATTTGGGCTCGCCCGTCGCCAGGAACTGCGCGATCGCGACGCCGGCCGCGGTGGTGGCGATCGTCGAGATGTGGCGCAGCGCATCGGCCGCGTCCTGCACCGCGATGGCGCTGGATTGGGCGACCGACTGGTACGCCTTGCCGGCGCCGCTGGTCAGCACGACCTGATGCGCCATCGTCGCCTTTTGCGACTGGGTGATGACGTCGATCACCTGGGGATTGACCTCGACGGGATCGGGCATGACGCGTCCTCGGATTGGGGTGGCGACTTAACGGAGCGGGGGTGGCACGGGCGGTTCGGTGGCCTTGTCCGCGAGGTTGACGGGCACCGTCTGCGACGTGATCGAGATGGCCGTCGTGGTGGCTTTGGCGACGGCGGCCGGGTCCACGCTGGGCGTTGGATCCGTAGCGGCCGCCGTTGGGCGCATGCCCGGCGCGAAATAGCCTGGGGTCTTCGCAGCAGCGGCCGATGGGGCGACGGCCGGCGGCACGAGCCCCTCCGTCGCCGCCCGCGCCGCGGCGACATTGCGCTCGGCGGCGGCCTCCTCGTCGCGCAGGCGGGCCACCGCATCGGCCATGTCGGCGGTGGCCTCGGCGATGATCGTGGCGGGCGATTTGGGCACCGGTTCGAGCGGCTGGACGCCGTGCGGCGGCAGCGGATCGGGGATGGGCGGCACCGGCGGCGGCGCGGCCACGCCGAACGGCGTGCCGAGCATCTTGGCGCAGGCCGCCGTCACCGCCGCGGAGCCGATCATGCTGGCGCCCTGCTGGCGCGAGACGGCGTTGTACATCGCCATGCCCAGCGTCTCGATCATCACCGTATCGAGCATCGCGAACGCCTGGGCCGGGGCCTGTCCCCCGGTCAGCGTGACGACGTTCGAGACCGAATCGACGATCTGGCTGTTGACGGTTCCTTCGGACATCAGCTTGCGCCTCCCTTGGCGACGATGAGGACGAGTATCTGTGCGAGCGCCGCGCCACCCAGCACTTGCCCGCGCTGCTGGGCGGCGACCGCATTGGCCATCGCCAGGCCGATACTGTCCGCCCCGGCAACATAGACCATGCCCATGGCGATGGCGGGCGCATCGGCGACCGAGAGGAAGTCGGCGGTGGAGGGCGTATCGGCCATGCGGCGCCGCTTCGGGATCGCTCATGCGCCCCGGCGACCGACTGCGATCAGTAATGCAGCCCCGCCACCCCGCGCGTCCGTGTCGTCTTGGTGCCGCTGCCGTCGATGTCGCTCGTCGCCGAGCCATCGGACGCGGTGTCGATCGACAGCAGCGTCGAGACCGCCTGCGTGGTCGAAGCCTGCATCGTCACATAGCTTTGCTGCTGGTTGTTGGTCGCGTTGTGGGCGGCGTTGGAGAGCGCCTGGCCGGTCGCGACGAACAGATTGCCCATCGCAACGGCGGGCGCCCCGCCCAGCACTTCGGTGTTGGCCTGCGCGACGGAGTCGGTGATCTGATCGTTGATGGCGGTCGGGAATGCCATGATGGTTCCTCCTCATGAAAGCGGCGGCTCGGGCGGGCGCCCGGTTCAGCCAAGGATCTTCTTGGTGGCGACGCCGTCCGACGCGGTGCCGAGCGAATAGAGCAACGCGACGCCCGTCGTGGTCGCCGCCTGCGCGGTCACGTACATCTGCTGCTGCGCCATCGTGGCGTTGTGCGCGGCGTTGGCGAGCGCCTGGGCAGTCGCCTGGTACAGATTGCCCATCGCGACCGCCGGAGAGACGGCGAGCACCTGCGTGTTCGCCTGCGTCACCGTATCGGTGATCTGGTCGTTGACGGCGGTAGGATAGGCCATGCGGCAAGGTCCTCAGGCGCGGGAACGGGAAACCGCGGTCAGGCGGTCAGGATCGTCTTGGTGGCGATGCCGGTCGACGCCGTGTCGAGCGAGTAGAGCGTGGCGACGCCCATCGTCGTCGCGGCCTGCGCCGTCACATAGCTCTGCTGCTGCGCGTTGGTCGCATTGTGCGCGGCGTTGGCGAGCGCCTGGGCGGTCGCTTGGTACAGATTGCCCATCGCGATCGCGGGGGCGTCGCCCAGCACCTTGGTGTTGGCCTGGGTGACGGAATCGGTGATCTGGCTGTTGACGGCGGTGGGAAAGGCCATGGTGCGGTCCTACTCGGTTGAGAAATCCTGGGGGCGGTCGATCAGCCAAGGCCGCGCGGCGGGCGCGGGATGCTGTCGAGGATGTCCTTGGTGGCGACGCCCGTCGACGCGGTGTCGACGGCATAAAGCGTGGCGACGCCCATCGTCGTCGCGGCCTGCGCCGTCACATAGCTCTGCTGCTGGGCGCCCGTCGCATTGTGCGCGGCATTGGCGAGCGCCTGGGCGGTCGCCTGATACAGATTGCCCATCGCGATCGCGGGGGCGTCGCCCAGCACTTTGGTGTTGGCCTGCGTGACCGAATCGGTGATCTGGTCGTTTACGGCGGTTGGAAAAGCCATCATGTCCTCCTCGGCTGCGATCCGGCGGATGGATCGTCGGTACGGGGCGATCTTAGGTGGGCGCGGTGCCGCGCGATTGGGCGAACCGCGCAAACTTGCAGCGCCGGTCGCGGAATCGATGCCCTGCGATGCGCCGATCCGCCGCTACCCGGCACAATCGCGCAAAGCTCCGTGGCATTTCGACGATCGGTCGTCCCGGCGGCGGACGGGTGCGTGCCGGTTTGCCGATTGCCTCTGCGCCCCCTGCCGCGTTATTCCCCGCGCACGCACGATCGGGATCCGGGCGGGCATGGGACTGGGGACCTGAAGTTGGATAAGGATATGCTGACCGCCCGCTGGCTTCTGGGGCGAGGGCGCGATCAGCTCGACGGGGACGAGCTGCGCGCGATCGAGGATTCGATCTCGGCGGTGCGCGAACTCCGCCCGCGCATGCAATTGGTACGCGCCGGCGAACGCGTCGAGACGAGCACGTTGCTGCTGGACGGGTTCATGTGCCGCTACATGGACGATCGCGATGGCGAGCGGCAGCTCGTGGCGATCCACGTCCCCGGCGATTTCGTCGATCTCCATGCCTTTCCGATGCACCGGCTCGATCACGACGTAGCGACGATCACGCCTTGCACGATCGCAGTCTATGATCATCGCACCTTGACCGAACTGACCGAGCGGATGCCCCATCTCGCGCGGATGCTGTGGTTCAGCACGCTGCTGGATGCCGCGATGCACCGCGAATGGATCTTCCGCCTCGGGCGACTGGGCGCGGAGGGCCGCGTCGCGCATTTCTTCTGCGAGGTGAACGCGCGGTTGGACATGGTCGGGCTCGCGAGCGGCGGCCGCTTCGCGCTGCCGGTGACGCAGACCGACCTGGCCGAGGCGTGCGGGATCACCGGCGTTCACGTCAACCGCGTGCTGCGGACCTTGCGGGAGCGCGGGCTGCTGACCTTTCGCCAGGGGCAGGCGACGATCGGCGACGTCGCGGCGTTATGCACGATCGGAGAGTTCGATCCCGGTTACCTCTATGGGACCGCCGCAGAGCGGAAGGAGTAGGTTCACATGCCGATCAAGCAGAACAGTCCCCAGACCGAGCCGGGCGTCGTGAGCGTGGAGCAGGGCCAGATCATCCTCGACGGGCCGGATGGCGTCGCGGTGGCGATGACCGCGGCGGCCGCGGCCGAGACCGGGCGCCGGCTGATCGCGGCCGCCGAGCAGGCGACCGGGAGCGATCGCGACGCTGGCGAACCGGTCGACGGGTTGCTGGCCTGAGCGGCCACGCGGCCCCGGCCGGATCGTCGGTGCCGGGCCGCGGCGTCCGGCTGCGGTCGATCCTGGGCGGATCGGCCGGCAATCTGGTCGAATGGTTCGACTGGTATGCCTATTCGGCGTTCGCGCTGTATTTCGCGCCCGCATTCTTCCCCGCCGGCAACCGCACCGCGCAATTGCTGAACACCGCCGCCGTCTTCGCGGTCGGGTTTCTGATGCGGCCGGTGGGGGCATGGGCGATGGGCGTCTATGCTGATCGTCACGGGCGCAAGGCGGCGCTGACGCTGTCGGTCACGCTGATGTGCGCGGGCGCCTTCCTGATCGCGCTGTGCCCATCGTACCGGACGATCGGCTGGGGCGCGCCCGCGGTGCTGGTCTTCGCGCGGTTGCTGCAAGGGTTGAGCGTCGGCGGCGAATATGGTGCGAGCGCGGTGTATCTGTCCGAGATGGCGGAGCGGTCGCGGCGGGGTTTCTATTCGAGCTTCCAATATGTCACGCTGATCGCCGGGCAGCAGGTCGCTTTGTGCGTGCTGCTGATCCTCCAGGCCTGGCTTCCCGAGGCTGCGCTCGACGCCTGGGGCTGGCGGATTCCGTTCGCGATCGGCGGGCTGCTCGCGATCGCGGTCTATCGGATCCGGCGGGGGCTGATCGAGACGCCCTCGTTCCGCAACGTTCAGCGCGGCGACGGGGCGCGATCGAGCGGGATGGCGCTGCTGCGCGATCATCCGCGCGAGGCGCTCACGGTGATGCTGCTCACCGCCGGCGGCACGCTCGCCTTCTACGCCTATACGATCTATCTCCAGAAATTCCTGGTGAACACCTCAGGGCTAACGCGGCAGAGCGCGACCGGGGTGATGGCGGTGGCGCTGACGCTCTACATGCTGCTCCAGCCGGTGGCGGGCGCCCTCTCGGATCGGATCGGGCGCAAGCCGCTGATGGTCGGCTTCGGCGGTGCGGGGGTGGCGTTCACCATCCCGATCTTCCTCGCGCTCGAACGGGTGCGAAGCCCGCTCGCCGCACTGGCGCTGGTCTGCGCCGCGCTGGTGATCGTCACCGGCTATACCGCGATCAACGCGGTGGTGAAGGCCGAACTCTTCCCGGCGCATATCCGCACGCTGGGCGTGGCATTGCCCTATGCGCTCGCCAACACGCTGTTCGGCGGCACCGCGGAATATGTCGCGCTATGGCTGAAGAATGCCGGACTCGAGCGCGGCTTCTACGTCTATGTCACCGCGATGATCGGCGTGTCGCTGGTCGTGTATCTGCGCATGGCGGATACGCGCACGACCAGCCGGATCGTCGAGGATTGAGCCTCAATCGGCCTCCGCGATGCACGCGCCGAAGCCGCCGAAGGTCCAGTCGCCCACCTGGTTGACCCGCTCGGCGATGCGCCACCGCTCGGGATCGGCCGGCGCCCAGCGTACCGGCTCGCGGCGCATGTTGAACACGCAGAGCAGCCGCTCGCCGGGCGCGGTGCGTTCGATCGCGAGGATCGTGTCGCTCGCCTCGACCACGCGCAGTTCGCCGCGAGTCAATGCCACGCTGTCCTTGCGGATATGGAGCAGATGGCGGGTGAGATGGAGCAGCGAATGCTCGTCGCCCTCCTGCCGGTCGACCGCGAGCGCGGGATGGTCGTGTCCGACGGGCAGCCACGGCTTGGCGGTGGAGAAGCCTGCGTAGCGCTCGTCCGCGCGCCACGGCATCGGCGTGCGCGCGCCGTCGCGCGACAGCGTCAGCGGCCAGTTGGCGATCGCTTCGGGATCCTGCAGATCCTCATAGGCGATGGTCACCTGCGGGAGCCCCAGCTCCTCGCCATAATAGAGGAAGGCGTTGCCGCGCAGGCAGAGCAGCAGGAGCATCTTCATGCGCACGAACGCGTCGTGATCGGCGGCGTCGCTCCAGCGTGTCGGCGCGCGGGGCACGTCGTGATTCTCGAATGCCCAGCTCGGCCAGCCTTCGTCGGCATGCCCCGGCCAGCGTCCGATCGCATCCGCCACGGCGCGCGGCGTGAGCGCGGGCGTGTAGAGCAGTTCGAAGCCATAGGCGCTGTTCAGCCGATCGTCGCCGCGGGTGAAGAGCTTCATCTCGCGGTCGCTGTCGGCGCCGCCCACCTCGGCGACGGTGAAGCGCTCGCCCGGATAGGTGTCGAGCACCGCGCGCAGCCGCTCGAGAAAGCGCGGGATGTCGGCATGGCCCTGGTTGTGGACATGGAGCTGAAAATCGAACGGCCGGGTGCGGGGCGTTCCGTCGTCGGGTGCGGGTGGATTGTCGGTCAGGGCCGGATCGTGCATCGCGAAATTGATCGCATCGAGCCGGAAACCGTCGACGCCGCGATCGAGCCAGAATCGCGCGGTGTCGCACAGCGCGCTCTGCACCGCTTCCAGATGCACGTTGAGCTGCGGCTGCTCCTTCAGGAAATTGTGCATGTAATATTGGCGGCGGCGCGCGTCCCATGTCCAGGCGGCGCCCCCGAACACCGATTGCCAGTTGTTGGGCGGCGATCCCTCGGGCTTGGGATCGGCCCACACATACCAGTCGGCGCGCGGGTTGGTGCGATCGGCGCGGCTTTCGGCAAACCAGCCGTGCTGGTCCGAGGTGTGCGCATAGACCTGATCGATGACGACCTTCAGCCCCAGCGCATGCGCGCGGGCGATCAGCGCGTCGAAATCGGCGAGCGTGCCGAAGATCGGATCGACATCCTCGTAATCCGCCACGTCATAGCCGAAATCGGCCATCGGCGAGGTGAAGAACGGAGACAGCCAGATGCCGTCCACGCCCAGCGCCGCGACATAATCGAGGTGCCGCGTGATCCCGACGAGATCGCCCACGCCGTCGCCGTTGGAATCGGCGAAGCTGCGCGGATAGATCTGGTAGATCACCGCGCCCTTCCACCAGGGATCGGCCGCGGGCGAGGATGGGGCATCGGTCATGGCAGGGCTCCCGGTCGTTCGGCAGGGCAACGTCGTTGCGCCTTTGCCGATCCCCGATCAGCGCGGCAAGTGGATCGTGGCCAGCAGGCCTCCGTTCGGGCGATTGGCGAGCACGATATCGCCGCCCGCCTCGCGCACGATCGCGCGGGCCAGCGCGAGGCCCAGGCCAATCCCGCCGGTCTCGCGGTTGCGCGACGTCTCCAGCCGGGTGAAGGCATCGAACACATCGCCCAGCCGGTCTTCGGGAATGCCCGGCCCCTGGTCGGCGACCGCGATGGTCACCGCATCCGCGTGGCGGGCGACGCCCACCGTCGCGGAGCCGCCATATTTGACGGCATTCTCGATGAGGTTGCGCACCGCGCGGCGGATCAGCGACGGCCGCAGCCGCAGCGTCAGCCGGCCTGCCTCGAGGAAGGTGACGTCGGCGCCGAGATCGCGAAAATCCTCGACCACGGCATCGACGAGCGCGGCCAGATCCACCTCGGTCGGCGCTTCGCTCGGACGGCCGAGGCGCGCGAGCGACAGGATGTCGTCCAGGGTGCGGTTCATCTCGGCGACCGTGTCGATCATGCGTGCCCGGTCGGTATCGTCCTCCACCGATTCGATACGCACGCGAAGCGCCGCCAGCGGGGTGCGCAGATCATGGCCGATCGCGCCCAGCATCCGGTCCTTCTCGTCCAGCATCGCATCGACGCGCGAGCGCAGCGCGTTGAAGGCGGCAATCACCGCCGCGACGTCATGCGGCCCGCTGAGCGGCAGCGGCGCGGCGCCGTCGCCCGGGCGGAAGCGGCTCGCCGCCAGCGCCAGTCCCTCGAGCGGGCGCGAGATGTGCCGGCCGATCCACAACAGCGGCACCAGCACCATGCCGTAGAGGAGCAGCGTCTGCGCGACGAGCCGCCAGATCAACCAGCCGTCGCTGCCGGGCCACGGCACACGCTGCACGAACCATCCCCGCCCGGGCTGCTCGACCGCGACCAGCAGCTCGTAATCGGTCCATCGCGGACGGGCATGATGGTGGCGCGGCGCCGGCAGGTCGGGCGGCGCGCCGGGTTGCGCCGGGCGGATGCCGGTGGCGATCCGGCCGACGCGGACGCCGTCTTCCGCCAGCTCGCGGCGCAGATCGGATTCGACGCGCGCCTCGCGCGGCAAGCGCGGATCGATCGGATCGGCATCGAGCCGCCGCACGCGGCCGTGATCGCCATCGGGCGCGCGGCCCTGCGCGGCGCGGTCGATCGCGTCGGCCACGCGCGCCGCGACCGGGCCCGCCACCTGTTCGTAGCGCAGCGTGCGCCGCTCGTGCAGGATCAGCGCGAAGTTGATCGCCTGCGCCACGAACAGCGCGATGCCGACCAGCAGGGCGAGCTGCCCCGCCAGCCGTCCGGGCCAGAGCCGCCTCACGAAACGTCGATCACCGGCGGCGCGTCACAGGCGCGTGACCTCGGTGGCGAGCATGTAACCGCCGCCCCACACCGTCTTGATGATCTCGGGCGCCTTGCCGTCCGCCTCGATCTTGCGGCGCAGGCGGCTGATCTGGTTGTCGATCGCCCGGTCGAACGCCGCCGCCTCGCGGCCTTGCGTCAAGTCGAGCAACTGGTCGCGCGTCAACACCTGGCGCGGGCGGGTGACGAGCG
The DNA here is from genome assembly GCF_026540835.1 of Sphingomonas sp. GC_Shp_6. NCBI lineage: Bacteria > Pseudomonadati > Pseudomonadota > Alphaproteobacteria > Sphingomonadales > Sphingomonadaceae > Sphingomonas > Sphingomonas sp. GC_Shp_6. The sequence goes on along the minus strand of NZ_JALNUO010000004.1, from coordinate 85,468 downwards.
CCAGCAGGAGATTGTATTCGCCCGTCGACAGCGGCACCGAGACGCCCTCGCGGTCGATCAGCACGCGCTCGCCCGATCGCAACAGCCAGCCGGCAAAGCCATAGGCGCCGCTTTCGGGCGCATGCTGCCGCGTGCTGCCCGCGATGCGGCGGCGCAGCACCACCTTGATCCGCGCCGCCAGCTCGCGCGGCGAGAAGGGCTTCACGACATAATCGTCCGCGCCCATCTCCAGCCCGACGATCCGCTCGGTTTCCTCGGCGCGCGCGGTGAGCAGGATGACGGGCAGGTCGCTGGTGGCGGCGATGTGGCGGCAGAGGCTCAAGCCGTCCTCGCCGGGCATCATGATGTCGAGGATCACCAGATCGATGGCATAGGCCGCGATCCGCGTCCGCGCGGCAGCGGCGTCCGCCGCCTGGGTCACGCGAAATCCCTGCTTGGCAAGGTAGGCAGCGAGCGGCTCGCGGATCGAGCGCTCGTCGTCGACCAGCAGGAGGTGGGGCGGTTCGCTCATCGCGGTCGGCATGCCACCGGCCGAAGAGGGCGTCGGTCGGTGGCGGGGCGCTTCACTGCGCGCCGGGGGTGCCAGGCGCGGGCGGCGGCGGTGTGTCGCCGTCGCGGCGCTCGTGCCGCATCTCGCGCATATTGGCGATCTCGGTGCGGTCGATGCGGCCGTCATGGTTGGCGTCCATCCGGTCGAACCGCTCGGCGGCGTGCGCCATATAATCGTCGCGGGTCATGTCGCGGCCGCCACGGGGACCGCCGCCGGGCCCGCGACCGTCGTGCCGCATTTCGCCCGACGGGGGTGAAGGCGGGGGCGCCGGGCTGGCGCCATCGGCGATCCGGCGATCGCGCATCGCCTGACGATAGGCCTCGCGCTCCCCGGCGGTGACGTGGCCGTCGTGATCGGCATCCATCTGCGCGAACCGCTGTGCGGCATCGGCCAGATATTCCTCGCGCGTGACGACGCCGTCGTGATTGGCGTCCGCCGCCATGACGTTCATGCCCGGCGGCCCCATGGGTGCCGGCCGCGGCGGCGGCGTCTGGGCACCGGCTGCGGCGGCGATGCTGCCGCCGGCGATCGCGAGCGCGAGAAGAGCGGTCTTCATGGGTTCACCTTTTCTGTTTGGCTGGCACCGGGATAGGCGGCCGATGTCGCCGCGCTGTGTCGCGCGATCGACCCAAGTGTCGCAACATGTATCCGCGTCAGGCGAAGATCGCCACGCTCTGCATGCCTTCCGCGACGAGTTCGCCGGTGGCATTCCACATCCGCATCGTCTGGCTCGATCCGCCCGCCCGCGCATGATCCGCCCGCGCCGACAACAGCCACCAGCCATCGCGGGTGGCGGGCGTGGCGGTGAGCAGGTTGACGATCCAGGTGAGCGAACTCACCGGGGCGGGGCCGCCACCCAGCAGCTTCAGCGCCGCGGGCGGCAGCGCGTCCGCGATCGCCATCAGCTCGACCATCGGATCGAGACCGTCGCGCGCGCGCAGCCGCACCCAGCGCTGCCATTCGGCTGGCGAATGCGCGCGCTTGCGATCGAGGAACTCGAAATTGCCGGTAAAGAAATCGGCCGGCCCGACGTAAAGCGCCGCATCCGGTTCGGGCGGCCCATCGGGCGCCGCCACGCGCGCGTCGTGCGCGATCGCGGAGTCGCGTTCCGCCATGAAGGTGTAGGTCGCGCGGTAGCCGAGCCCCGCCTCCGACACGATGTCGGCCTGAACGAAGGCGGCGTTGCGCCCGCGCCGCAGCACCTGCGCGGTGACGCTCACCATGCCCGCCAGCGGCCCGATGAACGCGACGAGCGCGCTGCGGAGCGGCGGCAGATCCTCGTCCGCGCCACGGGCGGCGTGGATCGCCAGCGCGCTCGACAAGCCGCCATAGGCGGTGCGGCCCTGCAGCCAATTGGCCGGGATCGTGGTGCGAAACCCGCCGGCGATCGGCTCGGCGCCCGCCAGGATCGCGGCGATGGCGGTCATGCAAGCGAGTCGCGGAGTTCGCGCTTCAGCACCTTGCCAATCGCGCTGCGGGGCAGTTCATTGACGCGGTGCAGCGCGGAGAGCCGCTGGGTGCGGCCGAGGCGCGCGTTGGTCCAGCCGAGGATGTCGTCCGTCGCCGCGCCGCCCGCGCGCCCGACATAGACGCCGACGGGCGTTTCGCCCCAAGCCTCGCTCGGCATGCCGATCACCGCGCATTCCACCACGTCGGGATGCGTCGCGAGCACCGCCTCGAGGTCGGTCGGGTAGATGTTGAACCCGCCCGAGATCACCAGATCCTTCTTGCGGTCCATCAGGATCAGGAACCCGTCCTCGTCGAACCGGCCGACATCGCCGTGGCGGATATAGCGGTTGCCCGCCGCATCGTGCCATTCGGCGTCGTGCGTGGCAGCGTCGCGGCCGTGATAGCCGTTCATCATTGCCGGGCTGCGGCCGACCACCTCGCCCATCGCGCCGGGGGGCACCTCGCGTCCGTCATCGTCGATCAGGCGGATCTCGTGACCGGGCATCGGCTGGCCGACGGTGTGGAGCTTGTCGGGAAAGGCGGTGGCGTTCAGCCCGCACGACGCGCCGCCCTCGGTCATGCCGTAATATTCGACCAGCAGCCCCGGCCAGCGCGCGACCACGTCCGCCTTCAGCGCCGCGGAAAAGGGCGCGCTGGTGCTCGTCTTGAAGCGGAAGCTCGCCAGATCGAACGCGTCGAAATCGGGCAGCGCCATGATCCGCTGATATTGCACCGGCACCAGCATCGTGTGCGTGGCGCGGTGGCGCTCGGCGAGTTCGAGATAGCGGCGCGCGTCGAACTTCGCCATCAGCACCACCGTGCCGCCCCAGCCGAGCGTCGGCAGAAAGCTGACGAGCGTGGTGTTCGAATAGAGCGGCGTGGCGATCATCGTCACCGCACTGTCGAACCCCGCCGCGGCGTTGCGCGAGATATGCTGCCAGCGCATCGCGTGGCTCTGCACGATGCCCTTGGGCGTGCCCGTGGTGCCCGACGAATAGATGATGTTGAACCCGTCCTCCGGCGCGACCGCGACAGGCCGGGGGCTGGCGCCCTCCGGCGCCAGCCAGTCGTCCAGCCCCTCGGGCAGCGACACCAGCCGCGCCGGGATCGGCCGACCGCCCAATGCCGCGCGGTTGGCGGCATCGGCGAAGAGGATCGGCGCGCCGCTATCCGCGACCATCGCGGCAATCGCGTCGGGGGTGGCCGAGGGCGCGATCGGGGTGGCGACGCAGCCCGCGCGCACCGCGCCCAGGAACAGCGCGGCATAAACGGTAGAGGGTGCGGCGAGGATCGCCACCGCCTGCCCGTTCGCCACGAAGTCGCGCTGAAGCGCCGCGGCCACGCGGTCCATCATGGCATCCAGCGCGGCATAGGTCAGGGTGCCGGCATCGTCCGCCACCGCGATCCGCTCGGGGCGTTCCAGCGCGTGGGCGCGGATCAGATCCGGCAGCGTGGCGAAGCCGGAGGCGAGCATGTCGGGTGCCGTCGTCATGCCGTATCGCTAGGCGAACCGACCGGCGAACGCCATACGCGATCTTCTAAAACGCGACGCGCCGGGGTAAAGCCTCAGCGCTGGCCGAAAAGCACCTTGCGCTGTTCGTCGGTCATCTCGGGCGGGCTCGCCTGGATCGCGGCGCCCTTGGCATAGGCAGCCGCGGTGGCGGGTCGTTCGGCGATCGCCTCGAACCAGCGCTTCACGTTCGGAAAGTCGTCCAGCGACTGGCCCTGCGCTTCGTGCGGCACGATCCAAGGATAGCAGGCCATGTCCGCGATCGAATAGTCGCCGGCGACGAACGCCCGGCCCTCCAGCCGGCGATCGAGGACGCCGTAGAGCCGCCGCGTCTCGTTCACATAGCGGTCGATGGCGTAGGGGATCTTCTCGGGCGCGTAGCGATTGAAATGATGGTTCTGCCCGAGCATCGGGCCGAGGCCGCCCATCTGCCACATCAGCCATTCGGTCGTCGCCGTGCGGCCGCGCAGGTCCGGCGCGATGAAGCGGCCGGTCTTGTCGGCGAGGTACAGCAGGATCGCGCCCGATTCGAAGACGGTGACGGGTTCGCCGCCATCGGCGGGCGCTCGATCGACGATCGCGGGCATGCGGTTGTTGGGCGAGAAGGCGAGGAACTCGGGCGCGAATTGCTCGCCCTTGCCGATGTTCACCGGGTGGATCGCGTAATCGAGCCCGGCCTCTTCGAGAAACAGCGCGATCTTGTGGCCGTTGGGGGTGGGCCAATAATGAAGTTCGATCATGCGCGCGCTCCTGGAGTGTGGGTTGCGGGACGAAGATGGTGTGCCTGCTCGGCCCGGCAAGCGCGGCCCTCAGCAAAGCGCTGGCGATCCGCGCCGATCCGTGGCATGGGCGGCCATACCCGATCTTCGGATTCGGCCCCAGGAGACATGCCATGGCGACCGCCGCCGAGCTCGACCGACCCGCAAACGCGACCGACGCTTTCCGTGAAGAGGCGCGCGGGTGGCTGGCCGCGAACTTCCCGCCCGCGCTGAAGGGCAAGGACAATGCGATGTCCGCGATCGACGGCCCGGCCGAGCCGAGCGCCGACGAAGCGGCATGGACCAAGGCGATGGGCGAAAAGGGCTGGGGCGTCCCCACCTGGCCTGCGGCCTATGGCGGCGGCGGGCTCGACCGGGCGCAGGCGCGCGTGCTGACCGAGGAGATGGCGCGGATCGGCGCGTGGAACCCGATCGGCGGCATGGGCGTGATGATGTTCGGCCCCACGCTCCTGGAATATGGCAGCGAGGCGCAGAAGCTGGAGCATATCCCCGGCATCGCCACCGGCAAGGTCCGCTGGTGCCAGGGCTATTCGGAGCCGGGCGCCGGATCGGATCTCGCCGCGCTCCAGATGTTCGCCGAAGACCAGGGCGATCATTATGTCGTCAACGGGCAGAAGACCTGGACGAGCGGCGGCCAATGGGCCGACAAATGCTTCGCGCTGGTCCGCACCGATCGGACGAAGAAGCATGAAGGCATCAGCTTCCTGCTGATCGACATGGATGCGCCCGGCGTCGAGGTGAAGCCGATCCGGCTGATCTCGGGCTCGTCGCCCTTTTGCGAGACCTTCTTCACCGATGTCCGCGTGCCCAAGGCCAATCTGGTCGGCCGGGAGGGCGAGGGGTGGACGATCGGCAAGCGGCTGCTCCAGCACGAACGCTCCAGCCTGTCGGGCGGCGGCGGCTCGGCGGGGCGGATGCTCACCGGCAAGACGGTGAGCGAACTCGCCAAGGATTATCGCGGCACCGACGAACAGGGGCGGCTGGCGGACGCCGATCTGCGCATGCGGATCGTGCGCCACGAGATGGACACGCGCGCCTTCATGCTGACGCTGCGCCGCGCCGCGCTGGAGGCCAAGTCGAACCAGGGCCCGTCCGCCGCCACGTCGATCATGAAGAATGTCGGCGCGCGGATCATCCAGGACAAGGCCGAACTGGGCGTCGAGATCATGGGCATGAACGGCCTTGGCTGGGAAGGCGAGGGCTTCGACCCCGCCGAGATCCAGCAGACCCGCACCTGGCTGTGGGGCAAGGCGGTGTCGATCTATGGCGGCTCCAGCGAGATCCAGAACAACGTGATCGCCAAGCGCATCCTCGGCATGCTCGATCACCAGTAAATTCACGGTTTGGAGAGGGGAGAGGCGGGGGGCCGGTTTCGGCCGGACCCCCCGCCGCCACTCCGCAACAGGGTAGAGGCACATGGCCGTTCTGAACGACGAACAGACGATGCTGCGCGACATGGCGCGCGAATGGGCGGACAACGAAGCGCCCGTCACCGCGCTGCGCCGGATGCGCGACGTCGGCGACACCGCGAGTGCCAGCTGGGGCGAGATCGGCCAGATGGGCTGGGCGGGGATCGTCGTTCCCGAGGAGCATGGTGGATCGGCGTTCGGCTATCTGTCGCTGGGCCTCGTGCTCGAACAGCTTGGCCGCAATCTCTCTGTCACGCCGCTCGCCTCCACCGGCCCCGCCGCGACGGCGATCGTGATGGGCGACGATGCGGGCGCCAAGGCCGAATGGCTGCCGAAGATCGCGGCCGGCGATGTCATCGCGACGCTGGCGATCGACGAGGGGCCGTTTCACGATCCGGCCCGGCTCGCGACGACGGTCGAGGACGGACGGCTGACGGGCACGAAGGCGTTCGTCGCGGAGGGCGATGCCGCGACGCTCTTCGTCGTCTCGGCCGAGGACGGGCTGTATCTCGTGGCGGACGGCGAAGGAGTCGCCCGTGCGCCGCGGCACATGGCGGATTCGCGCGATCATGCCGAACTGCGCTTCGACGCTGCGCCTGCGATCCGGCTGGGTGGTCCCGAACTCACCGCCGCTATCGTCGATCGCGCGACGGCGGTGCTCGCCGCCGAGATGCTGGGCATGGCGGAACAGGCGTTCGCGACCACCAACGACTATCTCAAAACGCGCGTTCAGTTCGGCCAGCCGCTCGCCAGCTTCCAGGCGCTCCAGCACAGGATGGCGAAGATGTTCACCGAACTCGAGCTGATGCGATCGGTGGTGGAGGGTGCGCTGGAGGCGATCGACGCCGGCCGTTCCGATCTCGACCAGGCGGTCAGCCTCGCCAAGGCGGTGGCGGGCGACACGCTGAAGCTCGTCAGCCGCGAGATGGTGCAGCTTCACGGCGGCATCGGCATGACCGACGAGCATGACGCCGGCCTGTACATGAAGCGCGCGGCGGTGTTGGAGACGATGTGGGGCAACGCCGCCTATCACCGCGAACGCTTCGCGCGCCTCAACGGTTATTGATCGGACGCGGGCACCTCGCACAGGATGACGCCGGCGAGTTTCCCCCAGTTTCGTTCGTGCCGAGCTTGTCGAAGCACGCGCGCTGCAGCCGCACCGTTGCTCGCGGCGCAGGCGCTTCGACAAGCTCAGGGCGAATGGCGAGGGGTAGTTCGGCCTGAAAGATCCCTAGCGCGGCAGCCAGACCGCGCCGGCATGCTCGCCCAGGCGTGGCGAGGGGCGGCCCGATCCCATCCGTTCGCCGTCGATCACGATCGGCGGCGCGAGCCCGGGCAGCGTGCCGCCGGCCTTTTCGGGCAGGGAGAGCGCCATCGCCCGCGCGCGGACCTGCGGATCGGCGAACACCTGATCGATCCGGTTGACCGGCCCCACCGGCACCCCCGCCGCCTCCAACGCGGCGAGCAGGCCGGCGCTGGTCGCCAGCACGGTGCGCGCGGTCACCAGCGGCAGCAGCGTCGCGCGGTTCGTCACGCGCGCGGGGTTGGTGGCGAAGCGCGGGTCGGCGGCGAGGTCGGGTATGCCCAGCACGTCGCATAGCCTGGCGAACTGGCGGTCGTTGCCCACCGCCACGATCAGGTCGCCGTCCGCGGTCGGGAAGCTCTGATAGGGCGCGAGGTTCGCATGACCGTTGCCCATCCGGCCCGGCACCACGCCGCTTGCCATCCAGTTCAGCGCCTGGTTGCCGAGCGCGCCCACCTGCGTGTCGAGCAGCGCCATGTCGATAATGCCGCCCCGGCCGGTCGCGTGGCGCCGCTCGATCGCCGCCATGATCGCGACGACCGCATAGACGCCGGTGAACAGATCGGCATAGGCGACGCCGGTCTTCTGCGGCGGCCCGTCGGGCTCGCCCGTGATCGACATCATCCCCCCCATGCCCTGCACGATGAAGTCGTAGCCGGCGCGCGGCGCATAGGGGCCGGTCTGGCCAAATCCCGTGACCGAACAATAGACCAGCCGCGGGTTGCGCGCGGTGAGCGCCGCGGCGTCTAGGCCGTATTTGACAAGGCCGCCGACCTTGTAATTCTCGATCACCACATCCGCTTCGTCGGCCAGCGCGCGCACCTCAGCCTGCCCCGCGTCGGTCGCCAGATCGATCGCGACCGATCGCTTGCCGCGGTTGCAGCTATGATAATAGGCCGCGCCCAGATCGGTCCCGTCCGCGGCGCTCAGGAAGGGCGGACCCCAATGGCGGGTGTCGTCGCCCTCGCCGGGGCGCTCGACCTTGACGACGTCGGCCCCCAGATCGGCGAGCAACTGCCCCGCCCAGGGTCCGGCCAGGATGCGCGCGAGTTCGAGGACGCGGAGGCCGGCGAGGGGAAGGGGAGCGGTCATTCGTTGCGCCTAGCACATCAGCCGAGCCCGAGCAGCGCCTCCACGATCTGCTGCGCCGCGGCCTCCGGGCTGGTCGTTCGCGTGTCGATCCGCAGCTCGGGCGCTTCGGGCACCTCATAGGGGCTGTCGATGCCGGTGAAGTTGCGCAAGCGCCCGGCGCGCGCCTTGGCGTAGAGCCCCTTCACGTCGCGCGCCTCGGCATCTTCCAGCGGCGTGTCGATGAAAATCTCGAGAAACTCGCCCGGCGCCATCATCTCGCGCACCATCTGCCGTTCGGCGCGGAACGGCGAGATGAAGGCGGTGACGACGATCAGCCCGGCATCGGTCATCAGCCGTGCGACCTCGCCGACGCGGCGGATATTCTCGATCCGGTCGGCATCGGTGAAGCCCAGATCGCGGTTGAGGCCGTGCCGAACATTGTCGCCGTCGAGCAGGAAGGTGTGGCGGTTCATCAGCGCGAGGCGCTTCTCGACCAGGTTCGCGATGGTCGACTTGCCCGCACCCGACAGGCCGGTCAGCCACAGCACCGCGGGGCGCTGGTTCTTCAGCGCGGCATGGTGCGCACGGCCGATGTCGGTCGCCTGCCAATGGACGTTCTGCGCGCGGCGCAGCGAGAAGTTGAGCATCCCCGCCGCCACCGTCGCATTGGTGATGCGGTCGATGAGAATGAAGCCGCCCAGCGCGCGGCTTTCGCCATAGGGCGCGAACACGATCGGGCGGTCGGTGCTGAGCGTCGCCACGCCGATCGCGTTCAGGTCGAGCGTCTTCGTTGCCAGATGTTCGAGCGTGTTGACGTTGACCTGGTATTTGGGCGGCTGAAGCGTCGCGGAGACGGTCTGCGTCGCCAGCTTCATCGCATAGGCGCGGCCGGGCAGCAGCGGCTCGTCCGCCATCCAGACGATCGTCGCCTCGAACTGGTCGGCCACCTTCGGCGGATCGCCGGCGGCCGCGATCACGTCGCCGCGCGAGCAATCGATTTCGTCGGCGAGCGTCAGCGTCACCGACTGACCGGCAACCGCGTGCGGCAGATCGCCGTCCATCGTCACGATCCGCGCGACCTGCGACGTCTTGCCCGATGGCAGCACGCGAATGGAGTCGCCCGCCGCGATCCGCCCTTCGGCAACGAGCCCGGCGAACCCGCGAAAGTCGAGATCGGGGCGCGACACCCATTGGACGGGCATGCGGAACGGCCGCCCCTCGGTTTCGTCCTCCAGCGGCACCGTCTCCAGATGCGCCAGCAGCGCGGGGCCGGCATACCACGGCGTGTTCGCGCTCGCCGCGGCGATGTTGTCGCCCGCGAAGCCCGAGATCGGGATAGGGGTGAAGCCGGCGAGCCCCACGCTTTCGGCAAAGGCGGCGAACTCGGCCACGATCGCGTCATAGCGAACCTGGTCGTAGCCGATCAGGTCCATCTTGTTCACCGCGAGCACGAAGCGCCGGATGCCGAGCAGATGCGCGAGATAGCCATGCCGCCGCGTCTGGGTCAGCACGCCCTTGCGCGCATCCACCAGGATCACCGCCAGATCGGCGGTGGAGGCCGCGGTCACCATGTTGCGGGTATATTGTTCGTGGCCCGGCGTGTCGGCGATGATGAACTTGCGCGCGGGCGTCGCGAAGAACCGGTACGCCACGTCGATCGTGATGCCCTGTTCGCGCTCGGCCGCCAGCCCGTCGACCAGCAAGGCGAAGTCGATCGCCTGCCCCTGCGTCCCCATCCGGCGGCTATCGCGCTCCAGATCGGCGAGCTGATCGGCGAAGATCGTCTTGGAATCGTAGAGCAGCCGGCCGATCAGCGTGGACTTGCCGTCGTCCACCGATCCGCAGGTGATGAAGCGGAGCAGCGCCTTGTCGCGGTGCGCGGCGAGATAGCCGTCGATGTCGGACGCGATCTGCGCGTCGGGGCGGTAATCCTGGCCCATCAGAAATACCCCTCCTGCTTCTTCTTCTCCATGCTCGCCGCCTGATCCCGGTCGATCGCGCGGCCCTGGCGCTCGGACGTGGTGGTCAGCAGCATTTCCTGGATCACCTGCGACAGCGTCGTCGCCTCGCTCTCCACCGCACCGGTCAGCGGATAGCAGCCGAGCGTGCGGAAGCGGATCGAGCGTTCGACGGGCACCTCGCCCGGTTCGAGGCGGAAGCGGTCGTCGTCCACCATCAGCAGCATGCCGTCGCGTTCGACAGTCGGGCGGGGGGCGGCGAAATAGAGGGGGACGATCGGGATCGCCTCGGCCTGGATATATTGCCAGACGTCCAGTTCGGTCCAGTTCGAGATCGGGAAGACGCGGATGCTCTCGCCCTTCGCCTTGCGCGCATTGTAGAGATGCCAGAGCTCGGGACGCTGGTTTTTCGGATCCCAGCGGTGGTTGGCCGAGCGGAACGAGAAGATCCGTTCCTTGGCGCGGGCCTTCTCCTCGTCGCGTCGCGCGCCGCCGAACGCCGCATCGAAGCCGTGCAGGTCGAGCGCCTGTTTCAGCCCCTCGGTCTTCCACAGATCGGTGTGAAGCGCGCCATGGTCGAACGGGTTGATCCCGCGAGCGAGCGCATCGGGATTGCGGTGGACGAGCAGCTCCATCCCGGCATCCGCCGCCATCCGGTCGCGCAGATCGTACATCGCGCGGAACTTCCACGTCGTATCGACATGAAGCAGTGGGAAGGGCGGCGGCGCGGGGTAGAAGGCCTTGCGCGCGAGATGCAGCATCACCGCCGAATCTTTGCCCACCGAATAGAGCATCACCGGTCGTTCCGCCTCGGCGACGACCTCGCGCAGGATGTGGATTGATTCGGCTTCGAGGCGCTGAAGATGGGTGAGGATCGCGGTGGGCATGCCGCGCGTCTTGCCATGATGCGGCGGCCGATGGGGAGCAGCATTTCTTTTTCGCCGCCAAGCCGCATAGACCGACCCGCCGCAATGGAGAGACGCATGGAAACGCCGACCGAGAGACTGAACCGCATCCGCGACGATTGCCGCCGCATGGTCACGCGCCGTGCGCTGATGGCGGCGGGCGCGTCGGTGGTGCCGGTGCCGGGCGCGGACATGGTCGCCGATATCGGCATCCTGACGACCTTGCTGCCCAAGATCAGCGAGCGTTTCCGACTCGATCACGCCCATGTGGCGAAGCTCGATCCGCAGAACGCGCAGAAGGTTCTCGTGTTCGCCTCGACACTCGGCAACAGCGTGATCGGAAAGACGATTTCGCGCGAGATCGTGGTGCGGCTGCTGAAGCGGTTCGGTATCCGGCTGGCGGCCGGTTCGGCGGCGAAATATGTGCCGCTGCTGGGCTCGGCGCTGGCCGCGGGTATCGGCTTCGGCGCGATGAAGCTGATCGGCAACCGTCATATCGACGATTGCTACCGCACCGCGCTGGCGATGGCGGAACAGGGCAAGCTGGAGGCCTGACATAGTCGTTCCCCAGCGGAGCCGGGGCCCAGTCGAGAAGGCCGGAGTGGCGGAGCGTATTCCCGCCATCAGCGCTCCACACCTGGGCCCCGGCCTCCGCCGGGGAACAGGTGGCTTTTACGCCAGCGTGCGGACCTTCGGCTCGCGGTCCCAGTAACGCTTCTTGGCCGCCTCGACGAAGCCATCGAGATCGGTGACGCCTTCGTCGGGCTCCACGCCTGCCTTATCGAGCAGCGGCTGGGCGTCGGCGTTGGCTCCGATCGCCTTCAGGTGGCCGAAGCCATCCATCACCCACTGTACCGCCGCGCCTTCCTTGACCAGCTTCGCGCACGCTTCGGCCGACAGGATGACCGCGCAGGCATCGACAGTGGGTGAGGGCTGGCCGAAGAGCTGGGCATCCGCGGCGACCGCGCTGCCGTCCGACAGCGGCACCTTGCCGACCTTAGGCGCGATGATCTTGGCATGGCCCTTGGCCGCCGCGATTGCGCTCGTCACCGCGTTCAACGCCGCCGCATCGGTGCCGTCGGCGATCAGGATGCCGACCGTCTTGCCCTCCAGGCTGTGCATCTCGAGCGGGCCGCGGATGATGCGCAGCGCAGGCGAGGGATCCATGTCGATCACCGGCGCCGCGGTCGGCGAAGCCTCGGGCAGGTCCATCGCCAGACCATCGGCGACGCGCGTGGCGAGACCTTCGTCCACGTTGCGCAGATTGGCCATCATCTGCAGACGGACATGATCGAGCGACACCTTGCTCAGCTCGAACACGAGCGCCGACGCGATATGCGCCTGCTCGGCCGGGTCCATCGAGCGGAAGAACAGCCGCGCCTGGCTGTAATGGTCGGCGAAGCTCTCGGGGCGGATGCGCAGCTTCTGACCCTGTTCCTCGGACGGGAAGGTCTTGTAGCCGTTGTCCGGATCCTCGCGGAACCCGCCGGGCTCGCCCGCCTTGGCCAGGCTGTTCGGCTCGTAATTGGCGCGGCCCTTGGGCACGCCCATCTGCATATGGCCGTCGCGCTGCTGGTTGGAATAGGGGCTGCCGCTCGCGGTGGCCTTGGCGGCGTTGATCGGCAACTGGTGGAAGTTCACCGAGCCGAGCCGCGAAAGCTGCGTGTCGGTATAGCTGAACAGGCGGCCCTGCAGCAGCGGATCGTTGGAGAAGCCGATACCGGGCACGACATGGCTCGGCACGAACGCGGCCTGCTCGGTCTCGGCGAAGAAGTTGTCGGGATAGCGATCGAGCACCATCTTGCCGACGATGCGGACGGGCAGCACCTCTTCGGGGATGATCTTCGTGGCGTCGAGCACGTCATAAGGCTGGCTGTTGGCGAAATCCTCGTCGAAGAGCTGCAGGCCCAGCTCCCACTCGGGATAGTCACCACGCTCGATCCGCTCGAACAGGTCGCGGCGCTGGAAATCGGGATCGGCGCCGGCGATCTTTACTGTCTCGTCCCAGATCGTCGAGGCCAGGCCCGCCTTGGGTTTCCAATGAAACTTCACGAAGGTCGACTTGCCCGCCTTGTTGACGAGGCGGAAGGTATGGACGCCGAAACCTTCCATGTTCGCGAAGGTGCGGGGCAGCGTGCGGTCCGACATCGCCCACATGATCATGTGCGTCGATTCGGGCATCAGCGAGATGAAGTCCCAGAAGGTATCATGCGCGGTCGCTGCCTGCGGATAGCCGCGATCGGCCTCCATCTTGGCGGCGTGGATCAGGTCCGGGAACTTGATCGCGTCCTGGATGAAAAACACGGGGATGTTGTTGCCGACCAGATCCCAATTGCCCTCGCGGGTGTAGAATTTCACGGCGAAGCCGCGCACGTCGCGCGGGGTGTCAATCGATCCGGCGCCGCCCGCCACGGTCGAGAAGCGCGTGAACACCTCGGTGCGCTGCCCCTTCTTCTGGAACAGGTCCGCGCAGGTGATGTCGGCAAGGCTCTCGGTACATTCGAAATAGCCGTGCGCGGCCGAACCGCGCGCGTGGACGATACGCTCGGGGATACGCTCGTGATCGAAATGGTTGATCTTCTCGCGGTAGATCTCGTCCTCGAGCAGGACGGGGCCGCGGTCACCGGCCTTCAGCTGGTTCTGATTGTCGGCGATCGGCGTGCCGTGGTTTGTCGTCAGCACGGGATGCTCGTCGTCGTTGCGCTGGTGCGTCTCGCCGCCATTGCCGGGGTTGAGCGAAGCGGGGGTGAAATCGGTCATGGCGGCAGTCTCCGGATATAAAGGACGCGGCCGGTTTCCCGGCCGCGTGAAACGTCATGAACGGGCGACCATCGGCCGCCCGATCCTTACATGGACTGGAGCATCGCGATGTGGCCCTGCACGACGGGCACGATCTTCGATGCGGCCATCTTGAGCGGATCGACCGTGCCGTTGTCCGCATAGGTCTGATGCAGCGTCAGCGCCTGCTGATGCGCGGCCTTCTGCTGGGTCACGTACAGCCGATCACGCGCGGTGCCCTTGGCGGCGCGCAGCTTGGCCAAATCGCTGCTCTGCATCGCGTTCAGATGGGGCGGCGCCACTTTCATGCCGGCCTGCATCGCCGCGGCCTTCACGTCGTTGGTGCTGGTCGTGTGATCGGTCACCATCTGATTGGCGAAAGTCTTCAGATCGGCGTTCTTGGTGGAGGCCATCTCGACCTTGGCGGACTCGATCTCGAACAGGTCGCCAGCACCCGCCTTCATCACATAGGTCGTACCGGTCATCGCCTGCGCACTGGCCATCGTCGGCATCGCCAGCAGCGCGATCGCGCCCAAAATCATCTTCACGGCATTTCTCCTCTGTTCATCCAACGTTACGCGCATCAGTCGTTCGCGGTTCCGGGCTCGGCCATCTTGCGATGCTGCTCGGCCAGAATGGCGTTGGGCGTGACGTTCGCGATCGCCGACTGGATCTTGTTCTTCCAGCCCGAGGCGACCGCGGCCTTGCCCGCCATCAGCGCGTCCCAGCCATCCTTGGCGACATCGGCCGGATCGCTCTTGCTGTCCGACGCGCCGACCGAGGTGTCGAGCATGTCGCCGCGCGCGAAGAACTCGGTCTCGACCGGACCCGGCATCAGATTGGTGATGGTGACGCCGTCGGAATCCTTCAGCTCGTTCTGGATGGCGGCGACGAAGCTGTCCACGAAGGCCTTGGTGCCGTTGTACACCGCCTGGAACGCACCGGGAATGTAGCCCGCGATCGAGCCGGTGACGAGCACCTTGCCCCCGTTGCGCGCGACCATTGGCGGCAGCACCTTCTGGAGCAGATAGAGCGTGCCGACGATATTGGTGTCGACGACATGACGCCAGTCGGCAAACTTCTGGTCCAGGAACGCGTGGCCGAGGCCATGTCCGGCGTTGGCGCAGAGCAGATCGACCTGACGCCCGTTCGTGGCGGCCAGCAGGCTGTCGACGCCTTCCACGGTTGACAGATCGGCGTTCACCGACGTGACGGCCGTGCCGAACTGCTTGAAGTCCTCGGCCGCGGCATCGATCAGCGGCTCGTTCGCCACCACGAGAATGTCGTAACCGTTCTTGGCGGCGAGCGTCGCCAGTTCAAAGCCGATGCCCGTCGAGGCCCCGGTGATGATCGCGAATTTGTCAGCCATATCCATTCTCCTCAAGCGGGCATTTCGACTTTGGTCTTCGCCAGACCAGGCTTCAGCACGATCTTGGTCGCGACATCCTGATGGTCGTGGAACAGCTTGTAGCCGTCCGCCGCGTTCTCCAGGGGCAACCGGTGCGAGATCAGGAAGGTGGTATCGATCTTCTCTTCCATGATCGCGTTCAACAGGCCCGGCAGATAATGCTGGACGTGCGTCTGCCCGGTCTTGAGCGTCAGCCCCTTCTCCATGAAGGCGCCGAGCGGGAACTTGTCGACGAAGCCGCCATAGACCGCAGGCATCGACACGCGGCCACCCTTGCGGCAGGCGATGATCGCCTGGCGGATCGAATGCGGGCGATCGGTGCCGAGGAACATCGATGCCTTGATCTGGTCGATCACATTGTCGACGAACAGGCCGTGCGCCTCCAGGCCGACGGCATCGATCACCGCATCGGGGCCGATTCCGCCCGTCATCTCCATCAGCGCCTCATAGACCGCGCTTTCCTTGAAGTTGATCGTTTCGGCGCCGAAGCCTTTGGCGAGCTCGAGCCGGTGCGGGAAATGGTCGATCGCGATGACGCGCTCGGCACCCATCAGGAACGCCGACTGTACCGCGAACAGGCCGACCGGGCCGCAACCCCATACCGCCACGGTGTCGCCGGGCTCGATCTGCGCGTACTCCGCCGCCTGCCAGCCCGTGGGCAGGATGTCGGAAAGGAACAGCACCTTGTCGTCCTCGATTCCATCGGGGATGACGATCGGGCCGACATCGCTGAACGGCACGCGAACATATTCGGCCTGGCCGCCGGCATAGCCGCCGGTCATGTGGCTATAACCGAACAGGCCGCTCATCGGCTGGCCGTACAGCTCCTGCGCGATGTCCTGATTGTCGGCGGGCAGGCCGTTGTCGCACGCCGAATATTGGTGTTTGCCGCAATGATAGCAGCTTCCGCATGCGATCGTGAACGGCACGACGACGCGTTGGCCCTTCTTCAACGTCGATTTGGATCCGGTCTCGACCACTTCGCCCATGAACTCGTGGCCGAGAATGTCGCCCGCCTTCATGGTGGGGATATAACCGTCGTAAAGGTGGAGGTCCGAGCCGCAGATCGCGGTCGAGGTCACCTTGATGATGCAGTCGCGCTGGTTGACGATCTCGGGATCGTCCACCGTATCGACGCGAACGTCATGGCGGCCGTGCCAGGCAAGTGCGCGCATCAGCCCAGTTCCTCTTCATGTTCGGCGACGGTGCGCGCAGACGTCGCGATCTCGCCGGTTTCCATCAGTTGCTTGAAGCGACGCAAGTCGCGGCGTGCCTGGATCGCGGGTTCACGCTGAAACATCTTGGCGATCACCTTGCCGATTAGTCCGGCGGGCGGGTCGTAGAGGATCGTGGCGGTCACAACGGTGCCGCGGGCGCCCGCGTCGCGGAAGTCGACCCGGCCGCTGTTCGCGATGTCGGCGCCCTCCTCGGCGGTCCATGCGATGAAACGGTCCTGCGCCTCGTCAGTCACGCGTGCGTTCCACTCGACCGTGCGGCCGCCGGGAGCCTTCACCACCCAATGCGAGCGCGTGGCGTCGAGCGTGTCGATCCGCTCCACATTCTCCATCACCCGCGCCAGATTGGAAAAGTCGCGCCAGAAGGCGAAGAGTTCAGCCGCGGGGCGGTTGATCGTCACCGCGCGGCCGACGATCGAGTCGCCTTGCGCATCGGGAAACAGCACGCCGGCGCGTTCGACCGCGTCGCTGTCCTTGGATGCGGTCAACGGCGCATCGTCGGGGTGGGTGTGAGACATGCGTCGCTCCTGTGTTCGTCGCTGATTTCAAGCGCTTCACGACACGCGATGTTCCCCCCGCTTTCGGCCTAATCACCAAGAGTTAACCAGGATCAGCACGATCGATGCGGTAATGGATCGGCTTGAAGCTGCCGCCGTTCGAGGCCGGCGCCGAGCACGCCGTGAGGCCGATCACGAGATCCATCGCGGCGCGGAACACGATGCGGTCACCCGCCTTGCTGGTGGGGGGCAGGACCGAGATCTTGCCGGTTTCGGCATCGACCGGCACGTTCATGAAGCAGTTGAACGCGATCGGGATCCGGTCCGGCACGATCCCATAGGGCTCCAGCGCCTCGGCCAGATTGCCGAAACAGCCGCGATGCGGCGGCAGGTCGGGATAGAAATGGTGGAACGTGTCGTAGGAACAGGGCGTGAGCAGGAAATCATGCCGGCCGACATCGTCCGCAACGATCTCCAGCATCACCGACGAGCGGTTGGAATAGAGCCGATTCCCGACCGTGAGCCGGATCGTTTCGGCATAATCGAGCGTGCGGCCCGACGAGATCGCCTCGTGGATGTCATGCGCGTTGAAGGCGAGGAGGTCGGACACCTGTTCGCCGCGCGGATCGATCACGCTCAGCAGATCGCCCTTGGCGAGCGTGAACGCCGCCCCGCTGCGTTCCGGGATCTCGATCGTGTCGCTCAAGAGGGCTCGCCCGAATAGGAAAAGGGGCAGCGCCAGCCTTCGCCGACCATGCGGCCGCTATATTGCCGCGCTTCGCTCGCCTCGCCGTGGCGCGCCAGCATGGGGTTGCGCGTGCCGGCGATCGCCTCGTCGCGCACCATGATCTTCTCGCGCATACCCTCGTAACGCCCCTGCGCGCGCAGCGTCTCGAACTGGTCGTGCAAGTTGAAGACGAGCGTGGGCCGCGCGAAGCGTCGCGCCGGGCGGCTGGCCTTGGGGTGAAGGCCGACGATGAAGAACGCCTCGCCGCCGAAGCTCAGCGAGAAATGCGGGCTCTCCGGATCGGTCGCAACCGTGCCGTCATAGGGTTGCCCGCGCCACACATCCTTGTCGGACAGCGACTGGACGCGACGCCACAATGCGGCCTCGAACGCGGCCTCGTTCAGATCGTCGGGCCCTTCGAACACCACCGCGAAGCTGCGGAAGAGCGCGGGCTGCTCGCGATACGCCTCGGCGAAGCGCAGAAGGCCGTCATGGATGCGGAGATCGTCCCAGGCGCTGTCGATCGCGTTGCAGGCGAGCACGTGGAGCGTGCCCTTGGCGAGCGCCGCCTTCGCGCCGACGCAGGGAAACGCCCGATCATCGACGAACCGGTGCATCATCCGTTCGAGTTCGTCCTGCGCATCGTGGCGCCACGGGAATAAGGGTGTGATGGATCTGGTCATGGGTCCGGACACTACGAAGCGTCGCACGGCCCTGTTCCGAACGATCGTGTTGATCGAAGTCAACGAGTACGGCTTCGTCCCACCGCGAGACGGGATGCGCGGAGGCCCAGACGCAAAGAGACCGCCCGGATCGCTCCGGACGGCCCCTGTGTGCGACGATGTCTGTCCGACGCGGCGAAGGGCTCAGCCCTGCGCTTCGTCTCCGGAGACTTCGGCGGTCGCGCCGGGCTCGGCGTTGGGATCGTAATCCTCGACGAAGCCGGCCTCGTCCTTCTCGAACATCGCTTCCATGACGTTGACGCCCGACGCCTGCATCTCGGCCTCTTCGGGCGAGCGTGCGACGTTGACCTTGACGTTCACGGCGACCTCGGGATGCAGCGCCACCTTCACGGTGTAAACGCCGATCGCCTTGATCGGCTTGTCGAGCGCGATCGCGGAACGGGCGACCTTGTGGCCGTCCGCCTCGAGCGCCTCGATCAGATCGCGCACCGCGACCGAGCCGTAAAGCTGGCCGGTGTTCGACGCCTGACGGATCAGCGTGACGGAGGCGTTCTCGAAACCCTTGGCTTCCTTCTCGGCATCGGCGCGGCGCGTGGCGTTGTCCGATTCGATCCGGGCGCGGTTGGCCTCGAACACCTTGCGGTTGGCTTCGTTGGAACGAAGCGCCTTCTTGTTGGGGAGAAGATAGTTGCGGGCGAACCCGTCCTTGACCTTCACCACGTCGCCGATGGCGCCGAGCTTCTCGACGCGCTCCAGCAGAATGACGTCCATATCGGGCGCTCCTTACTTAACGATGTAGGGCAGCAGGCCCAGATGACGCGCGCGCTTGATGGCCTGGGCCAACTCGCGCTGCTTCTTCGCGCTCACCGAGGTGATGCGCGAGGGAACGATCTTGCCACGCTCGGACACGAAGCCCTGGAGCAGCCGGACGTCCTTATAGTCGATCCGGGGCGCGTCCTTCGCGGAGAAGGGGCAGCTCTTGCGGCGGCGGAAAAACGGACGGGCCATTATGCGGCTTCCTCTTCACGGTCACGACGGGGGCGGTCGCCACGATCCGGACGATCGCCGCGCGGGCCGCCATCGCGTCCACCGTCACGGCCACCTTCACGGTCGCCACGACGCTCGCGATCGCGCTCCTGCTTGCGCATCATCACGGTCGGGCCGGTCTCCAGCTCGTCGACCTTGACGGTCATGTAGCGGATCACGTCCTCGTTGATCTGGGTCTGGCGCTCCAGCTCGGCGACCACCGCACCCGGTGCGTCGATCTCGAGCATGACGTAATGCGCCTTGCGGTTCTTGGCGATCTTGTAGGCGAGCGAACGCAGGCCCCAGCTCTCGGTCTTGACGACCTTGCCCTTGTTGTCGGTGATGATCTTCGCGGCGTTTTCCGCCAGCGTGTCCACCTGCGCCTGTGCCAGATCCTGGCGCGCAAGGAACACGTGCTCGTAGAGAGCCATGCCCGTCCTCATATCTTGGCCGATCGCTGACGGACGCCCCATGCGCCACGCCCCTCCGGCTGTCGTCTCGTATGACGGACGGGCCACTGCCACGTCCGAAGCGGCGCCTATAACGCGAACGGCCGCAAAAGCAACCATTGCCCCGCGCGGCGGATTGCCTCTAACCGCAACACCACGACAATGCAGGAGAGGTCATGCGCGCATTCGTTTTCCCGGGGCAGGGCAGCCAGGCGGTCGGCATGGGCGCCGCGCTCGCGGACGCCAGCGCGGTGGCGCGCGCGGTGTTCGAGGAGGTGGACGAGGCGCTCGGCCAGCATCTCTCGCGGCTGATGCGCGAGGGTCCCGCCGAGACGCTGCAACTCACCGAGAACGCGCAGCCCGCGATCATGGCCAACGCCATCGCGACGCTGCGCGTGCTGGAGCGCGAGGGCGGCGTGCGCCTTGCCGACAAGGCCGATTTCGTCGCCGGCCACAGCCTGGGCGAATATACCGCGCTCTGTGCGGCGGGCGCGATCGACCTCTCGACCACCGCGCGGCTGCTGAAGCATCGCGGGCAGGCGATGCAGGCGGCGGTGCCGGTGGGCGTCGGCGCGATGGCGGCGCTCCTCGGCGTCGATCTCGCCAAGGCGCAGGCGATCGCGGATGCGGGCGCCGAGGGCGAAGTGTGCACCGTCGCCAACGATAACGATCCCGGCCAGGTGGTGATCTCGGGCGCCAAAGCCGCAATCGACCGCGCAGTCGCCAGCGCCAAGGATCACGGCGCCAAGCGGGCGCTGCTGCTGCCCGTCTCCGCGCCGTTCCACTGTCCGTTGATGCAGCCCGCGGCCGATGCGATGGCGACGGCGCTGGCCGATGCGCGGATCGACGCGCCGCTGGTGCCCGTCTTCGCCAACGTCACCGCAGCGGCGGTGTCGGACCCGGACACGATCCGCCGGCTGCTGGTGGAGCAGGTGACGGGAATGGTCCGCTGGCGCGAGTCGGTGCTGGCGATGCAGGCGGCCGGCGTCGAGCGCTTCGTCGAATTCGGCGGCAAGGTGCTCGCCCCGATGGTCAAGCGCACGGCGCCCGAGGTGGAGACGACGAGCGTGGTGACGATGGACGACATCGAGGCACTGATCGGCCGGTTGTAGTTTTCGCGCAAAGACGCGAAGACGCCAAGATGTTTGACCTGGAGGCAGCGGCAGCGGACGTCGTCGATGTGTCGCCGCGGCTGCACCGGGATCTCGGCCCCGGTCTCCTCGAAAGCGTCCATGAGGCCGTGCTTGCAGCTAAGCTGCGGGGCATGGGCTATCGGGTCGAGCGCCAACGATCGATCGCGATCGAGTTCGAGGGGCTGCGTTTCGACGGCGCGTTCGAGGCCGATCTGGTCGTCGGCGGAACCCGGCTCGTCGAGATCAAATCGATGGTGCGGTTGAGCGCTGTGCATGCCAAACAGCTTCTGACCTATCTCAGGCTCACCAGACAGCCGCTGGGCTTGCTCATCACCTTCGGCGGCGCGACGCTCGAGGAAGGGATCCGCCGCCTCGTCAACGGATACCACCCCTTAGCGTCTTCGCGTCTTTGCGCGAACAGGATCATCGGAGAATAGACATGTTCGACCTTACAGGCATGACCGCACTCGTCACCGGCGCGTCCGGGGGGATCGGGTCGGCGATCGCGCAGGCGCTGGCGGGGCAGGGCGCGCGGCTCGCGGTTTCGGGGTCCAATGCCGGCAAGCTGGAGGCGTTTCGTGTGTCGCTGGGTGCGGATCACGTCGCGCTGCCGTGCGACCTGTCGGACGGCGGCGCGGTCGATGCGCTGGTGCCGGCCGCGGCGGCGGCGCTCGGGCGGCTCGACATCCTCGTCAACAATGCCGGCGTCACGCGCGACAATCTGGCGATGCGGATGAAGGACGACGAATGGGACCAGGTGATCCGCGTCAACCTGGAGGCCGCGTTCCGGCTGATGCGCGCCGCCGCCAAGCCGATGATGAAGGCGCGTTTCGGGCGAATGATCTCGATCACCTCGGTCGTCGGCACCACGGGAAATCCGGGTCAGGCGAACTATGCCGCGTCCAAGGCGGGCCTGGTCGGCATGAGCAAGGCGATGGCGCAGGAACTCGCCAGCCGCCATATCACCGTCAACTGCGTCGCGCCCGGCTTCATCCGCTCCGCCATGACCGATGCGTTGCCCGACGCGCAGAAATCCGCGCTGCTGGCGCGCATTCCGGCGGCCGATCTCGGCGGCGGGAAGGATATCGGCGCGGCGGTCGTCTATCTGGCCAGCCGCGAGGCGGGCTACGTCACCGGGCAGACGCTTCATGTGAACGGCGGGATGGCGATGATCTGAGGCGCGCGGATACTTGCGCGCGCCTTGGCCCCGTTCTACGGGCGTTCAGGTAATCGAAGAAACACCCCATACGTGAAGAGGGAATGACCATGAGCGAGACCGCCGACCGCGTGAAGAAGATCGTCGTCGAGCATCTCGGCGTCGAAGCCGACAAGGTGACCGAGGATGCCAGCTTCATCGACGATCTGGGTGCCGACAGCCTCGACATCGTCGAGCTCGTCATGGCGTTCGAGGAGGAATTCGGCGTCGAGATTCCCGACGATGCCGCCGAGAAGATCACGACCGTGAAGGACGCGATCACCTATATCGACGAGCACAAGTCGTAAGACCTGGCGCACGGCCAAACCCAACAGGGTGATCCTGCCTATCGGGCTGGATCGAACGGCTTCCCGTCCGGGTCTACCGGTGCGGGGAGCCGTTTCGTTTATGGAAACTGGAGAGTGAGATGCGGCGCGTTGTCGTAACCGGATTGGGCCTTGTGACTCCGCTCGGCGCGGACGTCGAGACGGCATGGGCGAACATCATCGCCGGCAAATCGGGCGCCGGGCCCATCACCCGTTTCGACGCGTCGGACCAGAAATGCACCATCGCGTGCGAGGTCAAGCCGGCGGATCATCCTTACGGCTTCGATCCCGACAAGCGCGTCGATCATAAGATCCAGCGGCAGGTCGATCCGTTCATCATCTACGGCATCGACGCCGCTGGCCAGGCGCTGGAGGATGCGGGCCTGACCGAGATGACCGAGGCCGAGCGCTTCCGCGCCGGCTGCTCGATCGGATCGGGCATCGGCGGCCTGCCGGGCATCGAGAGCGAATCGCTCGTCCTGGCGGAAAAGGGGCCCAAGCGCGTCAGCCCGCACTTCGTCCATGGCCGTCTCATCAACCTGATCTCGGGTCAGGTCTCGATCAAATACGGGCTGATGGGGCCGAACCACGCGGTGGTCACGGCCTGCTCGACCGGAGCGCATTCGATCGGCGATGCCGCGCGGATGATCGCGATGGACGATGCCGACGTCATGCTGGCGGGCGGCGCGGAGGGCACGGTGTGCCCGCTCGGCATCGCCGGTTTCGCGGCGGCGCGCGCACTCAACACCAGCTTCAACGATCGGCCCGAACAGGCCAGCCGCCCCTATGACCGCGACCGCGACGGCTTCGTGATGGGCGAGGGCGCGGGCGTGGTGGTGCTGGAAGAATATGAGCGCGCCAAGGCACGTGGCGCCAAGATCTATTGCGAGGTGGTCGGCTACGGCCTGTCCGGCGACGCCTATCACGTCACCGCGCCCGAGCCCGAGGGTTCGGGTGCGTACCGGTCGATGCAGATGGCGATGCGCAAATCGGGATTGGCGCTATCCGACATCGACTACATCAACGCGCATGGCACGTCGACGATGGCCGACATGATCGAGCTCGGCGCGGTCAAGCGGCTGTTCGGGGATGCGGTCGGCGGCCTGTCGATGAGCTCGACCAAGTCGGCGATCGGCCATCTCCTCGGCGGGGCCGGCGCGGTCGAGAGCATCTTCTGCATCCTGGCGATGCGCGACCAGATCGTGCCGCCGACGCTCAACCTCGACAATCCATCGGAGGGCGCCGAAGGCATCGATCTGGTGCCGCACGTCGCCAGGAAGCGCGAGGTCCGTGCGGTGCTGAACAACTCGTTCGGCTTCGGCGGCACCAACGCCTCTTTGGTGATGCGGGCGCTCTAGGCCGGTGCGCAGGCTCGGCTGTTTCGGCCTGATCGCGGCGATCGCCGTCCTCGTGGCGGCGTTCCTGATGATTCACGGCTGGGGCGGCGCGGGCCCGGCACCGCGCACCCTGACCGTCAGCGTGCCCGAGGGCGCGACGCTGGCCGGGGCCGCGCGCGACCTCGAACGCGCGGGCGCGATCCGCTCCGCCACGCGCTTCCGCCTGCTCGCCCGCGTGTTCGGATCGGGCGCGCCGATCAAGGCGGGCGAATACCGCATCCCGGCGCATCTGAGCCAGTCGGACATCCTCAGCCTGCTTCAGGGCGGCAAAACGGTGCAGCGCCTGGTGGTGGTGCCCGAGGGCTACCCCTCTGTGCTGGTCCATGACGCGCTGATGAAGGCCGATGGCCTGGTCGGGCCGGTGGCGGTGCCCGCCGAGGGATCGATCCTGCCCGACAGCTATGCCTTCGCGCGCGGCGACACGCGTGCGTCGGTGGTGACGCGGATGCAGCGCGCGATGGACGTCTATCTCAAGGCCGCCTGGGCGAGGCGCAAGCCGGGCATCGCGGTGACGACGCCGCGCCAGGCGATCATCCTCGCCTCGATCGTGGAAAAGGAAACGGGTAAGCCCGCCGAACGCCGCATGGTGGCCGCGGTCTATGGCAATCGGCTGCGCATCGGCATGCCGCTCCAGGCCGACCCGACCGTCATCTATCCGATCACCAAGGGCCGTCCGCTCGGCCGCCGCATCCTGCGCTCCGAATTGCAGGCCAAGAACGGCTACAACACCTATGCCAGCGCCGGGCTGCCGGTGGGGCCGATCGCCAATCCCGGCCGCGCGTCGATCGACGCGGTGCTCGATCCGGGCACGTCCAAGGCGCTGTACTTCGTCGCGGATGGCACCGGCGGCCATGTCTTTGCCGACACGCTGGCCGAGCATAATGCCAATGTGAAGAAATGGTACGCGATCCGCCACGCCCGCGGCGAGATGTGACCGGAGCGACGCCCGGCGATCAGCCCCGCAGGGCGTTCGCCGCGCGCGCCTTCATCTCCACCTCGGCCATGGTGCCGCCCGTCACCCAGCTTCCGCCGACGCAGCGCACCGGCTTGAACGCCAGCCATTCGGGCGCCGAGGCTTCGGTGATCCCGCCCGTCGGGCAGAAGCTGCACTGATAGAAGGGCGCGGCGAGCGCCTTCAGCGCCTTCAGCCCGCCGCTGGCCTCGGCCGGAAAGAATTTGAAGTTGGTAAGGCCCAGATCCAGCCCGCGCATGATGTCGCCGGCATTGGCGATGCCCGGCAGATAGGGGATGCCGCTTTCGAGGATCGGCGCGGCCAGCCGCTCGGTGAGGCCGGGCGAGACGATGAATTCGGCGCCTGCGTCATGCACGGTGCGGAATTGCTCCGGGTTCACCACGGTGCCTGCGCCGACGATCGCGCCCTCCACCTTTTTCATCTCGGCGATGGCTTCCAGCGCGCAGGGCGTGCGCATCGTCACCTCCAGCACGCGCAGCCCGCCGGCGACCAGCGCCTCGGCGAGCGGTCGCGCGGTGGCGGCGTCGTCGATCACCAGCACGGGGATGACGGCGCTGGTGCGCATGATGTCGGCGATGTCGGTCATTGCGTATGCTCCTGGGCGAAGGCGGCGGCCGCGCCGAACAGGCCGGGCTGCGGATGCGTGATGAGCTTGACGGGGATTGCCGCCATCAGCGTCTGGAAGCGGCCTTTGGCCTGGAACCGCTGGTCGAAGCCCGAACGGATCAGCCGGTCCTTGATGCGCAGCCCGAGCCCGCCTGCGATCACGACACCGCGCGCGCCATGCGCCAGCGCGAGATCGCCCGCCACCGCGCCGAGCGCGAGGCAGAAGCGGTCAAGTGCTGCGAGCGCGATCGAATCGGTGCCCTCCAGCGCCTCGGTCCAGATCGTCTTGTCGTCGCGGCTGTGGACCGGGCGGCCCTCCATCTCGGCGAGCGTCTCGTAGATTGCGACGATGCCTGGCCCCGACACGATTCGCTCGGCCGACACGCGCGTGAAGGTCTTGCGCAGTCGCGTAAGGATCGCATCCTCGATGCCGTCCAGCGCGGCATAGTCGATATGCCCGCCCTCGGTTTCCAGCACTTCGTAGCGGTCGTGCCGCCGCAGCACCTGCGCGACGCCGAGCCCGGTGCCCGGGCCGCAGACGGTGGTCACGCCCTTGGACGGCAGCGGCGTATCGGGACCGCAGAGATGCTCGAAATCCCCTTCGGGCAATTGCGCGACGGCATGGGCGATCGCGCCGAAATCGTTGACGACGACATAGGTGTCGGCGTGAAGCCGCTCGTGGATCAGCGACTGGCGGATGATCCACGGGTTGTTGGTCAGCCGGATCACGTCGCCGGTGATCGGCGAGGCGACCGCGATCGCCGCCGCGCGCGGCAGTCGGCCGCCTTGTGTAGAATGGAATGCCTCCCACGCGGTCTGCAAACTCGCATGATCCGCGGTTTTCAGCGTCACCGGTTCGCCCAGATGGACGACCTTGCCATTCTCCACCTCGGCAATGGCGAAGCGTGCGTGCGTGCCCCCGATATCCGCTGCGACGACGTCCATCTGCGTTCCCTTCGTTCCCTTGGGCGTGCGGTTCAGAGCCCGGCGGCAGCCAGCACCGCCGATGCGCCCTTCTCGGCCTCGTCGGCAAGTCCGCGGAACAGGCCGAACAGCTCGCGGCCCATGCCCTCGGCCGGCCCCGGTGCCGCATCCGGCACGCGCGCCGCCCATTCGGCCGGGTCGACCAGCGCCTCCAGCGTGCCGTTCACCGCATCGACGCGGATGAGATCGCCGTCGCGGATCCGGCCGATCGCGCCGTCCAGCAGCGCCTCGGGCGAACAATGGATCGCGCACGGCACCTTGCCGCTGGCGCCCGACATCCGCCCGTCGGTGACCAGCGCCACCTTGAAGCCGCGATTCTGCAACACGCCGAGTGCCGGCGTCAGCTTGTGAAGCTCGGGCATGCCGTTCGCGCGCGGGCCCTGGAAGCGGACGACCACCACGACATCGCGTTCGAGCTTGCCCGCCTTGAACGCCTCCAGCACGTCGAGCTGATCGTCGAAGACCGCAGCCGGCGCTTCGATCACCCAGCGTTCGCGCTCGACCGCGGAGACCTTGATGCAGGCGCGGCCGATATTGCCTGCCAGGATGCGCATCCCACCATCCGCCGAGAACGGCGCCGCGGCGGGGCGCAGGATGGTCTCGTCGCCGCTGTCGGGTGTATCGCGCCAGCCGAGCGTGTCGCCGTCGATCACTGCGGTCTTGGCATAGGCCGGCAGCCCGTCGCCGGCGACGGTCAGGATGTGGCCGTGCAGATGGCCGCTGCCGAGCAGCTCGCGGATCACATAGGGCATGCCGCCCGCCGCCTCGAAGCCGTTCACATCGGCCGATCCGTTGGGATAGACGCGCGCGATCAGTGGCACCGCGCGCGAGAGCCGGTCGAAATCCTCCCAGTCGATCACGATCCCCGCCGCGCGCGCGATCGCGGGCACGTGGAGCAGATGGTTGGTCGATCCGCCCGTCGCGAGCAGGCCGACCGCCGCGTTCACGATCGCGCGTTCGTCGACGCAGGCACCGATCGGCCGGTAATCGTCGCCACGCACGCCGATCCGCGCCAGCCGGTGGACGGCGGCGCGGGTGAGTTCCTGGCGAAGCTTGGTGCCCGGATTGACGAAGGCGGCGCCGGGCATGTGCAGGCCCATCACCTCCATCATCATCTGGTTGGTGTTGGCGGTGCCGTAGAAGGTGCAGGTGCCCTTGGAATGATAGGCGCCGATCTCGGCATCGAGCAGTTCCTCGCGGCCGACCAGCCCCTCGGCGAACTTCTCGCGCACCGCGGCCTTCGCCTTGTTGGGCAGTCCGGTCGGCATCGGGCCGCCGGGGATGAGGATCATCGGCAGGTGACCGAAGCGCAGCGCCCCCATCAGCAGCCCCGGCACGATCTTGTCGCAGATGCCGAGCAGGGCTGCGCCCTCGAACGTGCCGTGGCTGAGCGCGATCGCGGTCGACAGCGCGATCGTGTCGCGGCTGAAGAGCGACAGCTCCATGCCCGGATAGCCTTGGGTCACGCCGTCGCACATCGCCGGTACGCCGCCCGCCACCTGCGCGGTGGCGCCGGCCTCGCGCGCCCACACCTTCATCAGCTCGGGATAGCGGTAATAGACCGCATGGGCGGAGAGCATGTCGTTATAGGCGGTGACGATGCCGATGTTCATGCCCGTATCCGCCTTCATGGCGTCGCGGTCCTCGTCGGTGCCGGCATAGGCATGGGCGAGGTTGGCGCAGCCCAGACTGGGGCGGCGGATGCCGTTTTCGCGCTCGCGCTCGATCAGCGCGAGATAGGCCGCGCGGCTCGGCCGCGAGCGTTCGATGATGCGGTCGGTGACCGCCAGGACTTCGGAATTCATGCCGTCACTCTTACCGTTCGTGCTGAGCTTGTCGAAGCACCGTTCTTCTTGGCTACGGGCGGGACAGCCCTTCGACAAGCTCGGGGCGAACGGGGAAGTGGATCACGCCGCCCAGTGGATGTCGACCGGCAGCTCCACCTCGGAAAGCACGCGGCCGATCGGATAGGGCGACGACGGGCCCTGTTCGATCGCCTGTTCGAGCAAGGTGCGCTTGTCCTGCCCGGTCAGCGCGATCATCAGCGCCCGCGACGAGGCGATCGCCGCGCGCGACAGCGTGACGCGCGGGACGGGGGCTTCGGGCGGCAGCGGCTCGGGCATCACGCCCAAGGCGCGGCGCTCCTTGGGGCCGTTCAGCGCCTCGTCGTAATCGGGGCCGGGGAAGATCGACGCGGTATGGCCGTCGCCGCCCATGCCGAGCAGGCAGAAATCGAGCGGCCAGTGGAGATCCTGCATCAGCGCGTCCGCCGAACGCCCCGCCGCCTTGTAGTCGGGCACGGCCTTGGGGACGATCGGCATCACCCGCGCCCCCTTGGGCAGGAAGATCTTGGCGAGCTGCGTGACGTTCGACAGCGCGTCGCCCAGCGGCACGATCCGCTCGTCGCCGGGGATGATCGTCACCTTCTTCCAGTCGAGCTTCGCCGCGCTCAGCTTTTCATAGGCGGGGAAGGGGGTCTTGCCGCCCGCCAGCGCGATCACCGCCGAGCCGCGCGCGTCGATCGCGCTCTCGATGATGAACTGGATGTCGCCCGCCACCGCCGCGGCCATTTCGGCGGCGTCGTCATAATCCCACCATTCGATCTCGGTCATGTGCGTTCCTTCAATCTCGTCGTTCCCGAAAACGGGATCAGTCGTCCTGCCACGTAACCCCGTCGCGCTCGGTCAGCGCGATCGCGGCGGATGGGCCCCAGCTTCCCGAGGCATAGCTTTTGGGCTTGGTGCCGTTCGCGTCCCAGCCGGCGCGGATCGAATCGATCCACGTCCACTGCGCCTCCACCTCGTCGCGGCGGACGAACAGCGTCTGGTCGCCCTCGATCAGGTCGAGCAGCAGCCGCTCGTACGCGATGCGGCGGCGCGTGCCCTTGAACTCGCTGTCGAGGCTGAGGTTGAGCGGCACCTCCTTCAGGCGGATACCGTCGCGGTCGAGCCCCGGCTCCTTGGCCATCACCAGCATCTGGATATATTCCTCGGGCTGGAGGCGGATAACGAGGACGTTGGGCTGAAGCATCCCGCCGCGGTTCGAGAACATCGAATGCGGCACCGGCTTGAACTGGATCGCGATCTCGCTGCGGCGCGCGGGCATGCGCTTGCCGGTGCGCAGATAGAAGGGAACGCCCTGCCAGCGCCAATTGTCGACATGCGCCTTGATGGCGACGAACGTCTCTGTGGAGGACGGCTTGCCGAGTTCGGCGACATAGCCCTTCACGATCTTTCCGCCGGACGCGCCTTCGGCATATTGGCCCGTCACCGTGCAGTGCGGCACCTCTTCGGGCGTCATCTGCCGGAGCGAGCGGAACACCTTGGCCTTCTCGTCGCGGATGGCGGTGCCGTCGAAGCTCGCGGGCGGCTCCATCGCCACCAGCGCCAGCAACTGGAGCATGTGGTTCGCCACCATGTCGCGCAGCGCGCCCGCCGTGTCGTAATAGCCGGCGCGCTCTTCCAGGCCGACGGTCTCGGCAATCGTGATCTGGACGTTGTCGATCCCGCGCGCGTTCCACACCGGCTCGAAGAAGCTGTTGCCGAAACGGATCGCGAGGATGTTCTGCACCGTCTCCTTGCCGAGATAATGGTCCAGGCGGAAGATCCGGTCTTCGGTGAAGGCGGTGGCGACGGTGTCGTTGATCTCCTGGCTCGACGGCAGATCGTAGCCCAAGGGCTTTTCAAGCGCGATCCGCACCGTGTCGCCGGCAAGGCCGACCTTTTCCAGCCCCTCGACGGCCGATTCGAACAGAGACGGCGCGGTGGAGAGATAGATGGCGAGCCCGCCGGAGATGTCGCCCAGCTTGTCGGCGAGCGGCTGGAAGCCGTTCGGGTCGGACAGGTCGATCGGCTGGAACTGCAGCCGGTCGAGAAAGGTGCCGAGCGCGCTCTCGTCCTTGCGATCGTCGGGCAGGAACTGGTCGAGCGCCTTCTTGGCGAACTCCTTGTAGCTGGCGTCGTCATAATCCGAGCGCGCCGATCCGGTGATCGTCAGCGCGTCGGGCAGCAGGCCGTCGGCATGGAGGCCATAGAGCGACGGCAGCAGCATGCGCTGCGCGAGATCGCCGGTCGCGCCGAACAGGAGCAGCTTGGCTACGGTATTGCGTGGCATAAGGCTTCCTTGGGTCTGGACCGTGAAATCGGTGGACGGGGAATCAGAGGACGAGGCCGGCCAGTGGATCGAGCCCGGCCATGATGTTGAGATTCTGCACCGCGGCGCCACCGGCGCCCTTGCCGAGATTGTCGTAGGTGGCGATCAGCCGCGCCTGGCCGCTGCCCGGATTGCCGAACACGCGCAACGTCATCCGATCGGTGCCCGCATCCTCTTCCAGCCGCACCGCAGCCGTGTCACCCGCCTCCGCCACGCGGACGACGCCCCCATCGGCATAGGCCGTGCGCAGCGCTGCGTCGATCGCCCCGATCGTCGGCGCGCCGGGCAGGCCGTGGAGCGCGAGCCCCACCTCGCCCAGCATGCCGCGATAGGCGGCGGCGACGGCGGGGAGGAAGATCGGCGGGTGCGCGAGGCCGGCATGGTCGCGCATCTCGGGCAGATGCTTGTGCGTTAGGCCAAGGCCATAGGCGCGAAAGCCGGTGGCCGCCTCGCCGCCCTCGAATTCGGCGATCATCGCCTTGCCGCCGCCCGAATAGCCCGACGCGCCCGAATAGACGAGCGGCCAGTCCGCGGGCACCAGCCCCGCACGCACCAGCGGGCGGACGAGAGCGAGGAAACCGCTGGGCCAGCAGCCCGGATTGGTGACCCGCGCCGATCCAGCGATGCGCTCGGCCTGATCGGCCTCGAGTTCGGGAAAGCCATAGGTCCAGCCCGGCGCGACGCGGTGCGCGCTCGATGCGTCGATCACGCGGGTGCGGCCATTGTCGATCAGCGCCACCGCCTCACGCGCGGCGTCGTCGGGCAGGCAGAGGATCACGAAATCGGCGTCGTTCAGCGCCTCGCGCCGCGCGGCGGCATCCTTGCGGCGATCGTCGGGGATGGTAATGAGCGCGACGTCCGCGCGCCCAGCAAGCCGCTCGCGGATCTCCAGGCCCGTGGTGCCCGCGGCGCCGTCGATGAACACGCTGGCACTCATGATGCGATCCGATCGAGCGCGGTCAGGTCGACATAGCCGACCAGCCCCGATGCGGTGGCTATGCCCCAGGCGTGCGATCCCGAAATGTCGAGCACGTCGATCATGTCTCCCTTGGCCAGCACCGCCAGCGTCGCCGAATCCGTCTCGGGCGTGGCGCGCAACGGGCAATCGCAAACGACGGGCCGTGCCATCGCCTCAGCATAATGCGGCGCGAACACGCGTTCCGCCAGCCGCACGTCGGCGATATCGGGGCGCACCGCATGGGTGAGGGGATCGAGCACGGCCGAACGCCCCGTCAGCGCGAACCGCCTACGCGCTGGCGGTTCGGGCGACGGGGGCATCGCCTTCGCCGATGAAATGCCCGAACTCTTCAAGAAAATCTGCCCCTTCTTCGGTGCGCGCCACGAAGATGTTGCGCTTGTCGCGGTCGTCGCGCTGGCGGCGCAGATAGCCGAGCGCACCCAGTCTGTTCAAGGCACGCGTCACCACGGGCTTCGAGACGTTCAGCGCGCGGGCGAGGCCGCGCACCGTATGGGGCCCGGGATCGAGATACACGACCATCAGCAGCGCCATCTGGCGATTGGTGAGATCGGGCTCGCCCGACCGGACATAGTCGACCAGCGCCGTCATCCAGGTCGATAGCGCACCGGCAGCGGTGGAGGCGATGGTGGATGCCACTAATTCGATCCGCCGTTGGCTGTGAGAGATATGGGCGTCATTACGCGGTCATAACGCCCGCCCGTCCCGCGAGTTTCGTGGCGCCGCCGGTCAATTGCGATCGGCGTGTGCGGGCGAGCGCGGTTGATCGTCGCGGCGCGCTGGCCTATGTGCCGGCCTTCGTCGCCGCGGGAGACCCCCGCGCCAATTGGGATGTGCCGCTTGTTCCCCTTCCTTCTCGTCGTCCATGCCCTGATCGCCGCAGGCCTCGTCACGGTGATCCTCATGCAGCGTTCGGAGGGTGGTGGACTTGGCATGGGCGGCAGCCCGTCGGGGCTGATGTCGGCACGCGGTGCGGCGGATTTCCTGACGCGCGCGACGACGGTGCTGGCCGCTTTGTTCATCGGCCTCTCCATCCTGCTCGCCATGCTGGCGGCGACTCACCGCGGCAGCATCAACACGATCGACACGTCGCTCGCCCGCACCCGTCCGGCGGTGCAGCAGACGGCGCCCGGCGCGGCTCCGACGACGGCGCCCGCCGACAATTCCGCGGTCCCGCTCGCCCGCTAAACCCACCCATTCGCCGATAAAGCCGCCCGTGCGATCCGCGGGCGCTTGTCGTTCGTCCCCAACACACGCTACGAGACTCCTCCCATGGCCCGGTACATCTTCATCACCGGCGGCGTGGTTTCGTCGCTCGGCAAAGGACTCATGGCGGCATCGCTCGCCGCGCTTCTCCAGGCACGCGGCTACTGCGTCCGGATCCGCAAGTTCGATCCCTATCTGAACGTCGATCCGGGCACGATGAGTCCGTATCAGCATGGCGAGGTGTACGTCACCGACGACGGCGCGGAGACCGATCTCGATCTCGGCCATTACGAGCGCTTCACCGGCGTGCCCTCGCGCCAGAGCGACAACGTGACCTCGGGCCGCATCTACCAGCAGATCATCCAACGCGAGCGGCGCGGCGACTATCTGGGCGCGACCGTCCAGGTGATCCCGCACGTCACCGATGCGATCAAGGCCTTTGCCCGCGCCGAGACGGACGATCTGGATTTCGTGCTGTGCGAGATCGGCGGCACCGTCGGCGACATCGAATCGCTCCCCTTCATCGAGGCGATCCGCCAGTTGAAGAACGAGGAGGGGCGCGGCAACGCCATCAGCATCCACGTCACGCTCGTTCCCTATATCGCTGCGGCGGGCGAGCTGAAGACCAAGCCGACACAGCATTCGGTGCGTGAGCTCGCCGCATTGGGTGTTCAGCCCGACGTGCTGGTGTGCCGCTGCGAACATCCGCTGCCGGCCTCCGAACGCGCCAAGATCGCGCTGTTCTGCAACGTGCGCGAAAGCGCGGTCATCCCCGCGCTCGATGCGAAGAGCATCTATGCGGTGCCGCTGCAATATCACGCCGAGGGCCTCGATTCGGAGGTGCTGCGCGCCTTCGGGATCGAGCCGCAAGGCGCCCCTGATCTGTCGCGCTGGTCCGACATCGTCGATCGGCTGACCAACCCCGAGGGCGAGGTGACGATCGGCGTCGTCGGCAAATATGTCGGGCTGCAGGACGCCTATAAGTCGCTCAACGAAGCGCTCGTGCATGGCGGCATCGCCAACAAGGTGAAGGTCAATATCCGCTGGATCGACGCCGAGCTGTTCGAGGCGGCAGGCAACGACATTGCCGGCCAGTTGGAGCCGTGCGACGCGATTCTGGTGCCCGGCGCCTTTGGCGAGCGCGGCGCGGAGGGCAAGATCGCCAGCGTCCGCTTCGCGCGCGAACGCGAGATCCCGTATTTCGGCATCTGCTTCGGCATGCAGATGGCATGCGTCGAGGGTGCGCGCGATCTGGCCGGCATCGCGGACGCCTCGTCCACGGAATTCGGCCCGACGAGCGAGCCGGTGATCGGCCTCATCACCGAATGGATGGGCCGCACCGGCCTCGAGAAGCGCGCCGAGGAAGGCGATTTGGGCGGCACCATGCGGCTCGGCGCCTATGATGCGCGGCTGGCGGGCAACAGCGTCGTGGCGTCGATCTACGGCGACACCGCCATCTCCGAACGCCACCGTCACCGTTACGAGGTGAACACCCATTATCGCGAGGCGCTGGAGCAGGGCGGGCTCGTCTTTTCCGGCATGTCGCCCGACGGCACGCTGCCTGAAATCGTCGAGCGGCCCGACCATCCCTGGTTCGTCGGCGTGCAGTTCCACCCCGAGCTGAAGTCGAAGCCGTTCGATCCGCATCCGCTGTTCGCCAGCTTCGTCGCCGCGGCGGTGAAGCAGAGCCGGCTGGTCTGACGCCGCCGGCGCGGCGGTTAAGCACGCGCTTTCAAGGCGATGAAGCTGACCTTGACCGGCAACAAGATTCACGCCGGTTGATCGCCTAGCGATTTGATGGAGTTTCGGGCGAGGTTCCCGGAGAAGTCGATGTCGCTTACGCTCGCCCTGTTGCTCGCCGGACAGGCGGTCGCGCCCGCCGCTATAGATGCGCCCGTTCCGCCCGCCGGGCAGACCACGCCCGACGAGGCCGGCCGGCTCGGCACCGCGCAGCAGGGCGGAGGCGGGGACGTCGTGGTCACCGCGCGGCGCCGCGCGGAAACGGTGCAGAGCGTGCCGATCGCGATCTCGGTGATCGGCGGCCAGGCGCTGGCCGAGACCGGCGCGTACAATGTCGCGCGCATCACGCAGCTACAGCCCACGCTGCAATTCTATTCGACCAACCCGCGCAACTCCTCCGCCAACATCCGTGGCCTCGGATCGCCCTTCGGCCTCACCAATGACGGGATCGAACAGGGCGTCGGCATCTATGTCGATCAGGTCTATTACAGCCGGATCGCCTCGGCGACGTTCGACTTCACCGATACCGAGCGGATCGAGATCCTGCGCGGGCCGCAGGGCACGCTGTACGGCAAGAACACGACGGCGGGCGCGATCAACATCACGACGCGCAAGCCCAGTTTCGAGCCTGAGGCGCGGATCGAGCTGAGCGGCGGCAATTATATTTTCTTCCAGGGCAAGGCCTCGGTCTCGGGGCCGCTGATCGACGACAAGCTGGCCATCCGCCTGTCCACCTCGGTCACCACGCGCGAGGGGACCATCGACAATGTCCGCACCGATCAGCATCTGAACAGCCAGGACAATCTAGGCTTTCGCGGCCAATTGCTGTGGCAGGCCGCGCCCAATCTCGATCTGACCCTCTATGGCGATTACAACCGGCAAAACCCCAATTGCTGCGTCCAATATTATGTCCGCACGGGGGCCACGCAGCGCCCGCTCAACCGGCAATATGCCGCGTTGGCGGCGGCGCAGGGCTATGCCGTCCCCTCCACCGACGCGTTCGATCGGCTGACCGACGTCGACACGCCGCTGCGCGCGAAACAGTCGCTCGGCGGCACGTCGCTGGTGGCCAATTGGGATCTGGGCGGGGCGACGATCACGTCGGTGAGCGCATGGCGGTTCTGGAACTGGGATCCCTCCAACGACCGCGACTTCATCGGCCTGCCGATCACCACCGTATCCGCCAATCCGTCGCAGCAGGAACAGTTCAGCCAGGAGTTGCGCATCGGGTCGAACGGCAAGCACCGGCTCGATTACACGCTCGGCGCCTTCTATTTCTACCAGACGATCGACACGCAGGGGCTTCAGGTCCAGGGCCCCGCGGCCAGCGCCTTCCTGCTCAACCCGACGAGCGCGGACGGACGCAACCCGGCGGTACTGAACGGGTTGACCGCTCGCAACGCGATTGGTTTCCGGAACACCAGCGCGGCCTTGTTCGGCAAGCTCACCTGGCACGTTACCGACCGGTTCCAGATCGCGCCCGGCCTGCGGCTCAATTACGATGAGAAGACCGGCCAGTATCTCTCCGTCGTGACGACAGGGACGGGGGCGACGCTCAGTTGCTCCGCCGCCGCGCAGGCGGCGAGCGCGGCGGTGAAGGACCAGTGCGGCGTGCTCTCCCCGCAGAATTACGATCCACGCTTCCATAACTGGAACGTCTCGGGCGACATCACCGCGGCCTATACGGTGACACCCGACATCCATGCCTATGCGACCTATGCGCGCAGCTACAAATCGGGCGGGATCAACCTGTCGGGCCTGCCGCTCGACACCAACAACGCGCCCATCCTGACGGCGGCGACGGTGAAGCCCGAAAAGGTCAACCATTACGAGCTGGGGCTGAAGACCCAGGTGTTGGATCGCCGCGCGACCGTGAACCTCGCCGGCTTCTGGACGGAGATCACCGATTATCAGGCGACCGTCACCAACGGCCAGCTGGGCGTGCTGCGCGGCTATCTCGCCAATGCGGGCAAGGTGCGCACGCGGGGGATCGAGGCCGACTCGGCGTTCCGGATCAATTCGCGGCTCAACATCTATGCCAATGGCGCCTTCACCGATGCGAAATACGTCAAGTTCGTCGATGCGCCTTGCCCGCCCGAGCTGAGCGGCGGCACGATCGCGGCGGCGGGGCAGGCGGCGAGCGCGCCCGGCACCCCCGGCGGGATCAGCCCGCAGAATTGCGACATTTCGGGCCAGCGGCTGCCCGGCGTCTCCAAATGGGCGTTCTCCTATGGTGCGGAATACGACCTGCCGGCGCGTATCGCCGGGCTCGATGGGCAATTCTATGTCGGTTACGACGGCAATTACCGGTCGGGCTTCTCGTCCAACCCGTCCGAGTCGCTCTACACCGATGTTGGCGGCTATGCGCTCAGCAACTTCCGCCTGGGCTTTAAGGCGCGCGAGAGTTGGAACGTCTTCGGCTGGGTGCGCAACGCGTTCGACCGGAATTATTACGACGTGCTCGCGCTCCAATCGGGCAGCACCGGCCTGGTGGTCGGCCAGCCCGGCGATCCGCGCACCTATGGAATGACGATCTCGCGGTCGTTCTGACGAGGTTGTCCTACACGCGCGGAACCCGGCAAACGGCACGCTGCGCCCGTCTTGTCCCAGTCAAGTGTCGGGAGGCATAGCCGGTCGCGGCGCAAGCAACGCAAAAGCAAACGCCCGGACCGTTTCCGATCCGGGCGCCTGCGTGACGATCGCTCGTCAGCCCCCTTAGTTCCACCTCCGCAGCACGCTTCTTCGAGCGGCGCTGAAGGCTTTCCCCGAACCACGGCCGTTGCCTGTGTGTCAGTGACATCGTGCTAGGTCAGGCCGATCCGCTTGTCATCGGCCTTGTGACATCCGGGGAACGATTGCGACAAGGCTGTGACGATTCGGCAACATGGCGCCATGGTTGCCAGCACCGGCGCCACCCCCTAGGGCCATGCGCATGATCCTCTCCTCCTACGAACGGATGATCGCCCGGCGCTATCTGCTGCCGGGCAAGGGCGAGGCGTTCATCTTCCTCGTCGCCTCGATCAGCCTCGTCGCGGTGATGCTCGGCGTCGCCGCGCTCGTCATCGTCATGAGCGTGATGAACGGCTTTCGCGCCGAACTGTTCGACAAGATCGTCGGCCTGAACGGCCATGCGGTGATCCAGGGTGTGGGCGGTCGTCTGCCCGACTGGCGCGAGATCATGGCGCAGGCCAAGGCGACGCCGGGCGTCACTTCGGCGGTGCCGCTGATCGAGCAGCCGCTGATGACGACCTATAACGGCCGTGTGGAGGCGGTGCTGGTGCGCGGCATGCGCGTCGACGACATCCGCCACAATTCGACGATCCAGAGCAAGGTGGTGATGGGCAGCCTCGCCAGCATTACGCCGGGCAGCGGCCGGATCGCGATCGGATCCCGCCTCGCCGAGTCCCTGGGCGCCGAAGTCGGCAGCGAAATCTCGCTCATCAGCCCGCAAGGCCAGACGACGCCCTTCGGCACGGTGCCGCGGATCATCACCTATACCGTCGGCGCGATCTTCGAGATCGGCGTGTACGATTACGACAAGGCCTATGTGGTGATGCCGATCGAGGATGCGCAGACGCTGCTCCTGATGGGCGATGCTGCCGGCATGGTCGAGGTGAACACGGTCGATCCCGATCGCGTGGGTGCGATCCTCGCGCCGCTCGCGCCCAAGCTTGGCGGTCGTGCGGTGATCCAGGATTGGCGGGCGATGAACGCGCAACTGTTCGAGGCGCTGGCGGTCGAGCGGGTGGCGATGTTCACCGTGCTGTCGATCATCATCCTGGTCGCGGTGTTCAACATCCTGTCGTCGCTCATCATGCTGGTGCGCGCCAAGACGCGCGACATCGCCATCCTGCGCACGATGGGCGCGACGCGCGGCGGACTGATGCGGATCTTCATGGTGGTGGGCACCACGATCGGTGCGCTCGGCACGGTGGCGGGGCTGGGGCTCGGCTTCGTGTTCCTCTTCTACCGGCAGGGCGTGGTGAATTTCGTCCAGTTCGTCACCGGCCAGAATTTGTGGGATCCCTCGATCCGCTATCTTACCGAGCTGCCGTCGAAGACCGACCCGGTCGAGGTGCTGGTCATCACGCTGATGGCGCTGGGATTCAGCTTTCTGGCCACGCTTTATCCGGCGTGGAAGGCGGCGAGCACCGATCCCGTTCAGGTGCTGCGTTATGAATGAAGCGAGAGCGTCCGTCCTGCAGACCGCCGGTCTCGCGCGGCATTTCGTTCAGGGTGGCGAGCGGATCGACGTGCTGCGCGGTGTCGATCTGTCGGTCGGCGCGGGCGAGATCGTGGCGCTGCTCGGCCCATCGGGCTCGGGCAAATCGACGCTGCTCCAGGCGGTCGGCCTGCTCGAGGGCGGCTTCGAGGGATCGATCCGGATCGCGGGCGCCGAGGCGGCGAAGCTCGATGCGCATGGCCGCACCGTGGTGCGCCGGGACTCGCTCGGCTTCGTCTATCAGTTCCACCATCTGCTCCCCGACTTCAACGCGACCGAGAATGTAGTCCTGCCGCAGATGGTGAAGGGCGTGGATCGCGCGGAGGCCGATGCGCGCGCCCGCGACCTGCTGACGCAATTGGGGCTGGGCCACCGGCTCACGCATCGGCCGAGCCAGCTCTCGGGTGGCGAGCAGCAGCGCGTGGCGGTGGCCCGCGCGCTCGCCAACCGCCCTGCGCTGGTGCTGGCGGACGAGCCGACCGGCAATCTCGACGAACACACCGCCGATCTCGTGCTGGCCGAGTTCCTGCGCCTCGTCCGCGAGGAAGGCTCCGCCGCGCTGGTGGCGACGCACAACGAACGGCTGGCGGCGAAGATGGACCGGGTGGTGCGCCTGCACGAGGGGGTGCTGGCATGAGCGACTGGCGCGAAACGCCGACGCTGATCGGCCGCCACGTCACGCTGCGCCCGCTTGAGCGAGCGGACCGGGATGCGATCGTTTCGGCCTTCGCGGTCGGGCTCGAAGACGTGTTCGCGACAATCGTTCCCGACGCGGCGACGATCGAAGGTTGGTACGATCGGCTGGAAAGCGAACGGCAGGCTGGACGGGCGCTGCCGTTCACGGTGGTGGATCGTGACGGTCGCGTGGTGGGCGTCACCCGCTTCATGCGGATGGCCGAGGCGCATTGCCGGCTTGAGATCGGTGGCACCGTCTATGCTCGCGCGGTGCACCGCACCGGCGTCAACACCGACGCCAAGCGGTTGCTGCTCGGCCACGCCTTCGATGCTCTTGGCTGCCGCTGCGTGCAGCTGCGAACCAATTTCCTCAACCGGTCGTCCCGTGCGGCGATCGAGCGACTGGGCGCTCGAATGGACGGCGTGCTGCGCGGCCATATGGTGACGCCCGACGGCGCGTCGCGCGACAGTGTGGTTTATTCCATCCTCGCCCATGAATGGCCGCAGGTGCGGCGCAATCTGGATGGATTGCTGCGGAGGCACGAATG
Source organism: Sphingomonas sp. GC_Shp_6 (assembly GCF_026540835.1). Lineage (NCBI taxonomy): Bacteria > Pseudomonadati > Pseudomonadota > Alphaproteobacteria > Sphingomonadales > Sphingomonadaceae > Sphingomonas > Sphingomonas sp. GC_Shp_6. The sequence goes on along the minus strand of NZ_JALNUO010000004.1, from coordinate 45,598 downwards.
ACGGCAGTTACCGCATTCACGGTGAAAGACGCGCGTGGCGAGCCGGTGAGCCTTAAGGCCCAAGCGGGCAAGGTGCTGCTGATCGTCAACACTGCGTCCAAATGCGGGTTCACGCCGCAATATGCCAAGCTGGAGGAACTGCACCGCAGATATGCTCCCCAAGGCTTCACCGTACTCGGTTTTCCCTGCAACCAGTTCGGCGCGCAGGAGCCGGGCGATGCGGCGGAGATCGCCAGCTTCTGCTCGCTCACCTATGACGTGACGTTCCCGCTCTTCGCCAGGATCGACGTCAACGGACCGGCGGCCGACCCGCTGTTCGTCGCGCTCAAGGATGCCGCACCGGGGCTGCTGGGTTCGAAGGCGATCAAGTGGAACTTCACCAAGTTCCTGGTCGATCGCGACGGGCGGGTGGTGAAACGCTACGCGCCCACCACCAAGCCGGCCGATATCGAAGCGGACATCGCCGCGTTGCTGTAGCCTTTAGACCGCGAAGGCCGCGGCGCCCTTGCGGTGTGCCAGCGCCGAGATGATCGACGTGATCCCGCCGAACAGGAAGCTGATCCCCAGGATATACCCCGGCAGCGTCAGCGCCGACCAGGGCATCGTGCCGAGCACGAACAGCGCGAGCAGGATATTGACCAGCCCAAGGGCGATCAGCATGCCGCGGTGACGCCGCGACTTCGTGCCCCAATAAAGCTCCAGCGCGCCGCGTGCGCCGAGCCAGATCGCCACCAGCAACGTGAGCGACAGCGCACCCGTCGCGGGCTCGAAGATCATGACGAGCCCGATCACGAGCGCCACGATCCCGAGCAGCGTGGCATAGACTCGTCCCTCATGCCCACGCCCGAAAATCCCCGCGCCGATCGAGACCGCCCCGGCGGCGAGCAGGAACGCTCCGATGATGAGCGTGGCCGCGATCGTCGCGGAGAAGGGCCATGCGAACGCCATCAGACCGAGGATGGCCGAGACGATACCCGATGCCAGCACCCATCCCCAACCCGCCCCGATCGGGTGGGTGGCATCGGCATAGGTGACGTTGCGTCCGACATCGTCGCGCGGGTCGGTCATGTTCATCCTCCGGTCGATCATCGAACGGGCCGCCCGGTCGCCGGTTCCGGCGCTGGTCGAATCGCGGGCAAGCGCCTAGGGTCGAGCGATGCATGCAGGCTTCGTTCCGCTTCGGATTTTTTCGTCCTACACGATGCTCGACGGGGCCATCGAGCCCAAGGCGATCGCGAAACAGGCGCGGAGCCTCGGTTTCCCCGCGGCGGCGCTCACCGATCGCAACGGGCTCTATGCGGCGATGGCGTTTTCCGATGCCGCCAAGAAGGATGGCGTCCAGCCGATCATCGGCACGATGCTGTCGGTGTCGCGGCCGGACATGCCCGACGGCGTCGAGGCGCCGATCGACTGGATCGCGCTCTACGCACAGGACGCGCGGGGCTATGACAATCTGTGTGCGCTAGTCTCGGCCGCGCATCTCGACCGGCCGATCGAGCAGGCGGCGCACGTCTCCTTTGCGACGCTGGAGGGGCGTAGCGACGGGTTGATCGCGCTGACGGCGGGCGGCGAGGGGGCACTCGCGCGGCTCTTCGCGGATGGCCAGCCGGCGCGTGCCGAAGCCTATGCGGACCGGTTGCAGGCGCTGTTCGGCGACCGGCTCTTCGTTGAGATCGCACGGCGCGGCGATGCCACCGAACAGGCGTCCGAGGCGGCGCTGATCGAACTGGCCTACGCCCGCGGCCTGCCGCTCGTCGCGACCAATCCCTGTTGCTTCAGCGAAACCGCGTTCGGCGATGCGCACGACGTGATGCTGTGCATCGCAAGCTCGAGCTATGTCGAAACCAAGGATCGTCCGCGGAGCTGCCCCGAGGCCTGGCTGAAGCCGGCCGACACGATGAAGGCGCTCTTCTCGGACCTGCCCGAAGCCGTGGCGAACACGCTGGTCGTCGCGCAGCGCTGCGCGGTGATGGCGCCCTATCGCAAGCCGATCCTGCCGACGCTTGCGGGCGATCTCGCGGGCGAGGCGCAGATGCTGCGCGACGATGCCGCCGCCGGGCTGGAGGCGCGGCTGGATCGTATCGCGGCGCTTCACGGCGAGGGCGAGGCCGGGTGGCGCGACGTGTATCGCGAACGGCTGAAATTCGAAGTTGACGTCATCGTCCAGATGGGGTTTCCCGGCTATTTCCTGATCGTCGCCGATTTTATCAAATGGGCCAAGGATCACGATATCCCGGTGGGTCCGGGTCGTGGCTCGGGCGCGGGCTCGGTGGTTGCCTGGGCGCTGACGATCACCGATCTCGATCCGATCAAGCTCGGGCTGTTGTTCGAACGGTTCCTCAATCCGGAACGCGTGTCGATGCCCGACTTCGACATCGATTTCTGCGAAACGCGGCGCGGCGAAGTCATCCGCTACGTCCAGGAAAAATACGGCCGCGATCAGGTCGCGCAGATCATCACCTTCGGAAAGCTGAAGGCGCGCGCGGTGCTCAAGGACACCGGCCGCGTGCTCCAGATGAGCTATGGCCAGGTCGATCGGCTCGCCAAGCTGATCCCCAACCATCCGACCGATCCCTGGACGCTGGAGCGCACGCTGAACGGCGTGGGCGAGTTCGCGAAGGAATATGCGAACGACAATCAGGTTCGCCGCCTGATCGATCTGGCGATGAAGCTGGAGGGACTGCCCCGGCACAGCTCGACTCACGCGGCGGGCGTGGTGATCGGCGACCGCCCGCTTGCGCAACTCGTCCCGCTCTATCGCGATCCGCGCTCCGACATGCCCGTCACCCAGTTCGACATGAAATATGTCGAGGGTGCCGGGCTGGTGAAGTTCGACTTTCTCGGGCTCAAGACGCTGTCGGTGCTGCAGAAGGCCGTGCAGCTTCTCGCCAAACGCGGCGTGACGATCGATCTGGACGCGCTCGAATGGGACGATGCCGCCGTCTATGCGCTGCTGCAGAAGGGCGACACCGTGGGGGTGTTCCAGCTCGAATCCGAGGGCATGCGGCGGACGCTGTCGGCGGTGCGCCCGTCCAATTTCGGCGACATCATCGCGCTCGTGTCGCTGTACCGGCCGGGGCCGATGGACAACATCCCGAGCTTCGGCCGCCGCAAACAGGGCACCGAGCCGATCGTCTACCCGCACAAGCTGCTGGAGCCGATCCTGTCGGAAACCTACGGCATCTTCGTCTATCAGGAACAGGTAATGCAGGCCGCCCAGGTGCTGGCGGGCTACAGCCTCGGCGGCGCGGACATGCTGCGGCGCGCGATGGGCAAGAAGATCAAGGCGGAGATGGACGCGCAGCGCGCGGGCTTCGTCGAAGGCTGCCTGAAGGTGAACGGGATCAAGGCCGCGGAGGCCAATGCGCTGTTCGACCTGATCGACAAATTCGCCGGCTATGGCTTCAACAAGAGCCACGCCGCTGCCTATGCGTTGCTCGCCTATCAGACGGCCTGGCTGAAGGCGCACCATCCGCACGATTTCTACGCCGCGTCGATGTGCTACGACATGGCGCAGACCGACAAGCTCGCCATCTTCGTCGACGATGCGCGGCGCATGGGGGTCACCATGCTGCCACCGTGCATCAACGCCAGCGCGGCCGATTTCGACGTGCAGCCCACCAGCGACGGGCTGGGCGTCCGCTTCGCGCTCGGCGCGCTGAAATCGGTCGGCGAGGGCGCGATGGAAAAGCTCGTCGTCGAACGCAGCAATGGGCCCTTTGCCGGGCTGGACGATCTGGCCAAGCGCGTCGATCCCCGCCTGCTGAACAAGCGCCAGCTCGAGACGCTGGCGGCGGCGGGCGCCTTCGACGCGCTGGAGCCGAACCGCGCCGGCATCCACGCCGTGGCCGAGACGATCCTGGCGATCGCGGCGCGCATCCACGATCAGAAGGTCAGCGGCCAGGGCGGGTTGTTCGGCGAGAGCGAGCCGGCCGGCGACGCGATCCGGCTGCCGCCGGGTGCGCGGTGGACGCTCAGCGAGCGGATGGAGCAGGAAAAGGAAGCCTTCGGCTTTTATTTCTCGGCGCATCCGGTCGATCGGCACGCGCATATCGCCCGCGCGCATGGCGCCCGCGCCTTCAGCGCGCTGGCTGAACTCGCCATCCCCGACGACGGCAGCCGGGCGGGCGCGACGATGGCGGTGCTGGTCGAGGATGCGCGCTGGCGAACCTCGGCGCGTGGCAAACGCTACATGATGGCGCAACTGTCGGATGCGAGCGGCCAGTTCGTCGCGACCTGTTTCGACGATGCGGTGGCCAAGGATCTGGAGGAGGCGGCGCGGGCCGGGGGCTGCGGGCTGGCCACGGTCGAGCTGGACCGGCGGCCGGGCGAGGATACGCCGCGTGTGACGGTCAAGCGGCTCCAGCCGTTCGAGGGATTGGCCAACACCGCCCGCTTCGTGGCGACCGTGACCGTGACCGACATGGCGGCGCTGGAGAGGCTGTCGGCGCTGTTCGCCGATCATCGTGGGGCGCGGGGCGAGGTGCGGGCAAGGCTGCCGCTTGGCGATGGCCGCACGGTCACGCTGTTGCTCGCCCGCGACGTCCGGCTCGACGAGGAGCTTGCAGGCCATATCGAGTCGTTGCACGGTGTCGGCGGCGTGACGCTCGAGACCTCGCAGACGAGGCTGGCGCTCGTCGGATAGGTGCGGTTCCGGCCGGGCTCGGGAGATGGTGATGCTTGGCGCGATGCAGGATTTCGAACTGAGGGTGCCCCGGCTGATCGATCATGCCGCGCGGGAACATGGCAGCCGCGCGATCGTCACGCGCTGGGCCGACGGACGCGAGACGCGGACGAACTGGGCCGGCATCGCGCACGACGCCAGAAGGCTGGCCCAGGCGCTCGAAACGCTCGGCATGAAGCCGGGCGACCGGATCGCGACGCTGGGCATGAACCATGCGCATCATCTGGCCGCGTGGTACGGCGTGATCGGGATGGGCGGGATCGTGCACACGATCAACCCGCGCCTGTTCGACGAGCAGCTCGTCTATATCGCCAACCATGCCGAAGACCGCGTGTTGCTGTACGACCGCGCCTTCGCGCCGCTGGTCGAACGGCTCCGCGCCCGCTGGACGACGATCGAGCATTTCGTGATGTTCGATGGTGACGGTCCCGATGGGTATGACGCGTTCCTCGCGCCCCATGATGGCGATTACGCTTGGGTGGAGGGCGACGAGCGCGATCCGTGCATGCTCTGCTATACGAGCGGGACGACGGGCGATCCCAAGGGCGTGCTTTACGAGCATCGCTCGACCCTGCTTCATGCGATGGCGGAGGTGGCGCCCGCGGTTATGAACCTGTCGTCGCGCTCGGTGGCGTTGCCCGTGGTGCCGATGTTCCATGCCGCGGCCTGGGGGCTGCCGTTCGCCGGCGCGCTGGCGGGCGTCACGTTTGTGTTGTCCGCGGTGAACGATGCCGCGGTCCTGTGCGCGCTGATGAACGCCGAGCGAGTGACGCATTCGGCCGGCGTGCCGACGGTCTGGCTCGCGCTGTTCGGCCATATCGATGCCACCGGCGAGGCGCCACGCTATCTGGAGCAGGTGACGATCGGCGGTTCGGCGGCACCGCGCGCGATGATCGAGCGGATCATGAACATGGGCGTTCGCGTGGCGCATCTCTGGGGCATGACCGAGACCTCGCCGATCGGGACCGCCGGATCGCCGCCGCCCGAATGGGATATGATGACGCCCACCGCGCAGATCGACCTGGTGTGCAAACAGGGACAGATCCCGTTCGGCATCGAGCTGCGGATCGTGGATGACGCGGGCGTCTCGCTGCCGCGCGACGGCGTCGCTTCGGGACGGTTGCAGGTGCGCGGGCCCTGGGTGGTGAAGCGCTATTTCCGGGCTGAGCGCGACGCGGTCGATGCGGACGGATGGTTCGACACGGGCGATGTGGCGGTGCTGCACCCCGACGGGTCGATGCAGATCACCGACCGTTCCAAGGACGTCATCAAGTCGGGCGGGGAGTGGATCAGCTCGGTCGAGCTGGAAAATGCCGCGATGGGCTGTCCGGGCGTGGCGGAAGCCGCCGCGATCGGGTTGCCGCATCCCAAATGGGACGAGCGCCCGCTGCTGCTGGTCGTGCGAAAGCCGGGTGCCACCGTCACCGACGCCGATGTGCTCGCGCATCTGGCCGGGCATGTCGCGCGATGGTGGCTGCCCGATGCGGTGGTCTTCGTCGAATCCTTGCCGCATACCGCGACGGGGAAGTTGCTGAAACTGGCACTGCGCGAGCAGTATAAGGACTTCCCCGTCGCGGCGTGACCGTCAGCGCTGGTCGCTGTTCATGCCGTTCTCGCCAGGCTTTTCCGTTCCGCCATTTTCGGCGTTGTTTCCGTAGCCTGCACCCGATTCCTCGGTAACGGACTCATCATCCTGATCGGGGGTCGGCGCGGTGTTCGGGTCGGTCATCATGTCCACTCCTTGCTGCCTGCCTCGAACGAGCGGTCGGCCCGCTGCGTTCCTCAGAACAGTTCGCCTTGCGGCCCTGTGGGCGGTCGGAACAGGTCGGTGCGGAGACTCAGCCGTTCGCGGTTGAGCCCATGGCGGCGGCAGGCGATGCGGAACCGCGTCTGCAGCAGCTCGGCCCAGGGCCCGCTCCCGCGCATCCGCGTGAAGAAGGCGGGATCATTGTCCCGCCCGCCACGCATCGCCGCGATCGTCGCCATCACCTTGGCGGCGCGATCGGGAAAATGCGTGTCGAGCCACGCACGGAACAGCGGTGCAACCTCGTGCGGCAGGCGGACGGGAATGAAGAAACAGCCACGTGCGCCGGCCTGCGCGGCACGCTCGACCAGATGCTCGATCTCGTGATCGGTGATGGCGGGGATCACGGGCGCGATCGCGACATGCGTCGGGATGCCCCCATCGACGAGGCGCCGCACCGCCGCCAGCCGGCGTTCGGGCGTCGGCGCGCGCGGCTCGAGCGTGGCGGCGAGCTGGCGGTCGAGCGAGGTCACCGAGATCGCGACCGAGACGAGGCCCTTTTCCGCCATCGGCACCAGAAGATCGAGATCGCGCACCACCCGATCCGATTTGGTGGTGATGGTCAGCGGGTGGTTCGTCTCGGCGAGGATCGCGATCAGCGCCCGCGTGATGCGCCACTCCGCCTCGATCGGCTGATAGGGATCGGTGTTCGTGCCCAGCGCGATCGGCGCGACCGCATAGCTCGGGCGGGCGAGTTCGGCGCGCAGGAGATCGGGCGCATCCGGCTTCGCGAACAGGCGGCTTTCGAAGTCCACGCCCGGCGACAGGTCGAGATAGGCATGCGTCGGGCGCGCGAAGCAATAAATGCAGCCATGTTCGCAGCCACGGTACGGATTGATCGAGCGATCGAAGCCGATGTCGGGCGAGGCGTTGCGGCTGATGATCGTCCGCGGATGCTCCACGGTGACCATGGTGCGCACCGGCGGCGGCGCGCCGTCCAGATCCTCACGCGCATCGGCCCAGTCGCCATCCGGTTCGGTGCGCGGCAAGGCGAACCGCGCGCTCGCGTGGTTGAGCGTCGCGCCGCGGACGGGACGAATTCTGGCCATACGGCGAGAATAGCACTCCGCCGGAACATAGCAAGAACGATCAGCCGGCGGCGATCGCCGCCAGCACCTGCGCCGCAAGCTCCGGGCGGCAGATCAGCAGATCGGGCAGCAGCGGGTCGGCGCAATTGTACACGAGCGGGCGGCCGTCGATCCGCGACGCGTGGAACCCCGCCGCCAGCGCGACCGCCACCGGCGCGCAATTGTCCCATTCGAACTGACCGCCATCGTGGAGATAGATCTCGGCATCACCCGCCACAACCGCCATCGCCTTTGCCCCCGCCGAGCCCATCGCGATCGTGTCCGCCCCGATCGCCTCGGCCACTCGCAACGCAATCCCGGGCGGGCGCGAGCGGCTGACGACCATCCGCGGGCGGGCGGGAAGGGGCCCATGCGGCACGCGCGCATCGTCCGTCGCGAAGACCGTCCCGGTCGCGGGCAGCGCCACCGCGCCGATCTGGGCCGCACCGTCGATCGCCAGCGCCACATGGACCGCCCAGTCCGCGCGGCCCTCGGCATATTCGCGCGTGCCGTCCAACGGATCGACGATCCACACCCGGCTGTGCGCGCAACGCCGCCGATCGTCGCCCGCTTCTTCGGACAGGATATGGTCGCCCGGCCGCTCGGCACGGAGCCGCGCGAGGATCGCCGCATTGGCTTCCGCGTCGCCAGCCGCGCCCAGCGCCTTGCCCTCCAGATCGCCGCGCAGGCGGATCGCGCAGAGCAGCCGGCCGGCTTCCTCTGCGACACTTCGGGCGAGAGCGGCGTCGGAGATCGTCATGGCGCGATCATGCCACGCGCCGCTGCGGCGGGCGAGTGCTCAATCCAGCGCCGCGCGCTCTACCGAGTCGAGGATGCGCGCGCCGGCCATGAAGACGGCGACGGGGCAGCAGGCGAACAGTGCCCAGCCGCCATAGCCGGGATATTGCTGCAGATAGTGCATCCCGCGCTCGATCGATCCCGCGCCAAGGCCGTAGATGACGAGGAACGCCTCGAACTTGGTCTTGATGACGAACAGGCGTGCCAGACGAATTCCCATGCCAACTGGTTAAGCACACACCGTGCCACCCACGGTTTCGGGCCGGTCCCGCGTTGACGAACAAGGTTACCCGTCAATTAACCCGACACCCTTGATGGAGGCGTCGAGCGATGCCGGATCGATCCCCAGCTCCTCCAGCAGCGCGAGGCGGGCTCGCTTCGCGGCGGGCCAGGCGCCCAGCCGGGCATGGTCGTCGGCATCCACCCGCTCGGGCCAATGCGCGGCGATCACGGTGGCGATCCGGTCGAGCTTGGCATGATCGACCAGAAAGCGCGGATCGACGGTGGCGGGATCGCACACCACGCGCAGCCGCAGGCAGGCGGGGCCGCCACCGTTCGCCATCGATTCGCGCACGTCCACGGCGACGAGTTCGCGGATCGGGCCGTTGCCCGCCACGAGCGTTTCGAGCCAGCGCCAGACATGCGGCCGGTCGCGCGCTTCGGTGGGCAGCACCAGCGCCATGCCGCCTTCTCGCCGCGTGACGAGCTGGGCGTTGAACAGATAGCTGCCGATCGCGTCGGCCAGGCTGATCGCCGCCGCGGGCACCTCGACGATCGCGACCGAGGGCAGCCGGTCTCGCAGCGCGTCGTACAGGCGATGGCGATCGGCAAAGGCCTGTTCGTGCGTGAACAGCACCTGTTCGTTGGCGACCGCGACGACGTCGTTGTGGAACGCGCCGGCGGCGATCGCCTCGGGCGCCTGCGCCACATGGAGCGTTTGCGCGGGATCGAGCCCGTGGCGGCGCGCGATCGCCGCGCCGGCTTCGCGGTGCTGGCGGGCGGGAAAGCGTCCGCCGGGAATGCCGTGCACGAAGATCTCGACGCCCGGTGCGCCGTGCGCGGGCGCCAGCCGCATATGGTTGGCCGCGCCCTCGTCGCCAAAACAGGGCGGCACCGGCGCGTGAACTGCGAAGTGGCGATCGTCGGCGAAGGCGAGCCGGATCTGGGCGAGCGTCTCGGGCCATTCGTGCGAGCGGTGCGGCATGGTGACGAGATTGGCGACGCTCAGATGGCAGAGGCCGTCGCCGGTATCGGGCGCGGGGGAGACGGTGGCGGCGTTGGCGGCCCACATCGCCGAGGCCGAACTCGCCATCGCCCAGAGCCCGGCGGCGCGATCCGGGGCGGCGCCGAGGCGCGCGAGCCACGCCGTATCGGGCCGTCGGTGGGGAAGCAGAACGCCCTGCACCAGCCCCAGGTCGAGCGCCGCGCGCATCTTGGCGACGCCTTGAAGCGCGGCGGCGCGGGGGTGGGAGACGGCGCCGGCATGCGCGGTGGCCGCCAGATTGCCGGGGCTCAGCCCTGCATAATTGTGCGTCGGGCCGACGATCCCGTCGAAGTTGATCTCGACGAGGCTCATAGCCGCGCCACATGGCTGACGGCTTCGTCCTCCGCCACGCCCAGCGTCTCGGCGCATGCGCGGGACAGCATGATGCCCCCGTCCGCCGCGCGCACATGGCCATAGGCGCAGCGGAATGCCGCGAGCCGCCCCGTCGCCACCAGCGCTTCCATGCCGCCGCCCTCGTCGTCGATCGCCACGATCCGGTCCGTCCGGGCATCGCGGATCGCCTTCACCTGGTCGGTGCGCGCGGTCATCGTCGGGCCGCCGTCGAAGATGTCGATATAATTCTCGAAGCGGAACCCCTCGTTTTCCAGCATCCGCATGGCGGCGCGGCCCGAGGGGTGCGGCAGGCCGATCGCGGCCCGCGCCGCCTCGGACAGCATGGCGGTGTAGATCGGGTGCTTGGGCATCAGGTCGGCGATGAACTGATGGCCGTTGACCGCATTGAAGCGGTCCGCGTCCTGGAAGTTCATGCCGAAGAACCGCCCTGCCAGCCCGTCCCAGAAGGGCGACCCGCCGGCCTCGTCGATGATGCCGCGCAGTTCGGCGAGCACGCGATCGGCGAACCGCGCGCGGTGTGCCCGAATGAACAGATAGCGCGCGCGGGCGAGCAGCAGGCCCAGGCCGCCGGCGCGCTCACCCGGATGAAGGAACAGGCCGCCGACCTCGCTCGATCCCTCGAGATCGGTGGTGAGGCTCAGCATCTCGGCGCGGAAGGTGCGCGACAGCGCGCGGCTGTGCTGCGTCAGGGTGCCCAGCCGATAGCTGTAGAACGGATGCAACTGCCCGACATGCGTGAAGATCTGGCAGGTGCCGCGCACCTCGCCGGTCTGCGCATTCTCCAGCACCAGCACGAACAGTTCGTCGGCGATGCTGTCGACGTCGCTGGCGAACGCCGCATGGCTACGATCGAGCTTGGCCTTCAGCGCTACGCGATCAGGCGGCAGGTTGGTGAAGCCGCCACCCGTCAGCTTGGCCATTTCATAGAGGTGCGCGAGATCCTCGTCGCGCGCGGCCCGGATGCGGAAGGTCAAACCCGGCCCCTTTCGGCGATGTGGAGGAGAATGCGGGTCGACAGCGCGGCACGCTCGGCAAGGCTTTCCGGGATCAGATACTCGTCCGGCGAGTGGATCGCGCCGCCGCGCACGCCCATCGTGTCGACCACCGGCACGCCCGCCGCGGCGATCAGATTGCCGTCGCACACCCCGCCGGTGTCACGCCAGGCGATGGCGAGGCCCAGCTCGGCGCCGCTTTCGCGCACCAGCGCGAACAGCCGCGCGGCGCCCGCGTCGATTGGCTTGGGTGGTCGGTTGAAGCTGCCATGGACGCGTATGTCTACGCCGTGCGCCGCGGCGACCGCGGCGGTGGCGGCATCCAGATGCGCCTGCGCACGCACGATCGCGGCATGATCGGCGGGCCGGAAATTGATGCGCAGCACCGCCAGATCGGGCACGACATTGTTGGGGCCGCCGCCCTCGATCCGCGCCGGGTTGACGGACAGACCGGGCGACGTGGCCGCGGCGAGCCGCACCGCGAGATCGGCGGCCGCGACGATCGCGTTGCGGCCCTCGTCCGGGTTGCGGCCGGCATGGGCGCTGCGCCCGCGCACCACGATCGAGAAATTGCCCGTGCCGCCGCGTGCGCCCGCCAGCGTTCCGTCGGCAAGCGCGGGTTCGTAGGTGAGCGCCGCCATCTTGCCGCGGGCGGCCTTGGCGATCAGCCCCGCCGAGGCGAAGGAGCCCGTCTCCTCGTCCGATCCGATCACCACCGCATAGCCGATCCGGTCGGCGAGCGGGCTGGTCTCCAGCGCCCGCAGCGCGGCGAGCATCACCGCGAGGCCGCCCTTCATGTCCGCGACTCCCGGGCCGTTCAGATGGCCCTCGGGCGTGTAGGCGAGTGACTGGAAAGGGTGATCGGCGGGATACACCGTGTCCATATGCCCGGTCAGCAGCACTTGCACCGGTGCCTGCGGGCGGACGACCAGATGCAGGTGCCTCCCATGATCGATCGCCGCGACCGTGCCATCGGCGCCCACCTGTTCGGCCGCAGCGGGATCGACCAGCGCGAGATCGCCCGGCAGGACGGCGAACGCATCCGCCAGCACACCCACCATCGTCGCCAGCCCCGCCAGATTGCGCGTGCCGCTGTTGATCGCCGCCCAGGCCTCCACCTGCGCGAGCATCGGGGCGGCACGGGCATGGTCGAGCGCGTGGGCGTGAGTGAGCGTCATCCCTCGACCCTAGAGCATCGGCGGATGGAGGTGAACGGCTAGAAGGTGTAAACCAGACCGGCGCGGCTGGTGGTGTTGGTGCGCACCGATCCGATCGGCGGCTCGCTTTCATACTGAATGTTGTACGACAGCTGCGCCGACAGGGGGCCGATCAGCTTTGCGCTGACCGCGCTGGTGCCGCCGAGCGAACTGTCATAGCGCTGGAGATAGGCGGACGCGGCCTGGGTGAAGGTCAGCCCCGGCGTCAACTGCCATTTGAAGTTCAGCGTGCCGCGCGCGGCGGGGCTCGCCTGTTCGGTCTGGTCGGTGAAGCTCGTATCGCGAAACGCCGGCCCGAGTTCGAGATCGAGCGCCATGCCCGGCCGCTTGATCGCGCTGTAGCCAAGGCCCACCGACGCCGAATAGCGATCGAGGAAACCCAGCGTCCGGTCGCTTTCATATTGCGTCGCGCCATAGACATAGGCGCGGTCGTCGATCTTGTAGTTGGGCTCGTAGCTGGCGAGGAAATGGCGCCGCGTCGTGACGCCCAGGCTTTCCTGATAATCGATCTGGCCATGGAATTTCTGGCGCCAGCGAATGCCCTCGCGCGTGGCCGAGACGGCGCCGGTCACGCCCTCGGTCTCGCTGCTGCCCGTCGTCAGGAATCCGCCCAGTTCGGCCTTGCCCGACCAGAGATCGAGGAAATTGGCCTGGCGGATATGCTCGGTGCGCTGGTCGTCGCGCGCGTGGCGCCAGGCATCGGCGACCGCCAGCACCGCATCGCCGCTGAGCGGATCGGCGGCGCGCGCATATTTGACGATCGTCGCGATGTCGCTCTCGTTCCCGCTGGCCAGCGCCGCATCGAGCATCGCCCGGATCGTCTCGGGGATCGGTACGTTCGCCGGATCCGGCGCGGGTGCGTTCGCCATGGCGACGGGCAGGATGAGCAGGGCGGCGAACATACGGGTCACGCCAGCCTGTCTAACGTCGGCATCGTGGCGTGCAAACCGGTCAGCGATGCGGCGATGCGGTGAGATGTGGTGCGAAAGCGGCGAGCACGTCCTCGTAGAGCGCGCGCTTGAACGGCACGATGAGCATGGGCAACTCCGCCGGGTCGATCCACCGCCAGGCGCGGAATTCGGGATGCTTGGTCGCGATGTTCACGTCGCTGTCGGTGCCGTTGAAGCGGAAGAGGAACCAGCGCTGACGCTGGCCGCGCCACTTGCCCTTCCACACCTTGCCGACGAGTTCGGGGGGCAGGTCATAGGTGAACTCGCCGGGCGCCTGGGCGATCAGCTCGATCTGGTCGGGCGCGATGCCGGTCTCCTCGCCCAGCTCGCGGATCGCGGTGTCGAGCGGATCCTCGCCGGGATCGATCCCGCCCTGCGGCATCTGCCACGCCTCCAGCGTCGAGTCGCAGCGTTGCCCGACGAACACCTGGCCTTCGCGGTTCAGCAGCATGACGCCCGCGCAGGGGCGATAGGGAAGGCTGGTCGGATCGATCGTCATTCTCTCACTCCGTGCAATGCCGTCAGCCCGCCGCCTGGCGCATCGTGCGATCGCCCTCGGTCTCCACGATCACCGCCTTTAGCGCGGTGAGGAACGCGGTGGTATCGCCCACGCTCGACGGCACCGCCTGACGCAGATTGGCGAAGCCATGGACGTTGCCCACCGCCTCGCGAAACACCGTCGGCACGCCCGCCTGGATCAGCGCGGCGGCATAGGCGCGGCCCTGGTCGCGGATCGGATCGAGGCTCGCCGTCATCACCACCGCGGCGGGCAGGCCGGACAGATCACCCGCCAAGGGCGAAGCGCGCGGGTGCGTGACGTCGGGGCGATAGGCGGCCATGAACCATTCCATGCCTTCGCGCGTCAGCAGATGGCCCTCGGCGAACTGCGCGTAGGAGGGATATTCCTTCGTCGCGTCGGCCGCCGGATAGAGCAGCGCCTGAACCAGCACGGGCAGGGCGGCGGGCTCGTCGCGCAGCGCCATCGCCGTGGTGATCGCCAGCGCGCCACCCGCGCTGTCGCCGCAGAGCACGAGGCCGGTGACGCCACGCCCCAGCTCGGCGGGTGCGCTCGCCACCCAGCGCGTTGCCGCCTCGCAATCCTCGGGCGCGGCAGGCCAGGGATCTTCGGGCGCGAGCCGATATTCGACCGACACCACGGGAATGTCGAGCGCGCGCGAGATCGCCGCGCACAGGCTGGCATGGGTCTCGATATTGCCGATCACGAAACCGCCGCCGTGGAAGAACAGCATCACCGGCCCCGGCGCGCGCGACGCCGCCACGTCGAACAGCCGGGCCGGGATGGCGCCGGCACTTCCCGGGATCGTGAGATCGACGATGGTGGCGAGTTCCCCGAGCGGCAGATCCGCCACGTCCTTCATCGCCGTGTACACCGCGCGGGCCGAGGGTGCGTCCATCTCGTGCATCTTGGGCCCGGGCACGGCGTTCAGATAGGCCAGGAACCCCGCGACATCGGGGCGGACGTAAGGCGTGGCGTTCATCGGGCTCTCCAGTTCATCCAACGGGTTGGCCCATTGGGTTCGGGCGTCGAACGCCTACCTAGTCCGACGTGATCCCCGTCGTCCACCATCCCGCCTATGTCTCGCCGGCTCCGCCGCGCAGCACCTACAAATGGAGCAAGAACGGGCTGATCCGCGATCTGCTGCTGGGCGAGGGCGATCGGATCGCGTGGACGGTGCCCGCGCCGATGCCGCAGCGCTGGCTGGAGGCGGTGCACGATCCCGATTATGTCGCGCAGGTCCTGTCCGGCACCGTGCCTCCCGACAAGGAACGGCGGATCGGCTTTGCGGTGACGGCGGCGGTGGCCGAGCGCGCGCGGGCGGTGCCCGGCGGCACCTGGGCGGCGGCGCGGCTCGCGCTCGAACACGGTTTCGCCGCGAACAGCGCGGGCGGCAGCCATCACGCGCTGGCGGATACGGGGGCGGGCTATTGCGTCTTCAACGATCTGGCGGTCGCGGCGGTGCGGCTGGTGGAGGAAGGCGACGCCGCCAGCGTGCTGGTGGTGGATTGCGACGTGCATCAGGGCGACGGCACCGCGGCGCTGCTCGCCGGTCGGCCGGGTATCGCGACCTATTCCATCCATGCCGAAAAGAATTTCCCTGCGCGGAAGGCGCGCTCGACCTGCGACGTGCCGCTGGCGGACGGGATCGGCGACGAGGCCTATCTGGCAGCCCTGGCGGCGACGCTCACGCCGATGGTCGACGCAATGCGGCCCGATCTGATCCTCTATCAGGCAGGCGTCGATCCCTTCGCCGAGGACCGGCTCGGGCGCCTGTCGCTCTCGCTCGACGGGCTCGTCCGCCGCGAACGGCTGGTCGCGGGGCTTGCGCGCGCGCGGCGCATTCCGCTCGCGAGCACCGTCGGCGGCGGTTACGGCGACGACGCGCTCGCGATCGCCCGCCGCCATGTCACCGCGATCCTGACGCTCGGCGAGGCGTTCGGCCTGTAATCCGCCGCCGGAACAAGTGAGCCGGGGCGGGGGTAGTGGCGGGATGACCGAACCGTCCCTGCTCTGGCTCCGCCAGGATCTGCGCCTTCACGATCAGCCTGCCCTCGCCGCCGCGATCCATGACGGGCCGGTGATCCCGGTCTTTATCCTCGACGATGCGGCACCGGGCGCGTGGCGTATGGGCGGCGCGCAACGCTGGTATCTCCATCACGCGCTGGAGGCTCTTGCCGGAGCATTCGAGGACAAAGGCGCGAAGCTGATCCTGCGGCGCGGCGATGCGGCCGAGACGCTGCGCGCGTTGATGGCCGAGACGGGAGCCACCCGCATCCACGCCATCCGCCATTACGAGCCCTGGTGGCGCAAGGCAGAGGATGCGCTGGGCGACGCGTTGATCCGCCATGACGGCAATCATCTTACGCGGATCGAGGATATCGTCACCGGATCGGGGGCGCCGTTCAAGATCTATTCCTCCTTCTGGAAGGCGCTCTCCACGCACATGCCGCCCGATGCGCCGCTGCCCGCGCCCGACCATGTTCCGGGCCCGAAGCATTGGCCGAAGAGCGAGCGGCTGACGTCATGGCGGCTGCTGCCGACCAGGCCCGATTGGGCGAAGGGCTTTGCCGAATGGACCGCGGGCGAGGCCGCGGCGGATGCGGCGCTCCGCGATCTCGCCGGGCGGATCGACGCGTATGACGAGGCGCGCAACATGCCGGCCGAGGAAGGCACGTCGCGCCTCTCGCCGCATCTCCATTTCGGCGAGGTGAGCCCGCGCACCGTGTGGCATGCGATCGACAGCCGCAGCCAAGGCGCGGCGACGTTCCGCAAGGAACTGGCATGGCGCGACTTCACGGACGGCGTGGTGATGGCGATGCCCGATTATGCGGACGCGAACGGCCGGCCCAAATTCGATCGGCTGCCCTGGCGCGACGACGCGGCCGCCAAGGCCGATCTGAAGGCGTGGCAGCGGGGGCGAACCGGCTATCCGATCGTCGATGCCGGGATGCGCCAGCTCTGGGCCACCGGCTGGATGCACAACCGGGTGCGGATGATTACCGCGAGCTTCCTGGTGAAGCATCTGCTGATCGACTGGCGCGAGGGCGAACGCTGGTTCTGGGATTGCCTGATCGACGCCGACTACGGCAACAACAGCGTCAACTGGCAATGGGTCGCGGGCACCGGCGTCGACTCCAACATGTTCGGGCGGATCATGGCGCCGCTGGTCCAGTCGGAGAAATTCGATGCGGGCGACTATATCCGCGAATGGGTGCCCGAGCTGAAGGCGGTGCGCGGCGACGCGATCCACGATCCCGATGCCGTCGGATGCCGCCCGCCCGCCTATCCGGCCAAGATCATCGGCCACCGCGAAGGCCGCGAGCGCGCCCTGGAGGCGGGCCGCGCGGTGCGTTAGCCACTTTCCTACCGCCGGGCTCTGTTGCATGAGCGCCCGCGATGAACGCGCCTTCCACCATCACGCCGGATGACCGGGGCAGTGCCGTCGCGCGCGCGGTGGCGCCCGTCTTCCACCGGTTGCTCGACCGAATCGACACCGGGCTGGCCGAGGGCGGGATCGAGGCGAGCCTGCCCGACGGCACGCAGCGGCTGCTGGGCGGGCGCCGCGCGGGGCCGATCCCGGTGGTGCACGTCCATCGCTGGCGCGCGCTCGTCCGGCTGGCGAGCGGCGGATCGGTCGGCTGGTACGAGGGCTGGGCGGCGGGCGACTGGTCGAGCCCCGATCCGGTGCCGCTGTTCGACCTGTTCATGCGCAACCGCGTGTCGCTGGGCGGCGCGGCGCGTGCGGGCGGGTTCGTCCGACTGGCGGCGCGCGGCTGGCACCATCTGCGCCGCAACCATCGCCGCGGTGCACGGCGCAACATCGCCGCGCATTACGACCTCGGCAATGATTTCTACCGCGAATGGCTGGATCCGAGCCTCACTTATTCAAGCGCGCTCTTCGCGCCCGGCGAGACGCTCGAGGCCGCGCAGCGCCGCAAGCTCCAGGCGATCCTCGATCGCACCGCCACGCGCGCTGGCGAACGGATCCTCGAGATCGGCTGCGGCTGGGGTTCGTTCGCGGCGCTGGCGTCGCAGAGCGGCCGCCGCGTCCACGGGCTGACGCTCTCGACCGAGCAGAAGGCGCAGGTCGAGGCGCTCGCGCTGCCGGGCGTCACGATCGGCCTCACCGACTATCGCGACGCGAACGGCATCTACGACGCGGTGGCCAGCATCGAGATGGTCGAGGCGGTGGGGCAGGCCTATTGGGGCGCCTATCTCGACACCATCGCGCGCGTGCTGAAGCCCGGCGGCCGGGCCGCCATCCAATTTATCGCGATCGCCGACGACGTTTTCCCGGCCTATGCGGACGGGGTCGACTTCATCCAGCGCTATGTGTTTCCGGGCGGCATGCTGCTGTCCGAAAGCCGCTTCCACGCGCTCGCCGAGGCGCGTGGCCTCACCTGGACGGACCGGCACGGCTTCGGCCTCGATTATGCCGAGACGCTGCTGGAATGGCGTCGGCGCTTCGATGCGGCCGTCGACGAGGGGCGGCTGCCCGCCCGGTTCGACGCGCGGTTCGTGGCGCTGTGGCGCTATTACCTGATGTATTGCGAGGGCGGTTTTCGCGGCGGCGGGATCGACGTCGCGCAGGTCACGCTGGTGAAGGCCTAGCCGACGCGCTCGAAATGGCCGTCGGCATAGCCTTCGACCGCCAGCGCCGCGATCCGGTCGCCCACCACTTCGGGCGGCTTGACCGAACGCGGCTCCTCGCCCGGATAGGCGCGCGCGCGCATCGCGGTGCGCGTCGCGCCGGGATCGACGAGCGCGACCCGGATCGCGCTGATTTCGGCCATCTCATCGCCGTAAGCGAGCAGCAGCGCCTCGAACGCCGCCTTGGATGCGCCGTATGAGCCCCAAAACGCGCGCGGCTTGCGGCCGACGCTCGACGTCACGCCGATCACGCGGGCCAGGGTGGACCGACGGAGCAGTGGGTCGAATGCCGCGATCATTGCCGCCTGCGCGCTCACGTTGAGCGTCAGCACGCGCGCCATTTCCTTGGGATCGATGGCGGGCACCGCCGATAGCGAGCCGAGTTGCGCGGCGTTCAGCACCAGCACGTCCAGCGCCTGCCAACGGTCCTCGATCGCGGTGGCGAGCCGGGCGATACTCTCGGGCTCGGTCAGGTCGAGCGGGGCGATCGTGGCGGAGCCGCCCGCGGCGTGGATCGCCTCCTCCACCTCCTCCAGCCCGCCCGCGGTGCGCGCGGTGAGCACGACATGCGCGCCCATCGCGCCCAGCGCGCGTGCGGTCGCGGCGCCGATGCCGCGGCTGGCGCCGGTGACGAGCGCGAGGCGGCCAGCGAGAGGATTTTCGGTCATGCGCTTTGCCCTTTGTTCAGATCACGCGCTCTTCGAGCATCGCGAACTGGTCGACATCGGCGCTCTCGTCCTGATCCGTCAGCGTGGTCGGATAGTCGCCGGTGAAGCAGGCATCGCAATATTTCGGGCGGATATCGGCGCGCTTGGCCTCGCCCAGCGCCTTGTAGAGCCCGTCGATCGACACGAAGGACAGGCTGTCGGCATGGATGAAGTCGGTCATGCCGCCGAGATCGAGTTTGGCCGCCAGCAGCTTGGCGCGCTCGGGCGTGTCGACGCCGTAGAAGCAGCTATGCCGCGTCGGCGGGCTGGCGATCCGCATATGCACCTCGGCCGCGCCGGCATCGCGCATCATCTGCACAATCTTCAGGCTGGTGGTGCCGCGGACGATCGAATCGTCGATCAGCACGATCCGCTTGCCTTTGATGAGCGCACGGTTGGCATTGTGCTTCAGCTTGACGCCCAGATGGCGGACCTTGTCGCCGGGCGAGATGAACGTACGCCCGACATAATGCGAGCGGATGATGCCGAGTTCGAACGGGATGCCCGATTGCTGCGCATAGCCGATCGCCGCGGGCACGCCCGAATCGGGAACGGGGATGGTGAGGTCCGCCTCGACCGGCGACTCGATCGCGAGCTGCGCGCCGATCGCCTTGCGCACGTCGTACACCGAGCGATCGCTGTCGATCGAATCGGGGCGCGAGAAGTAGACCCATTCGAAGATGCACGGCCGCGGCGCCATCGGCGCGAACGGGCGGATCGAGCGGATCTCGCTGCCCTGCACGATGATGAGTTCGCCGGGTTCGACCGAGCGTTCGAACGTCGCGCCGACCACGTCGAGCGCGACCGTCTCGCTGGCGAAGATCACCGCATCGTCCAACCGGCCCATCACGAGCGGGCGGATGCCGAGCGGATCGCGGCAGGCGATCATGCCTTCGGGCGTCATCACGATCAGCGAATAGGCACCCTCGATCTGCTTCAGCGCGTCGATGAAGCGGTCCATCAGCGTGCGGTAGTTGCTGGTGGCGACGAGATGGATGATCGTCTCGGTATCGCTGGTCGACTGAAAGATCGATCCGCGCCGCACCAGCTCGCGCCGCAGCCGCATGGCATTCGAGATGTTGCCATTGTGCGCGATCGCGAAGCCGCCGGTGGCAAGGTCGGCGTAGAGCGGTTGCACGTTGCGCAGCGCCGTCTCGCCCGTCGTCGAATAGCGGACATGGCCGCAAGCGACCGTGCCCGGTAGCGCGCGGATCACGTCGTCGCGGTCGAAATTGCCCGCCACATGCCCCATCGCGCGGTGCGTGTGGAAGTGCGCGCCGTCGAAGGTGGTGATGCCCGCGGCCTCTTGGCCCCGGTGCTGCAGCGCGTGAAGCCCCAGCGCCACCAGCGCCGCGGCGCCTTCGGTGGCGGAAACGCCGAATATCCCGCACTCCTCGCGGAGCTTGTCGTCATCGAAAGGATGTGTGGTCAGCATGGATAACCCGTCCGCAGCGTGCGAGCGCCATATAGGGGGGCGATGCGGGTTTGTCGCTACCTTGTCATGGTTACGCAACATCGGCTTGGCTGCTAGGAGGCGGCATGACCGATCCGCGCGACACCGGCCTCGTCCTCGATCCCCGCTATGACGCGGCCGGGCTCATCACCGCCGTTCTGACGGATTCGGCCGGCGCCCTGCTGATGGTGGCGCACATGAACGCCGAAGCGTTCGCCGCTACCCGTGCGAGCGGCGAGGCGGTCTTCTGGTCGCGCAGCCGCGGGCGGCTCTGGAAGAAGGGCGAAACGTCGGGCCATGTCATGCGCGTGATCGAGATGCGGATCGATTGCGACCAGGATGCGCTGTGGCTGATCGTCGAACCCGCGGGCCCCGCCTGCCACACCGGGGCGGCGAGCTGCTTCTACCGGCGGATCGACGGCGACGGCCTCGCGCCGATATGAGACGGGCGCTGGCGCTGGCGCTGCTGCTCGCGGGCTGCGCGAAGCCGGCAGCGCCCGCCGCATCCGATTCGCCCGGCGCACGACTGGAGGCGGCGGCGGTTTCGGCGGGGCTGGTCGCCGATCCGGCGGGCTCGATCGCGGGGTCCTGGGCACGCGGCACCGATCGGCTCTGCGTGATGGGCTCTGGCGCCACCGCCACGCGAGTCGGTGCGCTGGTCGATTATGGCGAGGGGCAGAGTTGCGCCGCATCGGGCACGCTGCGCCGCTCGGGATCGCGGCTCGACATGGTCTTCGGCGACTGCCGGATCCGTGCGATCTTCGATGGCGAACGGATCGTCCTTCCGCCCGAGGTTCCGCCCGAATGCGACGCGGTGTGCGGAGGCCGCGCGTCGCTCGCGGCGATGGCGGTCGATCGGGTGAGCGCGTCCCTCGCCGAGGCGGCGACGCTGCACGATGGTGCCGGTCGCGCGCTTTGCGGCGGTTGACGTTGACGTAAAGGGTAGGTAGAGAGCGGCTCATGGCTGTCGCTGTCGCCCATGCTGTCGTTCCGCCGCGGCCCGATCGCGCGAATTTCACCATATCCGATCTCTCGGCGGAATTCGGCATCACCGCACGCGCGCTTCGCTTCTATGAGGACGAGGGGCTGATCGCGCCCGAGCGGCGCGGCACCGCGCGGATCTATTCGCACCGCGACCGCGCGCGCCTGGCCTGGATCCTGCGCGGCAAGCGCGTCGGATTCTCGCTCGGCGACATCCGCGCGATGATCGATCTCTACGATCTCGGCGACGGTCGCCGGACGCAGCGTCAGGCCGCGATCGACCGGTGCCGCGACCGCGTTGCGCTGCTCGAATCGCAGAAGCACGACATCGACGCCGCCATCGCCGAACTCACCGGGTTCATCGCCGTGCTCGAAGCCGGCCGCAGCCACGACATCCAAGGACATTGATCGCATGCCCCAATATACGCCTCCCGTCCGCGACACGCGTTTCATCCTCGAACATGTCGTCGGGCTCGCGCAGCATTCGAACTTGGAGGGATTCGCCGCCGCCACGCCCGACGTGGTCGATGCGGTGCTGGAGGAAGGCGGCCGCTTCGTCGCCGAAGTGCTGTTCCCGCTCAACCAGTCGGGCGACCAGCAGGGCTGCACGCGCCACGACGACGGCAGCGTGACCACGCCCGAGGGCTTCAAGGCCGCCTATGCGCAGTTCGTCGAATCGGGCTGGGGCACGCTCAGCGCGCCCGAGACGCTCGGCGGCCAAGGCATGCCGCACGTCGTCTCGACCGCGTTCCAGGAATATATGATCTCGGCCAACATGGCTTTCGCCATGTATCCGGGCCTGACGCACGGCGCGATCGCCGCGCTGATCGCGAAAGGCACGCCCGAGCAGCAGGCGATGTACGTGCCCAAGATGGTGTCGGGCGAGTGGGGTGGCACGATGAACCTGACCGAGCCGCAATGCGGCACCGATCTGGGCCTGATCCGCACCAAGGCCGAGCCGCAGGCGGACGGCTCCTATGCGATCACCGGCACCAAAATCTTCATTTCGTCGGGCGAGCACGACCTTACGAGCAACATCATCCATCTCGTCCTCGCCAAGACGCCGGGCGCGCCAGACAGTTCGAAGGGCATCTCGCTCTTCGTCGTGCCCAAGTTCCTCGTCGATGCCGACGGCAATCCCGGCGCGCGCAACGGCGTGTCGTGCGGCTCGATCGAGCACAAGATGGGCATTCACGCCAATTCCACCTGCGTGATGAACTATGACGGCGCCACCGGCTGGCTGGTCGGCGAGGAGATGAAGGGCCTCGCCGCGATGTTCATCATGATGAACGCAGCGCGGCTGGGCGTCGGGCTGCAGGGCTTGGGCGTCGCCGAGACCGCGTACCAGAATGCGGTGCAATATGCGCAGGACCGCCGCCAGGGTCGCGCGCTCACCGGCCCCAAGGAGCCCGGCGAAAAGGCCGACACGCTGTTCGTCCATCCCGATATCCGCCGCATGCTGATGGACGCGAAGGCGTGGACGGAGGGGCTGCGCGCGCTTTGCCTGTGGGGTGCGCTCCAGGTCGATCTCGAACATGCCGCATCGAGCGAGGAGGATCGCCAGATGGCGTCCGACCTGATCGGTCTGCTGACGCCGGTCATCAAGGGCGTCGGCACCGACAAGGGCTATGAGGTCGCGACCAACGCGCAGCAGGTCTATGGCGGCCATGGCTACATCGCCGAATGGGGCATGGAGCAATATGTCCGCGATGCGCGGATCGCGATGATCTACGAAGGCACCAACGGCGTGCAGGCGATGGATCTGGTCGGTCGCAAGCTGGCACAGAATGGCGGTCGCGCGGTGCAGGCGTTCTTCAAGGTGGTGGCGGACGACGTCGCGGCCGGCAAGGCCGAGCCGGCGACCGCCGACTTCGCCGCGGCACTGGAAAAGGCCAATGGCCAGCTTCAGGCGGCGACGATGTGGTTCATGGCCAACGGCATGAAGAATCCCGACAATGTGGGTGCGGGTGCGGTGCCGTACATGCACCTGATGGGGATCGTCGCGGTGGGCGTGATGTGGCTGCGCATGGCGACGGCGGCGGCCAGGCTGAAGGCGGCGGGCGAGGGCGATGCCGCGTTCCTCGACGCCAAGCTCGTCACCGCGCGCTATTTCGCGGAGCGGATCATGCCGCAGGCGGGTTCGCTGCGCCGCCAGATCGAGGGCGGCGCGGAGGCGCTGATGGCGCTGCCGCCCGAGATGTTCATGGCGGCCTGACGCCTCGCGGCCCTCGTCCGATGGCGGACGAGGGCCGTGACGGTCGAAGCCTTGCTCCGTTCGCGTTGAACTTGTCGAAACACGAACGGATCGCGCTAGAGGATCGACGTAGCGGCATTTCGATCTATTCGGGCGCCTGGCTATTCGTCGGCGGAGGCTCGATCGTCGATTTGCGCCGGACCCCGCCCAGATCCGGAGCCGGTGTGGCGGCGGCGTTCGGCAGCACCGTCTGGCGCTTCATGCATTCGGCGGGGTTGGCGCGGCGCACCGTCTGACAGTTCCACAGCGCCTTGTCATACCCGCTCGCCCGATCGTGGAGATAGCTGAAGGCGAGCGTCGAGACCTGTTCCGCCGTCAGCGGCAGCGCGGTCGCAACGAGCGCGGGATCGGTCCAGCCCATCACCTGGCAATGCGCGCGGATGCCGCACAGGCGCAGTGCCATCGCCTTGTACGAATCGGCGGGCTGGCCAGCCGGCAGCAGCAGCAGGAAGGCGTCGGGATCGGAGTCGGTCGGCAGCACCGCCTCGCCGTCGCCGCTCACGGGCAGGTCGTCCGCACCGGCGATCTCGGTGGCGGTGCGGTGCGCCTCGGACAGGGCGGCCAGATGCGCGATCACCGGCTCGTCGCTGCTGACCTGACGGTTGAACGCGGGCGGCGTGCCCCACCAGCCAGCCCAGCGAAAGAACAAATGCGTGTGGACCGCCGCGATCTTGTCGAGGCTGGACTGCCAATAGGGCACCACCCAGTCGGTATGGTAATGCGTGGCATAGCCCACCGGCCGGTCGACCGATCCGGCCAGCGCGGCGTGCGCCACCTCGCGCGCCCGGCGCCATGCCGCATCCGACGGATGCCAGCGATCGAGCGCGCCGTCGCAGGCGAAAGTGAACTGGCAACCGGTGCTGCGCTCCTGCCCCTGGAACACCACGCCGCACACGGTCTTTGGGAAGGCCGGGTGGCGCAGCCGGTTGAGCACCACCTGTGCCACCGCGCGCTCGCCCTCCGCATCGTCCCCCGCCTCATAGACCACCGCCGCCGCGAGGCAGTCGGTCGCGCGCGCTTGCGCCTCGGGCGGCCCGCTCATCCGGAAAGGACGCGCGGCGGGGTTCGGCTCGGTCGAGAAGGGCACGTCCGCATTATACGCGCGCGCTTCGTCGGGCGACATATCGATGAACGCCACCGGCTCGACCGGCGGCACCTCGGCCATCGGCACGATCCGGCGCTTCGGCAGCGCGACCGGCCGGACGATGCGATCGGGTATCGCCGGCGGATGGGTGACGACGATGGTCGGCGCGATCACCGCCAGCGCGGCGATCGCGACGGGCACCGCATCGATGCGACGCATCAACTTTCGGGCAGGAAGTCGGGCACCGACAGATACCGCTCCCCGGTATCGTAGTTGAAGCCCAGGACGCGGACGTCGTCGGGCAGGTCGGGCAGCTTCTGCAGGATCGCGGCCAGCGTCGCGCCCGACGAGATGCCGACCAGCATGCCTTCCTCGGTGGCGGAGCGGCGTGCCATGTCCTTGGCGACCGCGGCGTCCACCTCGATCACGCCGTCGAGCGCCTGGGTGTGGAGATTGGCCGGGATGAAGCCCGCACCGATGCCCTGGATCGGGTGGGGCCCCGGCTGGCCGCCGGCGATCACCGGGGAGGCGGCGGGCTCGACCGCGAACACCTTCAGCCCCGGCCAGCTTTTCTTCAGGGTCTCGGCGACGCCGGTGATGTGGCCGCCCGTGCCGACGCCCGTGATGAGCACGTCGATCGGCGTATCGGCGAAATCGGCAAGGATTTCCCGCGCCGTGGTGTGGACGTGAACGTCGATGTTCGCCGGGTTCTCGAACTGCTGCGGCATCCAGGCGCCGGGGGTTTCCTCCACCAGCTGAAGCGCGCGTTCGATCGCGCCCTTCATGCCCTTTTCGCGCGGAGTCAGGTCGAAGCGTGCGCCATAAGCCAGCATCAGGCGGCGGCGCTCGATGCTCATGCTTTCGGGCATGACGAGGACGAGCTTATAGCCCTTCACCGCGGCGACCATGGCGAGGCCCACCCCGGTGTTGCCGCTGGTCGGTTCGATGATCGTGCCGCCGGGCTTCAAACGGCCATCGGCTTCCGCCGCCTCGATCATCGCCAGCGCGATCCGGTCCTTGATCGATCCACCGGGATTGGAGCGTTCGGACTTGATCCAAACCTCCGAGTCCGGGAACAGCTTGGACAGGCGGACGTGCGGCGTGTTGCCGATCGTCTCCAGGATGGTGTTGGCCTTCATGGCACCGAGACTCCGTTCTGGGCAGGAAATTCGGGTTCCGCTGGCGGATCAAAGCTCCGCGCCGCCTTCAGTTCCGGGAACAGGCGGGACCAGGCGAGCGTCACCACGATCGCGCCGACCCCGCCGAACACCACCGCGCCTACTGGGCCGAGCAGGCTGGCGAGAAGGCCGCTTTCGGCCTCGCCCAGCTCGTTCGACGCCGAGATGGTGAGCTGCGACACCGCGCTCACCCGCCCGCGCATCGCGTCGGGGGTATGAAGCTGGATCAGCGACTGGCGGACATAGACCGACACCATGTCCGCACAGCCCGCCACGATCAGCGCGGCAAGGCTCAGCCCGAACGAGCGCGACAGACCGAAGGTGAGGATGGCCGCGCCGAACACGATCACCGCGGCTAGCATCTTGCGGCCGACATCGACCGTCATCGGCCGCACCGAGAACCAGATCGCCGTCGTCGCCGCGCCGATCCCCATGCCGGCGGCCAGGATGCCGAGCCCGCGCGAGCCGACGTGCAGGATGTCGCGCGCGAACACCGGCAGCAGCGCACTCGATCCGGCCAGCAGCACCGCGAAGAGATCGAGCGTGATCGTCGCCAGCACCAGCCGGTTGTGGCGGACATAGGCGAAGCCCTCGACGATCCGGGCGAGCGGCCGGTGATCCTTCTCGACCGGCGGCTGCGGCACGGGGCCGATCAGAAAGATCATCAGCAGCGCGACCGCGAACAGCAGGGTCGCCGTGCCGTACGCCACATCGGGGTGGATCGCGTAGAGGATGCCGCCGACGCTCGGCCCGGCGATCGTGCCCACCTGCCATGCGATGGAGCTGACCGCAATCGCGGTCGGCAGGCTCTCGCGCGGCACGAGATTGGGGGCGAGCGCCGAATAGGCCGGCCCAGAAAACGCCCGCGCGATCCCGAACGCCACGGCCGCGCCGAACAGCGCGACCAGCGACAGGCTGCCGGAGAGCGTCAGCAGGCCAAGAGTTCCCGCCGTCGCCAGCAACAGCAAGGTGGTGGCGCGCACGATCCAGCGGCGATCCACCGTATCGGCCACCAGCCCGACGATCGGCGTCAGGAGGAACAGCGGGACGAACTGGGCGAAGCCGATCATGCCGAGCAGGAACGCGGCTTCCTTGATCGGCATCGTCTCGCGCGCGATGTTGTACACCTGCCAGCCGATCACGATCGACATGGAACTCAGCGCGATCGTGCCGGTGAAGCGCGACAGCCAGTAGGCGCGGAAGTTCGCGAGCCGAAACGGGTGGATGGGCCGGGCGGGCGTTGCGATCATGTCCATCGTCCGGCGCGCTTTGGCCGCTCCCCGTAGAAAGGGCAACCGCTCGTGCGCTGGGCTCTCGCGAAAGCGGGCAATTGATACGGGGCGTCATCCGCGCCTATAGGCGCTCATTCGTCCTCCCCGGAACCAAGGTTTCCCCAACGTGGCCAAAGCCCCCGTCCGCGCGCTCAGCGAGCCGCCCATTCCCAACCGCGAACGCCCCGCGGACCCTGCGCCCTATGCGGCGACCAGGGACGAGCTTCTTCAGTTCTACAAGGAGATGCTGCTGATCCGCCGGTTCGAGGAAAAGGCGGGCCAGTTGTACGGCCTCGGCTTCATCGGCGGTTTCTGCCATCTTTATATCGGGCAGGAAGCGGTCGCGGTCGGGCTGCAGTCGGCGCTCGACGGCGACAAGGATTCGGTCATCACCGGTTACCGCGACCATGGCCACATGCTCGCTTACGGCATCGATCCCAAGGTCATCATGGCCGAGCTGACGGGGCGTGCCGCAGGCATATCCAAGGGCAAGGGCGGGTCGATGCATATGTTCTCGACCGAAAAGCGCTTCTACGGCGGCCACGGCATCGTCGGTGCGCAGGTGTCGCTCGGCACCGGCCTCGCGTTCAAGCACAAGTACAGCGACGATGGCGGCGTCTGCCTCGCCTATTTCGGCGACGGCGCGGCCAATCAGGGCCAGGTGTACGAAAGCTTCAACATGGCCGAGCTGTGGAAGCTGCCGATCATCTATGTGATCGAGAACAACCAATATGCCATGGGCACCAGCGTCAACCGCGCGTCGGCCGAAGACCAGCTCTATCGCCGCGGCGAAAGCTTCCGCATTCCCGGCATCCAGGTCGACGGAATGGACGTGCTGGCGTGCCGCGGCGCGGCCGAAGAGGCGCTCGCCTGGGTGCGCGCGGGCAAGGGGCCGATCATCCTCGAGATGAAGACCTACCGCTACCGCGGCCATTCGATGAGCGACCCCGCCAAATATCGCAGCCGCGAAGAGGTGCAGGCGGTGCGCGACAAGTCCGACCCGATCGAGCACGTCAAGAAGCTGCTGGACGAACAGGGCGTGACCGAGGCCGAGCTGAAGACGCTCGAACAGGAGATCCGCAAGACCGTGAACGAAGCCGCCGATTTCGCCGAAAGCACGCCCGAACCCGAGCATGCCGAACTCTATACCGACGTGCTGGTGGAGCGTTACTGATGGCGATCGCGATCAAGATGCCCGCGCTTTCTCCCACGATGGAGGAGGGCACGCTCGCCAAATGGCTGGTGAAGGAGGGCGACACCGTCAAGTCCGGCGACATCATGGCCGAGATCGAGACGGACAAGGCGACCATGGAGTTCGAGGCGGTCGATGAAGGCACCGTCGCGCGGATCCTCGTCGCCGAGGGCACCGACAATGTGAAGGTCGGCACCGTCATCATGGAGCTGGCCGGCGACGACGAATCGGCCGACACCGGCGAGCGCGCGGGCGACGCCGCGAACGCGAGCCCCAAGGAAGAGCAGCCCGCCGATGCGGCGCCCACCGCACCCGAGAGCAACACGCCGCACAAGGTGGAAACTGGCGCGCGCCAGATGTTCGACGCCGCGCGGCACGATGCCGATGTGAGCGATCCCGCGATCCCGGCAGGCACCGAGATGGTGAAGATCACGCTGCGCGAGGCGCTGCGCGATGCGATGGCCGAGGAGATGCGCCGCGACGATCGCGTGTTCGTGATCGGCGAGGAAGTCGCGCAATATCAGGGCGCGTACAAGGTGACGCAGGGCCTGCTGGACGAATTCGGCGAGCGCCGCGTGATCGATACGCCGATCACCGAATATGGCTTTGCGGGCGTCGGCACGGGCGCGGCGATGGGGGGGCTTCGTCCCATCGTCGAGTTCATGACGTTCAACTTCGCGATGCAGGCGATCGACCACATCGTCAATTCGGCCGCCAAGACGAACTATATGTCGGGCGGGCAGATGCGCTGCCCGATCGTGTTTCGCGGGCCCAACGGCGCCGCCAGCCGCGTCGGCGCGCAGCATTCGCAGAATTATGCGCCCTGGTATGCGAGCGTGCCCGGCCTGATCGTGATCGCGCCCTATGATGCCGCCGATGCGAAGGGCCTGTTGAAGGCGGCGATCCGCACCGAGGATCCGGTCGTGTTCCTCGAAAACGAGCTGCTCTATGGCCGCACCTTCGAGGTGCCCAAGCTCGACGACCATGTCCTGCCGATCGGCAAGGCGCGGATCATGCGCGCGGGCAAGGACGTGACGATCGTCAGCTATTCGATCGGTGTCGGGCTCGCGCTCGAAGCCGCCGAGACGCTGGCGGGCGAGGGGATCGATGCCGAGGTGATCGACCTGCGCACGCTGCGTCCGCTCGACAAGGCGGCGGTGCTCGAAAGCCTAAAGAAGACCAATCGGATGGTTGTCGTCGAAGAGGGCTGGCCGACCTGCTCGATTTCGTCCGAGATCATCAGCATCGCCATGGAGGAAGGGTTCGACGACCTCGACGCGCCGGTGATGCGCGTGACCGACGAGGACGTGCCGTTGCCCTATGCGGCCAATCTCGAAAAGCTGGCGCTCGTCACCGCGGCGAAGGTGACCGAGGCGGTGAAGGCGGTGTGCTACCGCAAGTGAACGCCGCCGTGGGGGAGGGGGCGGCTCAGGCCGAGCGCGCCCTCGCTCTCTCCTATGCGGCGGCCGGGGTGCGGGGCGCGCTGGAGGCGCTGTTCGCGCTGGACGGCCGGCTGGCCGCGATCGTGCGGGCCGCGCGAGATCCGATGGTCGGGCAGATGCGGCTCACCTGGTGGTACGAGGCGCTGATAGCGCTGGATTCGACCACGCCGCCGGCCGAACCCATCCTCAGCGCGCTGCATGCCGCCGTCCTGCCAGGCGGTGTCTCGGGGCGGATGCTCGCGGAGATGATCGACGGCTGGGAGCTGCTGATCGACGGCGTACCGCTCGATGCCGAAGCGCTGTCGGCCTATGGCGCCGCGCGGGGCGGCACGCTCTTCGCGGCGGCAGCCCGTATCTGCGGTGCGGACGAGGCGCAGCCGCGATCGGCGGGCGAGGGTTGGGCGCTGGCCGACCTCGCCATCCATCTGCGCGACCCGGAAGAGGGCGCGCGCGCGAAGGCGATGGCTGGCGAGCAGATTGACGTCGTGTTCCGGCAGCGCTGGGTCCGGTCTACGCGCGCGCTCGGTGCGCTGGCGCTGCTCGCCCGTTTCGACCTGATGCCCGAGCCCCCGCCCAAGGCTGGTCCACGCCGCGTGCTGCGCCTGTTGCGGCATCGCTGGAATGGGACTTGAAATCGACCCTTTCGCGGTTGCCGCCGCCATGTGGCGCGTTAGCCTGTCGTGCGAGGGCAGGCGGGGAGTGGGGCGATGTGGCGTTACCTGATCGGCGCGGTGGCGGCGTTGGCGCTGGCGGGCGCGGGGCTGCTGTTCTTTCGCGGCGATGCGCGGCCGGGCGCGGTGTTGCCGGCGCTCGCGGCGTCGTCGCCGCAAGCCGGTGCCGGCGCGAACGATCCGCTGCCCGATCGCGCGCCCGAGGCGACCGAGCGCACC
Organism: Sphingomonas sp. GC_Shp_6; assembly: GCF_026540835.1. Taxonomy (NCBI): domain Bacteria; kingdom Pseudomonadati; phylum Pseudomonadota; class Alphaproteobacteria; order Sphingomonadales; family Sphingomonadaceae; genus Sphingomonas; species Sphingomonas sp. GC_Shp_6. The sequence continues at coordinate 14,846 of NZ_JALNUO010000004.1, read as the reverse complement.
CGCGAGCAGAAGCGGTTCGACCGGTATGACAAGGATCGCGACGGCAAGGTGACTCGCGAGGAATATCTGGCGGCCCGGCGCAAAGCCTTCGCCAAGCTCGATGCCAATCATGACGGCCAGCTCTCGTTCGACGAATGGGCGGTGAAGGCGGAGGCGAAGTTCGCCGGCGCCGATGCGGACCATTCGGGTGCCATGACCCCCGCCGAATTCGCCGCGACCGCCGCCAAGCGCAGCAACCGCGCGCGGGTGAAATGCGCGCCCGCTGCGGCCCCGGCCGCCGCCGCGGACGACAGCTAGGCCGCCTTGCATCGGGCTGATCGAGTCTCTCCACCGTTCGTGCTGAGCTTGGTCGAAGCACGTTCTCCGCAGTCGCGCCTTCGCACGTGGAGCACGCCCTTCGACAAGCTCGGGGCAAACGGATCAAGATAATGTTCTAGGCCGCCATCCACGCCGCCAGCGCCGCACGCCCGCGATCGGTGTACATCCGCTTGCGATCCGCCTTCTTGGTGCGGCCGGGGATCGGCGGGAACAGGCCGAAATTGACGTTCATCGGCTGATAGGTCTCCACCTCCGCGCCGCCGGTGATATGGCCCAGCAGCGCGCCGAGCGCCGTCTCCACAGGCGGTGGGGCGAGCGTGCGCCCCGAGAGTTCCGCGGCGGCGAAGCGCCCCGCCATCAGCCCGATGCCCGCGCTTTCGATATAGCCCTCGCATCCCGTGATCTGTCCGGCGAAGCGCAGGTTCGGTCGCGACTTCAGCCGCAGGGTCGGATCGAGCAGTTCGGGCGAGCGGATGAAGGTGTTGCGATGAAGCCCGCCCAGCCGAGCAAACTCGGCATTCTGCAAGCCCGGAATGGTCCGGAACAGCCGCACCTGCTCGGCATGTTTCAGCTTCGTCTGAAAGCCGACGATGTTCCACAAGGTGCCGCTCGCATTGTCCTGCCGCAACTGCACCACCGCGTGCGGCCAGCGACCGGTCCCGGGATCGTCCAGCCCCACCGGCTTCATCGGGCCGTAGCGCAGCGTGTCCACCCCGCGCTCGGCCATCACCTCGATCGGCATGCAGCCCTCGAAATAGGGCGTGTCCTTTTCCCAATCCTTGAACGGTGTCGTCTCGCCCGTCACCAGCCCGGTATGAAAGGCGAGATATTCGTCCTTCGTCATCGGGCAGTTGATGTAATCCTTGGTCTCGCCCTTGTCCCAGCGGCTGGCGAACCAGGCGATGTCCATGTCGATGCTGTCGCGGTGGACGATCGGCGCCAGCGCGTCGAAAAAGGCGAGCGCCTCGGCGCCGGTCGCCGCCCCGATGCCCTGCGCGAGCGCGGTGGCGGTCAGCGGCCCGGTCGCGACGATCGCGGGGCCGTCGGGCAGCGCATCGACCCGCTCGCGCACCAAATTGACGTTCGGGTGCGAGTCGAGCGCCGCGGTCACGCCCGCCGCATAGCCCTCGCGATCGACCGCGAGCGCGGAGCCCGCCGGTACGCGGTGCTTGTCCGCCTCGCGCAGGATCAGCGAGCCGAGCGCGCGCATCTCCTGGTGGAGCAGCCCCACCGCGTTCGCCTCCGCATCGTCCGATCGGAAGCTGTTCGAGCAGACGAGTTCGGCCAGATCGTCGCTCTGATGGGCGGGCGTGGCCTCCCCGCTGCCGCGCATCTCGGACAGCCGGACCTTGAAGCCGGCTTCCGCCAATTGCCAGGCGGCTTCGGATCCGGCGAGGCCGCCGCCGATGATGTGGATATCATGAGTCATGCGCGCCGCGATAGCGCGCGCGCGTTGCGCTGTCAGGCGGGCAATCCCACTTCGATGCCATGACCATCTATACCATCGGTTACGAGGCCACGACGATGGCCGACTTCCTCACCGCGCTGGAGAAGGCCGGGGTGAAGCGCGTGATCGACGTCCGCGCCCTCCCGCTTTCGCGCCGGCCGGGCTTCTCCAAATCGTCGCTCGCGGCCTCGCTCAAGGAAGCGGGGATCGGCTATCACCATCTGAAGGCGCTCGGCACGCCCAAGCGCGGACGCGATGCCGCCAAGAAGGGCGACGTCGCGACGCTCGAAGCGGTCTATGCCGAACAGCTCGAACTGCCCGAAGCACAGGCGCAGGCCGCGATCATGCTGGGCCTCGCCGCGGAGATGCCGAGCGCGCTGCTCTGCTACGAGCGCGACCCGTGCCACTGCCACCGCACGCTGCTGCTGGCGGCGGTGGGCGAGGGCGCAGAGGTGGTGGACCTCTACGCCTGATGCCCGGATCTCACCCCGCGATCGGCAGCTTGACGCGTCCATCGTCGTCGCGCTTCAGCGGACCGTAGGCGATCACCGTCTCCAGCGGCAGCGGGCCGTAGAGATGCGGGAAGAGCTGCCCGCCGCGGCTTTCCTCCCATTTCAGCGTCTCGCCGAATGCGCCCAGATCGACCGCGGCGACATGGAGGTCGGTCTGGCCGGCGAAATGCTTGTCGACCGTTTCGGTCAACTGCGCGGCGGTGGAAAGGTGGATATAGCCATCCGCCAAATCCACCGGCGCACCCGCGAAATTGCCGTCCCTCTCCAGCGTCGCCATCTGTTCGGCCGTCAGCACCTTATACGCGGTGGTCTCGGATGCGGCGCTCATTCGCCGTCCGCCGGGCCGGCGGCCTCGTCTTCGCCGATCGTCGCGCCGGTGTCGGGCACGGGATCGATCGTCTTCTCGTCGGCCAGGTTTACCTCGGCCTCCTCCACCGTCTCCTCGACGCGCGCCGCGGACACGACATGCTCGTTCTTCGCCACGTCGAACAGCCTCACGCCCGCCGAATTGCGGCTGATGACCCGCAGGCTGCCAAGCGTGGTACGGATGAGCTTCGCCTGATCGGTCACCATCATCAACTGGTGGCCCTTGGACGCCGGGAAGCTGGCGACCACGGGCCCGTTGCGCGCGATATTGTCGATATTGGTGATGCCTTGGCCACCGCGCCCGGTGCGGCGATAGTCATAGGCGCTCGACAGCTTGCCATAGCCGTTGGCGCACACCGTCAGGATGAACTGCTCGTGGCTGCGCAGTTCCTCGAACCGGTCCGGGCGGAGTTCGGGCTCACCCTCCTTCTCGCCCTTCCAGGGAGCGAAGCGGAGATAGGATTCGCGCTCCTCCGGCGTTGCGCCGACGCCGTGAAGCACGGAGAGCGAGATGACCGCATCGTCGCCCTTCAGCGCGATGCCGCGCACGCCGGTCGCGGTGCGGCTCTGGAACTCGCGCACGTCGTCGCCGGCGAAGCGGATCGCCTTGCCCTCGCGCGTGGCGAGCAGCACGTCGTCGTCCTCGCTCAGCAGCGCCACGCCGATCAGGCGGTCGTCGCTGTCGTCTTCGAAGCGCATCGCGATCTTGCCGTTGGTGGGCACGTTGGTGAATGCGTCCATCGAATTGCGGCGCACGCTGCCCTTGGCGGTGGCGAACATGACGTGGAGCTTGCCCCATTCCGCCTCGTCCTCGGGAAGCGGCAGCACGGTCGAGATCGTCTCCCCCTCCGCCAGCGGCAGCAGGTTCACCATCGGACGCCCGCGCGTGGCCGGGCCGCCCTCGGGCAGGCGCCACACCTTCTTGCGATAGACCTTGCCGTGGGTCGAGAAGAACAGCACCGGCGTGTGCGTGCTCGTCACGAACAATTCGGTAACGACGTCTTCGTCCTTGGTCGCCATGCCGCTGCGGCCCTTGCCGCCCTTGGCCTGGGTGCGGAAGCTGTCGAGCGTGGTGCGCTTGATATAGCCCTGCATGGTCACGGTGACGACCATGTCCTCGCGCTCGATCAGGTCCTCGTCCTCGATCCCGTCCGCCGCGGCGGCGATCTCGGAGCGGCGCGGCGTCGCGAATTCGGTGCGGATCGCGGCGAATTCCTCGCGCATCACCTGGTAGAGCTTCGCGCGATCGGCGAGGATCGCGAGCAGATCGGTGATGGTGACGGCCAGCGCCTTCAGCTCGTCGCCGATCTCGTCACGGCCGAGCGCGGTGAGGCGGTGAAGACGCAGATCGAGGATCGCGCGAACCTGGACGTCGGACAGCCGATAGGTGTCGCCGGTCTGTTCCGTCTCGACCGCTTCGACGAGGGTGAGATACTCCGCGATCTCGGCGATCGGCCAATCGCGCATCAGCAACGCATTGCGCGCCGCCGCGGCGTTGGCGGAACCGCGGATGATCCGCACCACCTCGTCCAGATTGGTGACCGCGATCACCAGCCCCAGCAAGATGTGCGCACGCTCGCGGGCCTTGCCCAGTTCGAACTTGGAGCGGCGCGTGATGACCTGTTCGCGGAAGGTGACGAACGCCGCGATGATGTCGCGCAGGTTGAGCAGTTCGGGCCGGCCGCCGCGGATCGCCAGCATGTTGGCGGGGAAGCTCGACTGCGCCGGGGTGTGCCGCCACAATTGGTTCAGCACTACGTCGGGCGTCGCGTCGCGCTTCAGCTCGATGACGATGCGCACGCCTTCGCGGTTCGATTCGTCGCGGATGTCGCTGACGCCCTCGATCCGCTTGTCCTTGGCGGCTTCGGCGATCTTCTCCACCAGGCCGTTCTTGCCGGTCTGATAGGGGATTTCGGTGAGCACGATCGCGCGCTTCTCGCCGCGGCTTTCCTCGAGCACGTAGCGCGAGCGCACGAGGATCGATCCCCGCCCGGTCTCATAGGCGTTGCGCGCGCCGGTCCGGCCGAGGATGATCGCACCCGTGGGGAAATCGGGGCCGGGAACGATCTCCATCAGCTCTTCGGTGGTGAGCGGCGCACCGCCCTCCACCGACCGATCGAGCCAGGCGAGGCACGCGTCGAGCACTTCGCCCAGATTGTGCGGCGGGATGTTGGTCGCCATGCCGACCGCGATCCCGCCGGCGCCGTTCACCAGCAGGTTGGGGAAGCGCGCCGGCAGCACCGAGGGCTCGCGTTCGGAGCCGTCGTAATTGGGGACGAAATCGACCGTGTCCTTGTCGAGATCGCCGAGCAGCGCATTCGCCACCCGCCCGAGCCGCGCCTCGGTATAGCGCATCGCCGCCGGGGGATCAGGATCCATCGATCCGAAATTGCCCTGGCCGTCGATCAGCGGCACGCGCATCGACCAGTCCTGGCTCATGCGCGCCAAGGCGTCGTAGATCGAGCTGTCGCCGTGCGGATGATATTTACCCATCACGTCGCCGACGATGCGGGCGGACTTGCGATAGGGCTTGCCGGCGACGAAGCCGCTTTCGTGCGCGCCGTACAGGATGCGGCGATGGACGGGTTTCAGGCCGTCGCGGACGTCGGGCAGCGCGCGGGCGACGATCACGCTCATCGCATAGTCGAGATAACTCGACTTCATCTCGTCGACGATCGAGATCGTGGGGGTATCGGAAGGCTCCGCGAGGAGCGTCGCGTCGGTCAAATCGGGCTGCTTTCGGATTGCGTCGTTTCGGTGACGAATCCTAGCCGAGTTGCGCCGACCTTACCACCCCCGCGCGCCTGCGCACGCGGGGGTGGGCGGGCATGTGGTTACTTGCAGGCCTTCTTGGACGCGTTGCCGGCGAGCGAGCAATTGTAGGTGACGGTCTTGCCGTTCGCGAGCTTGGTGGTGACCATCCGGCCCTTGGCGGCGGTCATTCCGCCGGTCGTGGTGTGCGTGGTCGTCGTCTTGGCGACCATCGCGTGCGACGTGGCGGTCGAATGCGCCATCGGGGCCATCGTTGGCATCGGCGTCATTTTCGACATCGGCGCCATTTTGGTCGTTTTCGTCGCAGTGGTGGTCGCCGGCTTGGCGGTCTGCGCGGTGGCACCGGTCGAAACCAGGGCCGCAGTGGCAATCAGTGCGAGCGACAGGGACAGTTTCATCGTCATCCTCCTCCTGACCGACGCCCCATCAGGCGGCGGAGCGCTTAGCGCGTGGCCGGGTATCGCACGCCTTGCCGCCCTGGGAAATCCCCCGGATCACGGCGCGATTTCGGCACCGTCCCACGAAAAGAGCTTGCCGCTGTCGGGCGCGCGGAGCCCATCCACCACGTCGAGCAACTGCACCGCGGCGCGATCGGCCGCGAACAGCCGGCCGGGCTGGACGTTGCCCTGGAACGGGCGCGACAGCGTGGTGTCGACAGTGCCCGGGTGAAGCCCGACGACGATCCCCGAGCCGTTGCGGCGTTTGTCCTCGATGGCGATGGTGCGGATCAGCTGGTTCAGCGCGGCCTTGGATGCGCGATAGCCGTGCCATCCGCCCATCGCATTGTCGGCGATGCTGCCGATCCGGGCGGAGAGCACCGCGAACACGAACCGCCCCGTCCGCGGCATGCGCGGCAACAGATGCTTGGCGACGAGCGCGGGGCCGATCGCGTTGACGGCGAAGTTGCGCGCCATCCATGCCGGATCGATCTCGCGCGTCGCCTTTTCCGGTCCGCGATCGCCCTCATGGAGCAGCCCGGTCGCGACGATCGCCAGCGTGGGCGTGGCGGATCCGAGCGACTCGACCGCGGCGATCACGCTCGCCTCGTCGGTCACGTCGATGTGCCGGGCGCCGGTCCAGGAGCGGGCGAAGGCGTGGACGGTCTCGCCTTCCTCCGCGATCGCCTCGGCCAATGCGGCGCCGATCCCGCCCGACGCGCCGATGACGACCGCGCTCATCGCAGGAACAGCCAGCGATCGTCGGTGCTGCCCTCGGCCCGATAGGCATAGCCGTCGGAGTCGAAGCCCTTCATCGCCTCGATGTCGGTTACATGATGCTCGACCATCCAGCGTGCCATCAGCCCGCGCGCCTTCTTCGCGTGGAAGCTGACGAAGCGCGGGCCGTCGGGCCCGTGTTCGCGGAAATCGGCGGCGACGATCCGGGTCGCGGGCGGCAGGCGCCCGTCGACCGCCGCCCAATATTCCTGGCTGGCCAGGTTCAGCACCGCGCCCGATCCTTCGGCCTCCACGTCCGCGGTGACGAGTTCGGCGATCCGGTCGCCCCACCATTCCACCAGGCTCTTGCGGCGCGGCGCCCAGCGCGTGCCCATCTCGAGGCGGTAGGGTCGCATCGCGTCGAGCGGGCGGAGCAGCCCGTAGAGCCCCGACAGCATCCGCAGGTGATCCTGCGCGAACGTCACCGCCGCCTCGTCGAGCGTTGCCGCCTCCAGTCCGGTATAGACGTCGCCGGCGAAGGCGTAGAGCGCGGGCCGTTCGGGGGCATCGGCGAAGTCGCGGAAGCGATCCGCGTTGAGCTTGGCAAGCGCCGGGGAGATATGCATCAGCTCGCGCAGCCGCGTCTGGGTGAGATGCGATGCCGCGCGGGCGAGCGTCGCCGCTTCCTTTTCCAGTCTCGGGCGGCTCGGCGCGACGGCGGGCAGGGGCGTCTCGTAGTCGAGCGTCTTGGCGGGTGAAAGGAGAGCGATCATCGCCGCCGGGTAGCGGCACGGTCGCGCGCGTTCAATCAGGGTTCACCCCGTTCGCGACAGGGAATGCACGGAACCGGCGTCCGCTTGAACGCGTATCGCCCGCGCGATAGAGCGCATACGAGATCATCACGGCATCCGGCCGCACGAGGAGCATTCCCGCATGAAGACATTTTCCAAGGTTGCGCTTGCCGCGGCGCTCGTCACCGTCGGTAGCGGTATGGCTCTCGTGCCGCCGGCGCTGGCCAAGGACAAGAAGGAGGCCGCCGGCCCCAAATACAGCCCCGACGTGGTGAAGGCCGCCCAGATCGCGCAGCCCGCGATCGCCGCCAAGAATTTCGCCGTGGCCGAGCCCGCGATCGCGCAGATGGATGCCGCCGCGAAGACGGATGACGACCGGTATATCGCCGCGGCGCTGCGTTTCGATCTCGAGCAGCAGAAGGTGGCGGCCCAGCTCGCCGCCAATCCGAACGCGAAGGTGGACGATACCGCGCTGGCCGGCCCGCTCGACACGCTGCTGACCAACCCGGTCACGCCCCGCGACATGATCGGCAAATATGCGTTCCGTCGTGGCGCGCTGTCGTACAACGCCAAGCAATATCCCGTCGCGATCAAGTATTTCGAGCAGGCGCAGGCCGCCGGCTATACCGACAACGACATCGGCATGCTGATCGTGCGTGCGCGCGTCGAGAGCGGCGACACGGCGGGCGGCCTCGCCGCGCTGGACGCCGCGATCACCAAGCAGACCGCGGCCGGCCAGAAGGCGCCGGAGGATTATTACCGCTACGGCATCGCGCGCGCCAACGCCTCGAAGAACCAGGCGCTGACGCTCGAATGGCTGAAGAAATATGTCGCCGCTTATCCCAGCCCCAAGAACTGGCGTGACGTGATCGTCACCTACGGACTGCAGGATCGCAACAGCATCGCGCAGCTCGACAATGCGCAGAAGCTCGACCTCTACCGCCTGCTGCGCGCCGCCAAGGCGCTCGCCGATCAGGCCGACTATGCCGAATATGCCCAGAAGGCATTCGACAAGGGTCTGCCCGCGGAGACGCAGACCGTGCTGAAGGAAGGCGCCGCGTCGGGCAAGCTGCCCGCCAGCAACAGCTATGCCGCGACGCTGGCCAGCAGCGCGGCCCAGTCGCTGCGCAGCGAGGGTTCGCTCGCGCCGCTCGAAAAGAAGGCTGCCGCCAGCGCCGACGGCAAGCTCGCGTCGCAGACCGCCGAGGCATATCTGGGTGCGGACAACAACGCCAAGGCGATCGAGCTCTATCGTCTCGCCTTGCAGAAGGGCGGCGTGAACACCGACGAGGTCAACACCCGCCTCGGTATCGCGCTGGCGCGTTCGGGCGATAAGGCAGGCGCCAAGGCCGCCTTCGCGCTCGTCACCGGCGCTCCGCGTTCGGGGATCGCGAACCTGTGGGTGAGCTGGCTGGATTCGCAGCCGGCCTGAACCCGGATCGGTTTGAACGGGAAAAGGGGCAGCAGCGATGCTGCCCCTTTTTCGTGCCGGCGGTCGAACCGGTCAGTCGGCGGGAACGGGGATCCCCGACAACGCCTTGGCGGTGCGGATCGTCAGCGATGTCTTGACGCTCGCCACGTTGGGTGCTGTCGTCAGATGGGTGGTGAGGATCTCCTGAAAGCCTTTCAGGTCGCTCGCCACGATCTTCAAGATGAAGTCGATCTCGCCGTTCAGCATATGACATTCGCGCACTTCGGGGATCGAGGCGACATGCTCCTCGAACGCGTGGAGGTCGTGCTCGGCCTGGCTGCGCAGGCTGACCATGGCGAACACCGTGATCGGAAAGCCCAAAGTCGCCGCATCGAGATCCGCGTGATAGCCCCGGATCGCACCGGCTTCCTCCAGCGCGCGCACCCGGCGCAGGCAGGGCGGCGCCGTCAGGCCCACGCGCTCAGCCAGATCGACGTTCGTCATCCGGCCATCGGCCTGCAACAGGCCCAAGATCTGTCGATCGATCCGATCGAGCGCCATTACGCAAAACTCCTGTTCCGCAGTGCTCGGCTGCGGTTCGTGCTGGCGTCCTGATAAGATAGTTGCGGCGAAACGCAATTGTCCCACATTGCTACGCGGTGGAATTGGGCGGTTCCGCGCGGCGTCGGGGTGCGTTAAGAATTGGTTGCGAACGGAGCCATCCGCTTTCGTGCCAGGGGATCCGACTTGCGCTTCGACGATAGCCTCAAGACCGTTCTTTCGGGCGATATCGTCAGCGGTCATGGCGCGCAGGCCGCATGGCGTCAGCTCGTCGACCTGATGTCCCGGGGCCGGATCGCCGCCGACGAGCCGGTGATCGCCCGGCTCCGTCTGCTCCGTCAGGCGGTGCCTGCGACGGTGCGGGCCGCGAGCGCGCGGGCGTTGGCGTTCGCGCAGCCGCCGGCCGCGCTGGTCGGTCTGTTCGCGGAGGATGAGCTGGCGATCGCCGCGCCGGTGCTACGCACCGCGACGCTGCCGGGCGACGACTGGATCGACCTGCTGCCGCGCCTCGGGCCGACGCAACGCTCGATCCTGCGCCACCGGCGCGACCTGCCGGGCGCGGTGACGACGGCGCTCGCGGCGTTCGGCGCCACTGATTTCGTCATCGCGCAGGATCCCGCGGCGACCAGCGGGCGCGAGGCACCCGCGCCGGCGATCCCGTCCCCCGCAAACGATGCCGCGCCCGCGCCCGATGCGCCGCTGAGCGAGACGCCGTTCGTGGCGCTGGGCGACGTGACGCGCAGCCTGCCGCTGGTCGCGGAGGCGTTGCGCCAAGCCGATGCCGCGCCGCCGGTCCGCAGTGCGCCGGGCGGCTTCGTGATCTCGGATCTGGTCGCCCGGATCGACGCGTTCAACCGCGCGCGCGAAGAGCCCGCGGCGGTTTCCTCCGCGCCCACGGAAGCGTCGTCGTTCCGCTACGAGACCGATGCGCAAGGCGTGATCCGCTGGGTCGAGGGTGTGGCGCGGGCGGCGCTGGTGGGTGTGTCGCTCGCCTATGGGGCGGCGCAAGGCGTGGTACGCGTCGACGGCATCGCGGCCGGCGCGCTGCGCCGGCGTTCGCGGTTCGGCGATGCGCGGCTCGAGGTCGGCGGATCGTCGGACGCGGCAGGATCATGGCGGATGTCGGGCGTGCCGGTGTTCGATCCCGCGAGCGGCCGCTTCACCGGGCTGCGCGGCACCGCGCGCCGGCCGCGTGCGGACGAAACCGCCGTGCCGCGCGCGCCGGTGCGATCGACGGCGGCGGCCGATTCGCTGCGCCAGCTCGTCCATGAGCTGCGCACGCCCACGAATGCCATCGCAGGCTTTGCCGAGCTGATCGAGACGCAGTTGCTCGGCGACGTGCCCGACCCGTATCGCGAACAGGCCGGAACGATCCGGGCGCAGGCTTCCGCGCTGATCGCCGCGATCGACGATCTCGACGTGGCGGCGCGGATCGAGGGGCGGGCGCTGGAACTGCGCAGCGGCGTCGTGCCGGTCGCGGCGATGCTCGAACGGATCGTGGCGGATCTTCAGCCGCTCGCGTCGCTGCGCGGTGCCACGCTCGTGGTCGACGGCGCATCGGCCTATCCGATCGCCGGGGACGACCGGGCGATCGAGCGGCTCGTCGGGCGGCTGCTGGCGGCGCTCACGTCGGCGTCGAGCGCGGGCGAGCGGGTCGCGGTGCGCTTCGCCGACGAGGGCGGGAACGTCGCGATCGCGATCGACCGGCCGCGCGCGCTCGGCACCGCGGCGGGGGACACGCTGCTCAGCCTCGATACCGAGGAGGACGAGCGCGAGGGCGCGCCGTTGCTCGGCACCGGCTTCGCGCTCCGCCTCGCGCACAATCTCGCGATCGAACTGAGCGGGGCGCTGACGATCGGCGCGGATCGCTTGACATTGCGGCTGCCCGCCGCGCTGAATGCGCCGATGGAGCAGGCTTCCAATCCTTGACCTCGTGAGCGCGGGCTTGCCCTATCGCGAACCGGCACCCGCGCCGCACGAACGGATCGTATGGCCGGAGCGTTTCGGCACCCGCTTCACCGTTTTCGCCGATGTCGAGGAGGAGTTCGACTGGCGGGCGCCGCTCGATGCCGCGGCGCGATCGACCACGGCGATGCAGGCATTCCCGGCGGCGCATCGGCGCTTTGCGGATCGCGGCGTCGGCCTGGCGTGCATGATCGATCACCCGATCGCGACCGATCCCGCCGCCGTCGATATTCTCGCGCGCGTGATCGAGGATGGCCGCTCCACCATCGGCGCGCAGCTTCACGCCTGGGTGAACCCGCCCTTTGCGGACAGCGTCGGTCCGGTCGACAGCTATCCCGGCAACCTGCCGCCGGCGCGCGAGGCCGCCAAGCTCGACGTTCTGGGCGACGCGATCGGAGCGGCGTTCGGCGCCCGCCCGATCGCCTATCGCGCCGGCCGCTACGGCATCGGCCCGCATACCCGCGCGCTGCTCGCCGAGCGGGGTTACCGGATCGATAGCTCGGTGCGCGCGCGTTACGATTACAGCCGCGACGGCGGCCCGGATTTCACCGCAGTCGGCAGCGCGGCATACCACCGCGGCGGCCTGATCGAACTGCCGTTAACCACGGTCTTCACCGGCGCCGCTCACCGCGCCGGACCTTGGCTCCATCCGGCGCTCGGCGCAATTCCGCACGGACGGGGCGTGGCGGCACGGACCGGCCTGTTGTCGCGCGTGGCGCTCACTCCGGAGGATATGCCCATCGCCGCCGCGCTGGAGGCGGTGGCGGTCGCAGTGGGCGAGGGGGTGCGCCTGCTCACGCTGTCGTTCCACTCGCCCTCGCTCGCGCCGGGCCATACCCCCTATGTCCGCGACGCGGCCGACCTCGCGGCATTCCACCGATGGTGGGATGCGATGTTCGCGCAGCTCGATCGGCTCGGCGTCCGCGACGCATCGCTCGCGGAGATCGTTGCCGCGGCGCCATCGCCCTGAGCCCGCTTGGCGCGGATCGCCGATCCGGTTACCCGTGTCGGACGAATTCCGAAGGATGCCATGATGCGATTCCACGTTCCCGATGTCGATGCGGACACCGCCGAACAGACCTGGCATGCGGTGCGCCATCACCTGGCCGATATGGGCATGGCGACGACGGAACGGCGGATCGCGAGCCTCGCGTTCCAACATGACGGCGAACCCACCGAAGCCGCGGTGGGCGGCCGTTATCCCGGCACGCGCGACCACATCCTGCTGATCCTCGAAGCGGCCAAGCCAGGCATCCATTATGTCTGCAGCCCGACACGCGGTGTCGTCGCAGGCAAGCCCTACCGGATCGAACAGGCGGATACGCAAGCGGTGATCTTCGATCCGGAATGATGGTCGGGGAGACAGGATGAAAGGATCGCGGATCAAAACCCACTAAATTAAAATAGCTTGGCTTTTACAGGGAGATATAACGCCCGAGTGCTACGTTGCTATGCTACGTTTTTGGCGCTAACCGGGAGGCATGGCGCTCGAAAACTACCTTTTTAAACGCAAAGGCAGCCAGCACTGGCAACTTCGCTGGATGGTGCCGAAGGCTGCCCGAGGGGTGATCGGCAAGGCCGAGTTTACCAAATCCCTCGGAGTGACGGATCGGCGCAAAGCCGAAGTGCTGGCTTTCCATCAGCTGTCTAAGTGGCAAGCAAAAGTCGCTTTGGCGACCCAACAGTCTGCGCTAGCGGTCGAGCAACCAGCTGTCGAAATCACGGAAACAGAGTTCGACACTTACTTAGTCAACGAACAATACGATCTTGGTCGGCTTGCAACACCCGCTCTTGTCCGGCGGCGCTACAACGACCGTCATCTACCCCTTGCCGAGCAGCAGCTATGGCTGCAAGGCCAAGTAGAGAAAATTAACGAGCGTATCTTTCTTGGAGAAGTTGAAAGTTACTTAGACCTTCCCGCGTTTGCACTTGAACGTCGTGGGTACGTTATGCCGTCCGATCAGGGTTTGCGGCGCACTTTCGCGACTAAGGCAGCGTTAGCGCTTCGGGATGCCCTAGCGTCCAGCTTGGCGACGATGGCGAGCCGGCCAGATGAATATATGCCATCCTCTTTCATCATTAAGGAAAAAGAACGACGAAACAGCGAAGCTAATGACGGTCAAACAATAATGGATCTGTTTGACCGTTATTCGGCGCAGCGCATGATGGAAAAGCGCAAGCGAGCCGATACGGTAACACAAGATAGGAAGATTGTAGAGCAGTTTGCCGAATTTATCGGTTCTAAGCGCAGTGTAGCTTCCGTCACTGCTACTGATATTCGGGACTGGCGCGATACTGTTGCCGCCCTGCCGCCAGCCTTTCGTAAATGGAAAATCAACGACGGTCTAACAATGCGGGAAGCTGCATTCAAAGCCAAGGAAGCTGGTCTAAAGGGCGTAACACCGACGACCATCAATAAATACCTTTCTACCGTGTCTCCTTTTCTAAAGTGGTGCAGAAGCAACAGCTACATCGACAGTGATCCCTGTAACGGTCTCTTTTACGATCTGCAAAAGGTAAAACGCCGCCGCCCTCCGTTTACGACAAAACAGTTGAACGATATTTTGACGTCACCGCTGTTTGTTGGTTTTGAGCGCGACGGCAAGGAGTTTATCCCCGGCACCGTTAAAGCTGACGATTGGCGGTTTTGGGTGCCCCTTGTATGCATGTTTACGGGCGCACGCATAGGTGAGATCGCGCAGCTAAGTCTAGACGACGTGAAAGTACAGGACGATCTGCCATATCTCATGATACGTCATGATGAGGAAATTGGTAAATCCACTAAGTCCGGCTACGATAGACCCGCTGCCGTTCACCCTTTGCTTATTAAAGTTGGCTTCCTAAAATTTGTAGACCGTCAACGCGGCCGCATGCATCGGGATGGAGTTAAGCAGCTTTTCCGCGGCATCAGCTTCAATGAGCGAGGGCAAGCCGCTAAATGCTCGCGCTTTTGGCGGACCTATTTACAGCGTATAGGCTTGAAGGAAGGAGCGGACGGATTGGGCGCTCACTCTTTCCGACATACGTTGGCAGATCAGTTACGGTTGGCTGGCTATCTTGATGATGAGATTGAAGTAGCATTAGGTCACAATCAGATTAGCGTCACCGCAGGCTACGGGCAAGTGCGACAGGGAACGGTCGCCCGACTTGCTAAAATGATGAGCGACGTTGAGTTCGCGGGTATAGAAATTTCTCACCTGATTGCCTAAACATACCTTTATACGGAAATCAGTTCCCTTTGCGCTTCTTGTAGGAGCTCGCCAATGTAACCGATTGGTGGCCACCCTATGTCTTCTCGAAGGGAATTTACGCGGTTGAGCTCACGCTTAACTTTGTTAATTAGCTCGCCCTTTGCGCGCTTCCCTTTTATAAGCCAGACCATCGCCAACCTTCTTGCCATCGAGTAAGCGGCTTCATCGCAAACTCTCGCTACATAAATTATTTTGTTCCATTGATTATCAGTATAATTCTTCAATTTAAAATCCTTTAGAGCCCGACCGAAAATTGAGTTGAGCGATTTCAGTAGCTTGTGATTCACCGGGGGTTGCG